>NZ_JADWOM010000006.1:0-222227 GCF_016106645.1 Acinetobacter sp. ACIN00229
CGCATCACCGCCGATGGATGTGCATTATAGACCATTAAATTCCTTTAGCAACCCCTTTTTTAATTTAATATTATCACATGTTCGTTTTTTAGCCTTTTTAGCATTTTATCTATATTATTTGATCAATTTTACATTGATAATAGGTTATCAATTTTGTATTAAAACATATCTCCACCCAACTGCACATTAAGTATTAGCCTGGCTGGCGGTTAAGGAATTATATGAATTATTCTAATTTAATTTTACTAAGCGTGTTATCTGTAGGTGTTTGTACCTCTATATATGCTCAAGAAAACACGGTAAGTGAATCTGCTAATGCGAGTTCATTAGAAGAAACAGGGCCAAACCATCCCCGTTCCCAAATTATTAAAGATTTAAAAAATATTAAAGTTAAAGATTTAAAAATTAATGCAAATGCAGCTCAACCAGATCTTGTCAAAGATCCTTTGCAATCATTGAACCGTCCAATTTATTCTTTTAATGATATGTTGGATCGCAATTTTTTACGCCCAGTTGCTGTTCAATATAGAGAAAAAACCCCAGAAGATGTACGTGGTTCTTATCGCCAATTCCGTAAAAATCTTGGTGAACCTTGGAATGCTGTCAATCAGCTTATTCAAGGCCGTCCTGGCCGTGCAGCAAAAACTTTAGGTCGATTTACAATTAACACCTTAACCACTCTTGGTTTGGCTGACCCAGCAAGTCGCTTAGGTTTACCAACTGAAGAAGAGAACTTTGGTGTAACTCTTGGCTACTATGGCGTTCCTTCTGGCCCATTCCTTATGTTGCCTTTTTTTGGTCCAAGCACCTTACGTGATGGTTTTGGTTTAGCAGTAGATGCTCAAGCTCGTCCACAAAAATACGTTATGGATGATCAAGAAGGTCTTTATTGGTCGAGTAATCTATTACAAGCTGTAGATACACGCGCCCAATATCTTGACTTAGATCAAACCTTACAAGGTGATCAATACGCTATGATTCGGGACTTATACCTCCAGCGTAAAGCATTCCAAATTGCAGAGAAAAAGGGCGATTCAGCCGATGTGTCTTTCATTGATGATGACTCAGAAGATACACCAGATGAGAATCAAAACCCTTAACATGAAATAAAGGTGTTGCTTGGATTAAGAGTTCGGCAATACCTTGATTTTGATCATACATACTCTATGATGAATAAAGTGATCATATAAAAGGACTACCATATCTTCTATGTATTTTATTAAACCGACACGCTCTATTCCTTATTTAGAGCAAGCTTTGGATAAACTGCCAGGCTTACAAGTCATTAACATAGATGATTTAGATTTATATGATCCAACCATCATTGCAATTGCAGATGTACAAGATTTCCTGACTTATAAATGGAATTTGCCAACGGTCGTAATTGCTTTTGAACATGAAGGTACCGCTTTAGCGCATGCATGGGAAGCAGGTGCTCTTGCAGGCTGGGTGTGGAATCAGTTACCTAGCGATTTAAATAAAGCCCTATCAAGAATTGATGCTCAATATAAGCGTAATCAAGATAGTCGTGATTTACCTTCGGCTGCTGAACTGCAAAAACGTTTATTGCCTAATCCAATTGATCTATTAAATTATGAAGTCGAAACTTTCTTTCAGCCTTCAGCTTATCTTTCCGGTGATTGGTACGACTATTGGAAATTAAATGATAAAGAAGTTTTATTCTATCTTGCTGATGTTTCAGGTCATGGTGTAACCAGTAGTTTATTAACATCATGGATGGCAGCATTTCATGGTCGCTCTAAGACCCCAAGACAATTAATAAAAAAATTAAATGGGATGTTAGTTCAAGAGAATATCGAAAAGCACATTACGATTGTGGTGGGTATTTTAAACCTCGAAACACATACTCTTCGCTGGTCAAGTGCTGGACATTATCCGCCTCCTATCATTTTTGAACCTAATCAGGCACCGAAGATTCTAACAACGAGCAGTTTCCCCTTAGGTTTAACTGATGAACTTGAAGTTGAAGAGCATATTTGTACATTAAATCGCCATGCTCGCTTCATTGTTTGCTCAGACGGAGCCCTCGAACCTTTTGATGGCGGTTTAAACGATCAGTTCCAACAATTGGTCCATCATTTGCAAAATCAATCATTTCAAGCACCCGATCATGTGGCCGACGATATTGCCATCTTCAGTCTTTGTCGAATGAATTAATTTACGAATCAATTAATTACATAATATACGACTTAAGGACTCTTGAGTCTGGGATGGCACTATGTGATAATTTTTCTATCCTTCTCTGAAAATGGCATTTATATGTCAACAGGTCATGTTGAATATGCAAGTTTAAATGGAACGCATATTTTCAAACTTATTGGTGAAGTGCGAGCCCATTCTTGTATAAGTCTAGACAAACTTTTAAACAGAATTGAACAGCAAGAGAATGTTGTAGGTGCAATCGTTGATTTAACCCAAACAACATTTATTGATAGTACTGTATTAGGCATCCTAGCTAAGCTGGGTTTAAAGCTTAAACAGACTCATCATATTCAAGCTGTGATGCTATCTACCAATCCAGATATCACAACCTTAGCCAATAGTATGGGGCTAGGGCAGGTTTTTGTCATTTTGAATTATTGTGGTGATCCTAACGTTTGCACATTAACGTTAACAGATGAACAAATAACTCATAATGCAATGCTAAGAACTGTTCTGGATGCACATAAGACATTGATGAAACTCAATGCAAACAATCAGAATATGTTTGAGCCACTTGTTAAGCAGTTACAGAAAGAACAAGATACTCTTGAACAGGTATCGGACAAGCAAAATGCCTGATTTTCACCATTAAGCCGGATTAGAATATGACCCTCGTTTCTGTTGCTCAAATGAACTCTCAAGATGATATTGAAAATAATTTTCAAGTCATTGAGTCTTTGATTCAACAGAGCAAGGCACAAAATGCCAGTTTGATTGTTTTCCCCGAAAACTTTGTATGTTTTGCTGCTGGAAAACAACGTGAAACTGCTGAGCAATTTGAATCTATTCAACAAAGGCTTGAGAAACTCGCACATCAATATCAAATCTGGATTGTGGCTGGCACCTTACCTTGCCCATTCCGTCCAGATGGATCCACTATTCAAGATGGTCGCGTCCGAACTGTTAGCCTCTGTATTAGCCCTGAGCGTACAGAAGCGCGTTATGACAAGATCCATTTATTTGATGTACAAGTGGGTGATGCTGTCGGTGGTTATCAGGAATCTCGTTTCTTTGAACCAGGAACAGACGTAGTAGTCACATCTACTCCTTTTGGCAATATTGGCTTAATGGTATGTTATGACTTGCGTTTTCCAGAGCTTGCTCTAACGCTAAGACAACAAGGCGCTCATATTCTTACTGCCCCTGCTGCATTTACCTATACAACTGGAGAAATGCACTGGCAGCTTTTGTTACAAGCTCGGGCAATGGATAGCCAATGTTATGTTTTAGGTGCAGCACAACAGGGCTGGCATGGTGAAAAACGACAGACATGGGGACACTCTGGGGCAACTGATAGTCGTGGCCAAATTTTAAGTATGATTGGATATGAAGGAAATGGTTTAATTACTGTGCCCTTTGATCTAACAGCGCAAGATCTCGTCCGCTCTTCAATGCCTCTAATGACACACCGTAAATTAATTCACTATTAAAAGTTTAATTATTCATGTGGAAATACTTATTTAGCTTTTTTTGCTTGGGGGCAAATATTCATTGTTATGCTGAGTTTGGGACAACGAATCATTTCGTTTCACCAACAGCACAGCTCAAATCAGATATTCTTCCCTCTACACCTAAAGATATTCCTTTGCCTGCATTTGGCCAAAGAATAATTGGATGGGGCACTGGCGCAGAAGGCGCAAGACAACGTTTAGAAAATATTCAGCCAGCAGATGTTTCTATGATTAAAAAACAAGGAACAACGCTTGAAATGATTACTGCATGGCAAGATTTTTATGAACAAGAGCAACAACGCAATGCAAATAATCCTACCGCTAAATATCGTGCGCGTTTAATGAAAAAAATTGCAGATCTGTGGTAGACAATTTTATCTAAAATATTTTTATATTATGGAGTAATTGATGTAATTATTCCATTTTTTATATCCCTTAATTTACTTTATTCATAACCTATTCTGATGAACATTTAAGAAACTGAATAGAACGCGATATACTACAAAAGCAATATGAGTTTCTTTGAGGAATATATGGACCAAGACTGTCAAAACTTAAAGCTTGAGAATCAATTATGTTTCCTCATTTATTCAACAAATTTAGCTCTTAATCAGCTCTACCGAAAACTTCTCGCGCCTTTGGGGCTTACCTATCCCCAATATTTAGTGATGTTAGTTTTGTGGGAACAGGATGAAGTGACTGTTTCAGAAATTGGCACCAAACTTTTTTTAGAATCATCCACTCTCACTCCTATCTTGAAAAAGTTAGAAGCGCTGCATTTGCTTCATCGTACCCGCTCAACTCAAGACGAGAGACAAGTGATTATTACACTTAGCGATGAAGGAAAAAAATTAAAAGATCAAGCATTGGATATTCCCGCAGGCGTACTAGAAGCAAGTTCATGTGACATGACAACACTATTAGGCTTGAAAGATCAACTTACCAAACTCCGTACAAACCTAGTTAAATAAACAGCAATTTTTTCAAAAAATATACTTGTCAAAATAATTAAGTCGTGTACGATATATTTGTATTCAATTTATTTTAGGAATAAAAACGATGTCATTAGAAAAAGTTGTTTATCGTGCAAAAGCTAAAGCAACCGGTGGTCGTGATGGCCGTGCAACTTCATCTGACGGTGTATTAGATGTACAACTTGGTGTACCTAAAGAAATGGGTGGCGCTGGTGGTGCCGTAACAAACCCTGAGCAATTATTTGCAGCTGGCTATTCAGCATGCTTTTTAGGAGCTTTAAAATTTGTTGCAAACCGCGATAAATTTAACATTAGTAAAGATGCTTACGTAGAAGGTGAAGTAGGTATTGGTCCAATTCCTACAGGTTTTAGCATCGAAGTAACTTTAAATGTTTACTTAGTGGGTATGGACCGTGAAGAAGCTGAAAAATTAGTTGCAGCAGCTCATATTGTTTGCCCATATTCAAATGCAACTCGCAACAATATTGATGTAACTTTTAATATTGTGACTGAATAAGTTTCGATATAAAAAATGCCCGAATCATATCGGGCATTTTTATTACGTGTTACAGATTAGACTTCGCTTGCCTCATTGGTTACTCGAAGCACTTCTTCAAGTGTCGTTTTACCTGCGAGTACTTTGCGCAGACCATCATCACGAATAGAACCTGAATACTCACGAGCATGATTTTCTAATTCATATTCAGCCGCATTACCATGAATGAGACGACGCATCGGTTCATCAACTGGTACGATTTCATAAATGGCTGTACGTCCATTAAAGCCTAAATGTGAGCAATGGTCACACCCTTTGGCTTCAGGTAACTGCAACAATGGTTCATTATGAATATGTTGAAAAACCTGTTTTTCAAAAGTATCAGCTTCACGCCATGTCATACAATGTGGACATAAGGTACGAACCAAACGTTGAGCAATCACCCCAATTAAAGAGCTTGATAATAAGAAGGGTTCAATCCCCATATCTTTAAGTCGAGTAACCGCACCAATAGCTGTATTGGTATGTAGTGTCGATAAAACCAAATGTCCAGTTAACGATGCTTGCACTGCAATTTCAGCCGTTTCCAAGTCACGAATCTCACCTACCATCACCACATCTGGATCTTGACGTAACATTGCTTTTAAAGCACGAGCAAACGTCATATCCACTTTGGTATTGACTTGTGTTTGACCAATGCCTTCAAGTTGATATTCAATCGGATCTTCGGCAGTTAAGATGTTGCGCGTATTATCATTTAGATCAGATAAGGCTGCATACAAAGTCGTTGTTTTCCCCGAACCTGTAGGCCCTGTGACCAAAATAATGCCATGAGGACGATGTACTAACTGAGTTAAACGCTCATAGTCATTTGCCATCAGTCCCAAATGGATCATATTAAGTCGACCAGCTTGTTTATCAAGCAAACGCATTACGACCCGTTCACCATGTGAAGATGGTAAAGTCGAAACACGAACATCTACTTCTCGGCCAGCAAGGCGTAAAGAAATACGTCCATCTTGTGGCACTCGCTTTTCTGCAATATCGAGTTTTGCCATGACTTTAATACGTGAAACCAGCAACGGTGCCAACTCACGGCGCGGCTGTACAACTTCACGTAATTGACCATCTACACGTAATCGTACAGATAATTTCTTTTCGAAAGCTTCAATGTGAATATCAGAAGCCCCTACTCGAATTGCCTCTGAAAGTAGTGCATTGATCAGACGAACAATTGGAGCATCATCTTCCTGATCCATCAAATCTTCTGTCTCAGGAACCTGATCGGCCAAACTTAATAAATCAGGATGATCTTCTAAACCTGCTGCAACTTGTTGTGATTCCCCTGTATCGCCGGCATAGCTTGTACTTAAGAGCGTATTAAATTCTTGTTCAGTACATAATTGGAAGTGAGCTGGCTTACCTAGAATTCGTCTTGCTTCCTGCAATGCAATTTTTTCAGTGTTTTGACGTCTAATAATAAATACTTGATCACCGTCATAACGAAATAAAACACCATGACGCTTGGCAAAACTATATGGAACTTGTATTTGTTTCAATATTTGCATCACAATTTATAATGATGAGTAAGATGATTTTGAGTGTACTCTAAGCAGATTACAGCGTGAAGTCTGTTTAACAACTCGGTAGAGGAATTTTACGTCTTGTTTGAAAATAATGAATATCAGCCTCGCCCCCAAAATTCCTTAAAATGGTGGGGAGAGCAGCACTTTGAAATTAACCAGTCCAAAGCATGGCAATTCGGTTCAATGCTTTTTCGTCTAACGCGCGGTATAAAAGAATGGCGTATCGAATATTATCGCCCATCTCTTCAAGACGATAATGAGCAAGATTGGCATCCAATTGCCGATCCGAATTTTGCCTTTCCGCATACTGTTCAAGTAGAACGCTACATGTTTCGGAAAACTAATCCAGAATTTTTACTTATGCCCCGTCTGGCAGATCGTTCTGTAGTCATTAAACCCGTTGATCCTATCTACATTCCAGCAGGTCAACGCGGAACTCTTTATATTAGTACCCCCCTATGGATTGCAGGTTTAGTTGAAAGTCAGCATGAGCCTTTGTTTGAGATTCCTGTGATTCAGCCTAAAGATACGTGGTTTGGTCCAAATGCCCAGCAAGGTGAAATTTGTTATGCCACTTCTGTCGATGGGCGTACCGATTTGAACCTGTTAACACCTCGTGCTTTTCGTGCTGTAACCCCAATTGATTTTCACAACACCAGTAATCATCAATTACGTTTTGACCGCATGAACGTGCCCGTTACAGCTCTACCTCTTTTTTATAGTGAAAGTACTGGCCGTTTATGGACTTCTCAAATTAAAGTTTATTATGAAGGTTCTGATCGTCCTGCACGAATTCGTATTGAAAACCGTACGCCCCCTCTTGCTGGTGAAGTGACCTATGTTCACCCACCACGTTCACCTGGTGGAGCATTATTCAATATGTTTGATTCATTCTTTTAAGAGGTTTATATGGCTGATACAAGTATTCCTAAGGATATCGCTGATAGCCTCACAAGCATATTTACCAATATCAATACCGAACGTATTAGTGAAATTTTAGTCGGTGTTGTGCTGTGTTTTATTGGTTTTGTTCTTGCCCGTATTATTTCAAATACATTTATTAGAACCATTGGCTCACGTTTTAATGCTCATCAACGTCTGGTGTGGCGTCGCGGTATTTTTTATTTTATTTTCTTACTCTTCATTATGACGAGTTTAAAAGAAGCTGGTTTTAAACTGAGTGTATTTCTTGGCGCGGCAGGAATTTTAACCGTAGCGCTCGGTTTCGCATCGCAAACATCAGCCAGTAACTTGATTAGTGGTTTATTTTTGATTGGTGAAGGATCATTTGAAGTCGGTGATACGATCCAGATTACGCTCATTCGTGGAAATACAATTGAAGGTGAAGTGATCTCGATTGATTTGCTTTCGGTTAAGCTACTTACATTAGACAATGTCTATATTCGTTTGCCAAACGAACAACTCATTCGTGCTCCCGTGCACAACTTATCTAAATATCCTATACGACGTATTCCAATTACGCTCGCAATCAACTTCCATGAAGACATCATTAAAGTTCGTGAGGTTTTACTGAATGTAGCAGCTCATTATCCACTTGTATTAGATGACCCAAAGCCTGCTGTTACAGTGACCGCATTCAGAGAATCATCAATTGAGCTTTTATTTACAATGTGGTGTCGACAAGAGAACTCTTTAAAAGTTCGAGATGAGATGCAAGAACGAATT
This sequence comes from Acinetobacter sp. ACIN00229, assembly GCF_016106645.1. Lineage (NCBI taxonomy): Bacteria > Pseudomonadati > Pseudomonadota > Gammaproteobacteria > Moraxellales > Moraxellaceae > Acinetobacter > Acinetobacter sp. ACIN00229. Next base: position 8,417 of record NZ_JADWOM010000006.1, read on the forward strand.
CGAAATGGATTTTTAGATAACCGAATTGAAATTCCTGTTCCTAAAATGGGTTTGATTGATCGACCATCTAGTGTTTTTGCTGAAGATGATATCGATCAATACAGTAATCAAAAAGAATTAAATCGAGAGCCTAAAGCTTAGGCTCTTCATTTTTCTGTACAGCGGATGATGGTGGTAATGGCGCAAGATAAGCAATAATCAACATTACCCCACCCGCGCCAATAAATGAAATGACTCGAGTTAAAGTCGCACTTTGCGATAGATCAAGCAAAATCAGCTTTAATACCACAATCCCTAAAAGTGCAGCACCTACAAACCATAATTGACGAATCATTTTTCGGCTAGAGAATGTAGTTAAAATAAATGCCAAGATTACCCAAAGCAATGTCAGACTTAACTGTACGATTCCATTTGTCCAAATTGCAGCACTCCAGAGTGGTGTTGCCCAGTAATAGTGCAAGCCTCTGACCACCACACTACTGAATACCAACAACCCCACTAGAATTGTTGTAATTTTAAAAGTCCATTCCAGTGATTTATCTTGATCAAAAGCATGCTGATAAATAATAAAGAGTAGACCAGCAAATACTGAAATTGAAAGGAAGTCAGTTAAGCTGATCAAAGGAACAAAGTAAAGGTACTCGGCAGAATGGATATCGACACTCACCACAAGCAACCAAAGTAAACTTAAACACCACACCGGAATTTGATGTAACAAAGCAGTTTTATGGGACTTATACGCCCAGAGTGAATAAACTACGGGTACAAAAGCCAAAGCAACTATTGGCATTTGTGGAAAGATCGCCAAACCAATCATCGCTAATGCAAGCCAACTTAAACCAGACCAGACCTTTAAAGATCCAAACTGACCTGATTGCGGTTGAGCCATAATGAATAAAGCACTAAGAAGCGTTGCTGCAATGAGGAAAGTACCCTGCTGTAATATACTCCGCCATTTAAACATGCTGAATACTTGACTGGTAAAGGCCTCACCCAAAATTAACAATAATAACAGGCTAATTAAACTTAACTGTAAGCTCTGCCATTGGACTCTTAGTTTGTAGTGAACCACTACACTAAATATTGATAATAATAGTATCGCAATCATCAAATATGGGCTTAAGCCATGATGTTGCCATGTCAAAATTTCTATACCAGCGATAGCGCCCACATACATACCTAAGCATAAGAAAATGCCGCTAAACATGCTGGCGCTAAAATAGTGTTGCTCTTTACTGTTGTATTGCAATAAATAATAGGCCGAAATGAATTGGGCAATTGCATAAATGCTTGTGCTTAGCGTCGGGAACTCTGCATTCGCCCAAAATTGATAAAACAATGCAACCGAACTGAGTAAAACTAAAATTACACCAATATATCGGCTCAAACGGTAGCGCTCAGTTACTCCCCATACAATGAGGGCCGTACCTTGAGCAACCCAACCAATCGCAGTCCAATGTGCCCCTTTCGCGAGTGGAAAGATTAAGGCGAAAAATGCAACGGCAAGGATGAAAAAGCTTTTAGCAAGAACTGAAAGTTGAGGATGGGTCTTTTTGATCCAGAAAGTTAATACCGCATAAGTACCAGCCAAAACAGCAGCACCAATCGTCAACGCTTGAGTAGACTCATGGACTAAATAGGCATGTAGCGTAAAGCCTAATACAGGCACACTAAAAATAAGACCGACATCTAAGAGCGGAGGTAAACGAATGCCTTCTTGTTGTTCACGTGCTGAAACTCGAGATATATTTTGGCTATAACGGACACTAAGCCAAATAAACAGAGCTATATGTAGCCATAAAATCCAGTCTAATGTGTCAAATTTTGCTGGTTCTGCATAAAAACCTATCGCACTACCACCAATAAACATCGTGGCAAAGAAAGCAATCTGATTTAAGATTTTCCAAGGCTGAATAAAATTAACCGCAGCAACTGCTAAGTTAATTACCAAATAGTAGCTGAATAGGAAGACTACATCTGGACGATATTGTGGAATAACTAAAGGGGCTGCATAGGCCATGCCGAGTGCTAAAATTGCCAAATAAATAGCTTGTTGTTTTAAACTTAGGAATACCGTAATAGCCAATAAGATCGTAAACAGAATACTGGCTGTAGTTAGATTGGCAATTACACCAAAATGATGTGAGAACACGAGTGTTAGGAATACAACAGCTAGTCCTACACCCTGCAATGCCACAGCAAAAAGTTGATTTTTCTTTTGCAAGCTATATCCAAATGCCGTTAATACACCTCCGGCAATTGCAATAAAACCAAGTTTTACACCTAAACCAAGTTGCCAGTGTTCACTTGCGAAACGCAATAACAACACCACCCCAACCATCAACACAGCCACCGCAACTCTTAAAATTGGATTACCATGGACCATCCAATCGACTGCTGGTTGCCACCATGTACTCTTTACATGAGTTGGTTGTTCTGTTTGATTTAAAATTGCCGTTTCAACAGGGATTAACGTGTCTGTACTATTGGAATCAACTTGCACTACCGCTGGAGTTATAATTTCTGTTTGTAGAGTTTCGTTTACATGAACAGTTGGTTTTGCCGACTCAAGGTATAACAGTCGAGTATGAAACGCACTAATTGTTTGAATCAAACATAGCAATAAAACCAGTAATGCCCCAACAGCAATCCACATCCAGTGATTCATATAAGCAACTAATGCAACCAAGGCGGCTGCATAAATCACTATTGTTTGTGTATGAATAGAATAAAGTGGTTTTTTCTGCTGAGAAAACTGTTGTTCTAAATGAGTCAGACGCTGATGCAGATTTGATAATAACTGAACCAGTACTACCACGAGTGCAATAGATAAAGCAGCAACAACACTCTGGAATTTAAAACCAATTGAAATGGCTAAAAACAAAGTCAAAGCGATCAAAACAATGATCATTCCCTGTTTGTCTTTTTTATACATGGGCTTAGCAATATGACACCTTCATTACATGTCATCTTACTTTAAGCCAATACAAGCGTATATTTATACATACAAAATACTGCAAAAATCATAAACCTGCATTCATAGCCGTTTTCACGTAAAATACCCGTAATTCAAATTAAGGAATTGTTCAATGCCACCATTTGTCTTGGTTGATGGGTCCTATTTTTTATTTCGTGCATATCATGCATTACCACCATTGACGACCTCTACAGGGTTACATACCAATGCAATACGTGGAGCAATTTCTGCGATTCAGAAACTTATGCGTCGTATGCAACCGACGCATATGGCCGTGATTTTTGATACGCCTGAGCCAACTTTCCGTCATAAGCTTTCACCTATTTATAAAGGTGATCGCCCAACCATGCCTGAAGAGTTATCTCAACAGATTCCATATTTACATGCATTGATTAAAGCTCAAGGGATTCCTTTATACAGTCTTCCTGGCGCTGAAGCTGATGATATTATCGGGACACTTGCTAAACGTGCCGTGCTTGAAGGGCATCATGTACTTATCTCAACTGGAGATAAAGACATGGCTCAGCTCGTCAATGATCATGTCAAACTTGAAGATAGCTTTAAAGATCGCGTAATGGACACCGACGGTGTATTTGAAAAATTTGGCGTTTGGCCAAATCAGATTATCGACTATTTAACGCTAATGGGTGATGCATCCGACGGCATTATGGGTGTTCCAGGTGTAGGTGCAAAAACAGCAGCTAAGTTACTGACTGAATATGGCACTTTAGACAATATCATTGCCAATGCTGATCAACTTAAAGGCAAGATTAGCCAAAATATTAAAGATAATTTAGACAATATTAAGCTTGATCACCAGTTAGCTAGCATTGTCTGTGATCTTCCTTTAGAACTCGACTGGCATGAATTAAAGCTTACCGATCCAAATGTTGATGCTTTACGCAACTTATATACTGAGCTTGAATTTAGAAATCAGTTACAGTCACTTGATCATCCGAATAATCCGAACAGCTCTACTTATAAACAACAAGCTTCACAAGTAGTCGTTCAAGATGAAGTTAAACCGGCTGACGCTATAGAAACCGAAGATCAAGCAAGCTTAACCAGTCAAGATGACCAACTTGGCACTGCAAATTATCATACTGTTTTAACTCAAGAAGCATGGGATCAACTCTTGCAACGCATGCAAAATGCTGATCATTTTGCTATTGATACAGAAACTACAAGTCTCGATTATCGTATTGCCGAGATGGTTGGTTTTTCAATCGCGTTTGATGCACAAGATGCATACTATGTGCCTTTAGCGCATAATTATGAAAATGCACCGCAGCAACTGGACCGTGAACAAATACTGGGTCAAATTAAGCCTGTATTAGAAAATGAAACGGTTAAAAAAATTGGTCACCATCTTAAATATGATGCACACATTTTTGCAAACCACGGTATAGAACTTAAAGGCTGGTATTTCGATAGCATGCTGGCATCGTATGTACTAAATGCAGCAGCAACTCGTCATGGCATGGATGATGTAGCTCGTGTCTACTTAAGCCACTTAACCACCACTTTTGAACAAATTGCTGGTAAGGGTGCAAAGCAGAAAACTTTTAATCAAATTGAGATTGAAGTTGCTGCTCACTATGCAGCAGAAGATGCACATGTGACCTATCGTTTGTATGAAGTACTTTCAAACAAACTTAAGCCATTTCCTGAGTTAGAAAATATTTTATATAACATCGAAATGCCGGTTGCCCGAATTTTGTCAGGCATGGAAGAAGATGGTATACGTTTAGATCATGCGTTCTTAGATAAATTAAGCGTTGAGTTTGCAAAAACCATGGAAGGCCTTGAAAATCAGGCTATGGAAATTGCAGATGAAACTTTTAATATTGCTTCACCTAAGCAAGTAGGCGAAATCCTATTTGATAAATTAGGAATCAAAGGCGGTAAAAAAACTGCAACTGGACAATACAGCACCAGTGAAAGTGTTTTAGAAAAAATTGAACATCCTTTAGCGGAAATTATTCTAGAGCATCGTGGTTTAGCAAAACTAAAAAGTACCTATACGGACCGTCTAGTTGAGCAGTCTCATAACGACACGCATCGTGTACATACGAGTTATCACCAAGCACTCACAGCGACAGGCCGTCTCTCCTCTTCTGATCCTAACTTACAAAATATTCCAATTCGTAGACAAATTGGCCGTCAGATTCGTAAAGCATTCATTGCACCAGAAGGCCGAGTTCTATTGGCTGCCGATTACTCGCAAATTGAACTGCGTTTAATGGCACATTTTTCTCAAGATGATGCTTTAGTACATGCGTTCCAGCATGGACAAGACGTTCACCGCCGTACTGCTGCAGAAGTATTGGGGATTGATATCGAAGATGTGACCAATGATCAACGTCGTCAAGCCAAGGCAGTAAACTTTGGTCTACTTTATGGTATGTCTGAGTTTGGTTTGATTCGTCAGTTAGGTTTCACACGTCAAGAATCGCAAAATTATATTAAACAATATTTCCAACGCTATCCTGGCATCTATGAATATATGCAACGCACGCGTCAAGTTGCATCAGAGCAAGGTTTTGTTGAAACTATTTTAGGCCGTCGTCTTTATACACCAGATATTGATGCACGAAATGTGATGGTGCGTAAGGCTGCCGAACGTGCTGCAATCAATGCACCTTTACAAGGTAGTGCAGCTGATATTATTAAAATTGCGATGATTGAAGTCGATAAAATCTTGCCAAAAGATCAAGCCAAATTACTACTTCAAGTACACGATGAATTAGTTTTTGAAGCCGATCAAAACATTGCTGAAGAACTTTCCAAACAAATCGCAAAAGTCATGGAATCTGTTGTAGAAATTTCTGTGCCTTTAGTGGTTGAAGTAGGACAAGGACAAAACTGGGATGACGCTCATTAATTAATAGAAATAAAAAAAGGGCTGTGAAATACAGCCCTTTTTATTGAGTTAGCTTAAAGACCAGTTAAGAGAACTTTAGCAACTTCATTCATTAAAATTTCGGCAATATAGAGTGCCAAAAATGCCAAAATTGGCGATAAGTCAATCATTCCCATATTAGGCAATAAACGACGGAATGGTGCGAGTAATGGTTCAGCTAAATCTTGAATCACTTCAATATAAGGTGAACGAGATTGAGTGAACATAACCACCCAGCTCAAAATGATTGTCGCGAAAATTAAATAACGGCAGAAACGAATCAAGTCCTGAATCATAGTCACAAATGTCAGAATCACTAAATGAATCGGACTATTTGGCATAGAACCAGACAGATACATCACACCGAAAATTTTCAGTAAATATAAAATAATTAAAAGAGCTAACGCAGCTAAATTAAACCGGCCTTTTGCGACCGTCGGAAAAATTCGGCCAAAAATATCAACAATTTTAGTCGCCTTTACGGTCGATAAAACCACAGGATTATAAGGACTTACTGCCGCCAATTGCATTAAAAAACGGAAAAAGACCAATAAAATCGCGACATTAATTAAAATTCCAAAAATTAGCGCAGAATTTGCACCCATAGTTGTCTTATCCTATTTAAGCTATTTCGCACTGTCACTCAATTCTTGAGCCAATTCTTGGCTACGCTTCTGTGCAGCAGCCAATGCAGATTGAATATTTTGGGAGATTTGTGCACGGTCAAAAACTTCAAGTGCGGCTTGTGTTGTACCATTTGGCGATGTCACATTCTTACGAAGTTCAGATGGAGTGTTTGAACTGGTAATTGCCATTTGAGCTGCACCTAACGCCGTTTGAAGAGTTAACGCAGTTGCAACTTTTTCATCCAGTCCTAAATTTTTACCCGCACGGATCATACTTTCCATCAGATAGAAAAAATATGCAGGGCCTGAACCAGAAACTGCTGTTACCGCATCAATTTGAGCTTCGGAGTTTACCCAAATTGTTAAGCCTGTGGCCGCTAAAATCTGACTTGTTAATTCACGATCCGAAGCACTGACTACATCATTTGCATAGATACCGTGCGCGCCAGTTTGAACCAGAGCTGGAGTATTCGGCATAACGCGAACAATTCGATTGCTATCAATTAAGTTTGATATCGTTTGAATTTCAGCACCAGCAATAATTGAAATGACCAATTTATCTGATAAAAGACCTTTCAACGGACGTAAAACAGTCGCCAAAACTTGCGGCTTTACCGCCAGTACGACAACATCAGCATTTTGAATTGCAGCCACGTTATCTTGTGTTACGTGGACTTCTTTCTCTTGTAATAATTGACGGATCTGCTCAACAGGATCTGAAACAGTAATACGTGTCGGTGGTAAACCTCTTGAAATGAGCCCGCCAATTAACGCTTGGGCCATATTACCGCCACCAATAAAACAGATATTACAATTTACTGCACTTGCCATAACCATATTCGCCATTTACCAGATTACAAGAATGAGAAATTAAATCCGGTTGCCATCCTCCTTGCTCACAATACGGAGACTGAGCCAACCAAAATCCTTTCGGTGTAAAAACCCCAAGCATAACATTATCTATGACTAATATTTGAATTGTATGACGAAGCCAAGGCAAAATATGTGCTTCTTGAATTGCTTTTTTTAATGGCCATTGCCCAACACGACCGTATAAATGGACTTTTTCTCCACCTTGACGTCGACTTATTGTCAATTTTTTATTTAATAAAGATGGACTCAAACCGATATTTTTTTGTGTGATCTGAAAATTTCCTGAAGCGTAATGCACTATTTCCCCCATTTGGAAATGATGCTCTGACTCAGCTTCAACTGGGTTTAATTTTTCAGCAAGAAAAACTTGCTTACTCAATCTATAAAGATGGTATTGATAACGGACATAGTAAAACTGATTCCAGTGTAATGCTGCTTGTGCATCGGACTTTGAATCAATCACTTCATTTTTTAAACGCTCAACCATTTCAAATGCAGGTCGATATTGCTCATCACCTTTCATCCAAACCGAAAGTAATTGACGTTGACGGGCAACTGATAAATCTAAAAGTTTAGTTAAGTCTAAACACTCAGCAGTACCACAATGTTTTAAATCAGCTTTCAAAACTTCTTCTAAAATTTCAGAAGCATCTTGCATGAGATAACTGGTTCGGCTCAGTGCTTGCTGCATTTTAGGAAATCTGTTTTGTAAAAATGGCCAAAGTTCCTCACGCGACCACGCCCGATCATAATGAATATCGTAATTTGTCGGGTCATTTACATACTCAATTTCAAGTTGAGTAGTCCAATCAGTAATTTGCTCACGAGATAAGTCTAAAAAAGGACGCCAAATCGTCATGTCTACACGGTAATCCACAGACTGCATTGCAGCTAATCCATCAACACCTGCACCCGATAATAAACGGAGTATGACTGTTTCAGCCTGATCTTGCTGATGATGAGCAAGTACTAAGGTTTCATTCGGTTGCAAATGCTGTCGATAAGCTTGATAACGCGCCTGACGTGCTTCAGCCTCCAAATTACCATCGGTAACCTGAACTTTTTGAATAATAAAAGGAATATCTAAACGAGTAGCTTGTTCAGCGACTAGTTTCCCCCACTCTGCACTTTGTGATTGCAGTTGATGATCGATATAGATTGCTCGGATCTTTTGAGGGAAAATTTGAGACATCAAATGTAGCAGCAGCATAGAATCCATGCCGCCACTACATCCAATAAGAAAAGAACTATTTTCTGTAAATAGTTGAGCCTGCTTTAAGACATTATGCCTAAATTTGCGCTGCCAAACTTCATTAAACGTTGATAACGTGCTTCGCATCGTTCATTTGCTTCCAGTGGTAGCAATTCATCCAAAGCTTGCTTCAGAACTACTTTTAGGTTTTGCATGACTTGCTCAGGGTCTAAATGTGCCCCCTCGCCTTCATCTACTACATATTCAACAATACCTAGAGATTGTAATTTGTCTGCTGTTAAACCTAAAGCTTCGCTCGCTTGAGCCGCTTTTTCAGCAGTTTTCCATAAAATAGATGCGCAGCCTTCTGGTGAAATCACAGAATAAATACTGTGCGACAACATAATGACTCTGTCAGCAACACCAATACCTAAAGCACCACCAGAACCACCTTCACCCAGTACTGTTGCAACAACAGGAACTTTCAAGCTTGAAAGTTGAGCAAGACTCGTTGCAATTGCTTCGGCTTGTCCACGCTCTTCAGCACCAACACCTGGGTAAGCACCCATCGTATCAATGAACGTGAAGACTGGAAGGTTAAAACGCTCAGCCATATCTAATAGGCGTTGAGATTTACGGTAACCTTCAGGATTAGCCATACCGAAGTTATGCTTTAATTTTTCACGGGTACTACGACCACGGTGTTGTCCAATGACCATCACAGGTTGACCGTCAAAACGAGCAAGACCACCTACCATCGCACCATCATCACCAAACAAACGATCACCATGCAAGGCGTCAAACTCTGTAAAGATTTCACCGACATAATCTAGAAACTGCGGACGTTCAGGATGACGTGCAATTTGAACCGTTGTCCAAGCTTTGGACTGAGTAGATTTTTTCATAGGTCGAATATTATCCCTTTAATCGATAAATTTTTCCGACTGAATATTCAATTCAATGTCCCAATGCTTAAACTGCTCTTGCTCATCGTGCAAGTCGGCAACTAACAATGGCCATTGTTTGGCATCACCAGAAACACTAAGCTGCCATTGTTGATCATTTATGATGGTCAGTTCAATGGCAGGAAGCATCTGATCACTTCGACTATGGTTGAGTAAAACTGCTAGGCGAAGTAATAAACTTAAGTAAAGTAATTTATGACCACCAGCCTTCAAAATTTCGTTTTTTACATCATTTCGCAATTTACGACGATGGTGAGCAACTAAATGTGAAAGATGATTTTGATCAATTTGCGAGAAACCTGGAATATCTGAGTGCTGTAATAAATAAGCACCGTGGCGATGATAACCACCATGACTAATTGCTAAACCAATTTCATGCAAATAAGCAGCTCGACGCAGTAAGTCACTGTCTTCACTCGTTAAATTAAGAGATTTCGCAACACCATCAAATAATTGTTGTGCTGTGTTTACAACTCGTTCTGCTTGCTTTGGATCTGCGTTATAACGCCCCATTAAGGCCTGTACACTACGATCACGGATATCTTCATGTTTAAATCGACCTAACAGGTCATACATCACACCTTCGCGTAATGCACCATCAGAATATGCCAAACGATCAATTTCTAAAACTTCAAAAACTGCGTACAAAATTGCCAATCCGGCTGGCAAAACTGCTCGTCGATCTTCTCTTAGTCCTTCAAAATCAATTTCAGAAATATTTTTAAACTTAAGTAATTTATCTTTAAGTTTATATAGTCCTTCTCGAGTGACATTTTCTTGTTCATCACTTAAGCCCATATTGACCATAATTTGGCGACAGGCTTTAATTGTTCCACTCGAACCAACGACTGTATCCCATCCTTCCATTTTATAAGTGGTTGCAATAGCAGAAAGTTCTTTACGAGCAGCAACTACGGCCTTATCAAATGCTTTTTGTGTGATTTCGCCATCAGAAAAATATGCCGTTGTATAAGCCACGCAACCCATTTGTAATGACTCGGTGTAAATAGGTTCAAACTCTTCACCGATAATGAATTCGGTTGAACCACCACCAATATCAACAACTAAGCGACGCCCACCATTGGCCATGGTATGTGATACACCCAAATAGATCAGACGGGCTTCTTCTCGTCCTGCAATAATTTCAATAGGTTTAGGTAAAATTTCTGCAGCTTTTTGAATAAATTCATGACCATTTTTTGCCTGACGCAAGGCATTCGTAGCCACGATTCGTAAACGATTAGGTTGAACAGAGCTCAATCTTCCAACAAAACGGGCTAGACATGCTAAACCACGTTGCTGCGCGGCTTCTGTTAAATTTTTATTTTCATCTAAGCCAGCTGCAAGCTGTACTTTTTCTGACATCGAAGCAACTTTTTTAACTTCGCCATGATCTACCCGTGCAATTGCAAGGTGAAAGCTGTTCGACCCCATATCTATGGCGGCAAGTAATTCTTCATCAATCAGAAAGTCAGACATTATTGAACTAAACCCATAACAATTCACGCCTAGAGTAATTCACAAGAATGCAATTGAAAAGCCATTTTCATCAACAATTAATAGCCATCGATATTTTTCTAATTGTTAAACGATTGTACAAGCCGATGATGAATATCGTGAGCATCCATTAGACAAATTTAGTTAAGCCTTGAATAATAGCATCAAACCCTTACATTGAACTAAGTAGCTATGTAATACTGATAGAGATAATTTCTCCTGTAGTAATAGCACTTTTTCTAAAAATTGGAGCCGTACCATGTCTGCGACTATTGTAAATACAACTGATGATAACTTCCAAGCAGATGTTCTAGACGCTGAAACACCTGTACTTGTTGACTTCTGGGCAGGTTGGTGTGCACCTTGTAAAGCAATTGCACCTGTTCTTGAAGACCTATCAAGTGAATATGCTGGTAAAGTAAAAATTGTTAAAGTTGATGTAACTTCTTGCGAAGATATTGCGGTGAAATACAATATCCGTAATATTCCTGCTTTATTACTTTTCAAAAATGGTGAAGTTGTAGCTCAACAAATTGGTGCTGTACCTCGCTCTAAACTTGTTAGCTTTATTGATGAAAATGTTTAAGTCAAAATGCTAAGAATGAAAATACGCTATACTTTTTTATAGCGTATTTTTTTCGGCTATAAATTGACAAATTAACTAAGCTGGCTTATATTGCATGCTCAAGAGGCACTGAAGGGAATCATCTTCGTCCGGCTTCTTACAAGACACAAACATAAAGATCGCCACTCGGCAACAGAAATTGTTTTTTCACATTTTTCTTCGAAACAATCAATCAGACTTCTGAATTGTTATTGTGTAAATACAATTGCGATAATCTTTTTTGTATGCGAGCGATTTTTCTTCTTTTTAAACCACACTCTACTCTTTCCTAATTCTGACCCTTATGAATTTAACTGAACTCAAGAAAAAACCAATTGGTGAATTAATTAAAATTGCTGAATTTATGGGCCTGGAAGGTATGGCTCGTAACCGAAAGCAAGATATTATCTTTGCCATTTTGAAACGCCATGCAATGAATGGCGAAGAAATTTTTGGTGATGGCGTTCTTGAAATTCTCTCTGATGGTTTTGGTTTTTTGCGCTCTGCGGCAGGTTCGTATTTAGCAGGTCCGGATGATATTTATGTGAGTCCTTCACAAATCCGACGCTTTAACTTGCGTACAGGTGATACCATCACAGGTACTATTCGCCCTCCAAAAGAAGGTGAGCGTTATTTTGCGTTGCTCAAAGTTAACCAGATTAACTATGACACGCCAGAAAATTCTCGAAATAAAATTTTATTTGAAAACTTAACACCCCTTTTCCCAACTGAACAATTGGTTATGGAACTCGGTAATGGTACGACAGAAGATTTAACTGCTCGTGTTGTTGACTTAGTTGCGCCAATTGGTAAAGGACAACGTTCTATTATTGTTGCACCGCCAAAAGCGGGTAAAACAATGTTACTCCAAAATATTGCTCAATCGATTGTTAGAAACAATCCTGAAGTATTCTTGATTGTTCTATTAATTGACGAGCGTCCAGAAGAAGTAACTGAAATGGAACGTACTGTTCGCGGTGAAGTCATTGCTTCAACATTCGACGAAGCTCCTGCTCGCCACGTACAAGTTGCAGAAATGGTAATTGAAAAAGCAAAACGTCTTGTTGAACATAAAAAAGACGTCGTGATTCTTCTTGACTCTATTACCCGTCTTGCTCGTGCTTACAACACCGTTATCCCGTCATCAGGTAAAGTATTAACTGGTGGTGTAGATGCTCATGCATTAGAGCGCCCTAAACGTTTCTTCGGTGCTGCACGTAATATTGAAGAAGGCGGATCTCTTACGATCATTTCAACTGCTTTGATTGAAACAGGCAGTAAAATGGATGACGTAATTTATGAGGAATTCAAAGGTACAGGTAACCAAGAGATTACACTTGATCGCCGTATTGCTGAAAAACGCGTCTTCCCTGCTATGAATATTAAGAAATCTGGCACTCGTCGTGAAGAGCGTTTAATGGATGATGATAACTTACGTAAAGTATGGATCCTCCGTAAGCTTCTACATCCTATGGATGAATTGGCGGCAATGGAATTCTTACTTGATCGTATGAAAGAAACCAAAACAAATGATGATTTCTTCGATCAGATGAAGCGTAAAGCTTCAACTTAATCGATTAATCTTCATAAAAAGCCACTCTTTTGAGTGGCTTTTTATTTGGTTGACAAGCTTTACACAAAAATACATTTTGCAGTTTTTTATGTAATTTTACTTATAAGCTTTTGATAATAATTATTTTTGAATTAAAAAAAATAAGTTTTTTAGTAGTTTACCTCTACCTTTTCCAATACACTCGAGCCGATTGATTGTTTTTTTCTGTTAAAAAACAGACTGTTTTTCTGTTTTTCATACATTTTTTTGACAGACGACAGTAGTATTTCAGCATTTGCAGTGATAGCATAGCGGCAGACCAGTTAGACTGCTCCATGCGTTGTTACCTAGCTACGTTTTAGGAATAATAAAAGCAAAACAGTCCAACTTAGGTTTTTTTAATCTCAAATCTTTTTTGTGAGAGTGATGCCATGTTATTCAAAAAATTTGCTGTTGCTGCTGCTGTAGCTGCTACTTTAGCTTTCGTTGGTTGTTCTAAGAAAGAAGAAGCTCCTGCTGCTGCTTCTGAAGCTGTAGCTGCTGCTTCTGAAGCTACTGCTGCTGCTTCTGAAGCTGCTGTAGCTGTTGATGCTGCTGCTTCTGACGTTGCTGCTGCTGCTTCTGACGTTGCTGCTTCTGCTTCTGACGTTGCTGCTGCTTCTGCTGCACACTAATCTATATAGATTAGATAAAAAGAGGACATTCTGTCCTCTTTTTTTACGCCTAAATTTTATATTCCAAAAATCATTTCGCATAAACTATCTAGATAAATTGATATAACATTTTAATTAAATAAAGCCATCTAAATATAAGTAAAAAAAAGCAGATCAATCGATCTGCTCATTTCCAACGCGTTGTCTAAACTTTTGACCTGCTCTAAAAGTCACTACCCTACGTGCAGAAATTGGAATTTCTTCACCTGTTTTAGGATTACGTCCTGGACGTTCGCGTTTATCTCTTAACTCAAAATTACCAAAACCAGAAAGCTTAACCTGCTCCCCTGCAATAAGTGCTTGGCTAATTTCGTCGAAGAACAACTCGACCATTTGTTTTGCTTCACGGCGATTTAAGCTGGTTAACTCACTTAAATGATCAGCCATGTCTGCTTTAGTTAATGCTGTCATGAGGCCCTCAATGTCGCTTGATAAGTGTTTTCTAACACTTGGATTATATTGTCCATACCAGATTTAATTTCAGCATCTTCAAGCGTACGTGAAGGATGTTGCCACAAAAGTGCAAACGCTAATGAGCGCTTACCATCTTCGACACCCTGCCCCGTATACACATCGAATAACCATGTAGAGTCTAAAAGCTCTCCACCAGTTTGTTCGATTAACTGCTGAATATCTCTAACATTTATATTATCAGAGATTAAAAGCGCAATATCACGTCTAACCGAAGGAAAACGTGATAATTCTGTAAAATTAGATACATAAGATTGCAAAACAGCTGTTTGATCAAGTTCAGCTACCCAAGTCGTGCTTAAATCAAGCTCATTTTCTAGAGAGGGATGCAAGCGACCTAAGTAACCAATTGATTTACCATCAACTAAAATCTCAGCTGATTGCCCTGGGTGTAACCAAGCACGCTCAGAACGTACATATTCAACCTTAACACGACCAGCAGCTAAAACTTCCTCCACCTCACCTTTGAAATCAAAGAAATCCATTGGTTGAGGCTTTACATGCCATGATTCTGGTTCTTGTGAGCCCACTGCAACCAGAGCCAAGGTAGGCGTCTGTTGTAAGTCTTCAATGCTCTTAGCATTTTGATAATCAAAACGCAGTCCGAATTCAAAGAAACGAACACGACTTTGCTGACGGTTGAGATTATATTGTACACAAGGAATTAAGCTAGAAAGTAAAGTACTACGCATTGCAGCCAAATCACTTGAAATTGGATTTGCTAGCATTAGTGGCTGAACTTCTGGATTTAATTGCTTTTCAAGTTTTGCATCAGCAAAGCTAAAGCTAATTGCTTCTTGATAACCTAAAGTCACGATCGTTTGACGCAGCTCAGCGAGTTCAAAACGATCTTGATATTTAGCAAATTTAACATCCATGCTTGGTAAGCTAATTTGGATATTGTCATAACCATCAATACGCGCTACTTCTTCAATTAAATCTTGATAAATAGCCATATCGTAACGATGTGATGGTGGTACTACACTCCATTCACCTTCAGCCTTAACTGTTACCTTACACCCTAGTCGAGTTAAAGCATCTGCAATGAACTCACCCGCAACTTGATATCCCAATAATTGGTCTACTTGAGCTTGTTTCAGTTCAATTGCTTCACGCTTAGGAAGTAGATCAGTTTTTTCAGCTACAGTAATTGGACCAAACTCGCCGCCTGCTAACTCTTGAATAAGCTGAGAAGCGCGATTCATTGCAATTAAAGGTAATTCGAAATCTACACCGCGTTCATAACGCTGCGAAGAGTCAGTATGTAAACCAAAACGACGAGCACGCCCAGCAATCGCAAGTGGTGCAAAGAAAGCACTTTCTAGGAAAATATCAGTCGTATCATCAGTTACACTTGATGATAAACCACCCATAATTCCAGCAATTGCTAGAGCTTTTTGGTCATCAGCAATCACCATTATATCTTCTTGCAACTCAACTTCTTGATCATTCAGAAGTTGTAATTTTTCTTGTTGTGTTGCTTGACGAACATGTACAGTCCCTTCGATTTTAGACAAATCGAATGCGTGCATTGGTTGACCCAATTCCATTAAGACATAGTTGGTCACATCAACCAAAATACTATGAGTACGGATTCCTGAACGTGATAAAGCCTGTTCCATCCAATCAGGAGTAGCAGCTTTTACATTAACGTTTTTAACTATACGCCCTAGATAACGCGGAGCACCTTCAGTACTAATAACTACTTTTTTCTCATCAGCAATAGTGGCATCAACTGAGTTAATTACGGGCTCATTCATTTGCAGCTTATTAATAACTGCAATTTCACGAGCAATACCACGAATACTAAAACAGTCACCACGGTTTGGCGTAATGCTAATATCAATGACATTATCATCAAGTTTGAGGTATTCGCGGATATTTACTCCTACTGGAGCATCAGCTGGTAGTTCGAGCAAACCATCGATTTTATCTTCAAGATCGATCTCAGAAGCACCACAAAGCATGCCTTGTGACTCAACTCCTCGAAGTTTACCTTTTTTGATTTTAAAATCACCAGGTAAAACTGCACCAATGGTTGCCACAGGTGCTTTCATTCCAGCGCGAACGTTCGGTGCACCACATACAATTTGTAAAGGCTCACCTGAACCAATATTCACTGTTGTAACACGTAGACGGTCTGCATCAGGGTGCTGCTCAACAGTGAGCACTTCACCAATTACAACGCCTGTAAATGGTTTAGCAACAGGTGCCAATTCATCAACTTCAAGACCAAGCATCGTCAACTGATCAGATAATGTATCACTATCAATTGCCGGATTAACCCATGTATGTAGCCAATTTTCGCTAATCTTCATCTTTATAAACCTTTTTTAATCCTGAAAAACTGTTAGGCAAATTGGCGTAAGAAACGCACATCATTTTGATAGAACATACGCAAGTCATTAATGCCATAACGCAACATAGCAAAGCGCTCTACCCCTAAACCAAAAGCAAAGCCTTTGTATTTATCAGGATCAATACCCGCAGCACTTAATACATTTGGATGTACCATGCCACAGCCTAAAACCTCTAACCAACGGCCACGTTCATCCATAATATCTACTTCTGCACTTGGCTCAGTAAACGGGAAATATGATGGACGGAAACGTACCTTTAAATCTTTTTCAAAAAACTCATTCAGCAGGTTAATGAGTAAACCTTTTAATTCAGCAAAGCTGGTGTTCTCAGCAACGTATAGACCTTCGATCTGATGGAACATTGGCGAATGCGTCTGATCAGAGTCACAACGATAAACACGGCCTGGACATACGATACGAATTGGTGGCTCACTTGTTTCCATGGTACGAATTTGCACACCAGACGTGTGCGTACGCAGTAAATGAGTGGCATCAAAATAGAAAGTATCGTGCATAGCACGCGCTGGATGGTGACCAGGGATATTTAATGCTTCAAAATTATGATAGTCATCTTCAACTTCTGGACCAGTCGCAACTGTAAAACCAGCTTTAGTGAAGAACTGACAAATTCTTTCTTGTACTTGAGTAACAGGGTGAACTGTACCAACGCGTTGACCGCGGCCCGGCAAAGTAATATCAATTGTTTCGCTTGCTAGCTTTTGCTCAAGTGCTGCCTGTTGTAATGCCGCTTGACGTTCTGTTAAAGCAGTATTAATTGTTTCTCGAACAGCATGAATCGCAGCACCTTGTACTTTGCGTTCTTCAGGGTCCATTTTCCCTAATGCTTTCGATTGTTCTGCAAGCTGGCTTTTTTTCCCTGTAAATTGCACACGCACCTGATCAAGTGCAACAAGGTCTTGAGCTGCTGCAATGGCAGCAAGCGCTTCTGTGGTCAGGGCTTCCAGTGACATATTAACTCTCAAAGCAACAAATTAAAAAAATATAATAAAACACTGCATTCTAACAGTTTTTCATCAGATTGATGAAGTTTATCCATCATGAAAAATGTATTAGGCAACAAAAAGATAAAACGTATAAGATAATAGCATCGTCAATGAGATCAACTATTATGGCGCTCAATCAAATTTGGAAACAACAACTTACGCTTGTGACGTATGGTAATGAATACCTCCGTCAGAATTTAAGCTTTACCCAATGGCGACAACATCATATTTTTGACCACCATAGTTTTCAGTTTCGTGACTTAGCTTCTCAGCATTTACTCGCTCAACACTTTCAAGTTTGGCTAGAAGCGCTAAAAAAACAAGGTACCACTCAGCTTAGTTTACATTTATCAAGCCATCTAAATGAAGAGCAAAATCCAAACAGCAACGTTGAGCTTTTACCTTATACTCATTTTATCGTTAGCCATCAAAATGATAAGAAATTTGCATGGATTTTCGGCCATGAACTTGCTGAATGGTATAACAATGATAATGAGTTTGAAGCTCCTGCTTCACAAACCTGTGAGCTTCGTTTAGAAACTTTCTGGCGTTTTGAACTCAATGAAAAATTATCAAAAAAAATTGAAGCTGATTTAAAAAACCCACCATGGCAAGAAATAGCTGACTTTATGGAGAGTGAATTATTTCGTAGTAAATATGCAGCAGGGTTTGAGGAGCCAGAATTTCAAAAAGCTCATTTTGATGGTACAAACATTACGAGCCAAGAACCAAGACTTGCTTTAATTCCAGAGAATTATCCTGCAGATTATGCTCATCAACTTTTATCTCGTACTCAAGCATTGGCTAATTATTTAGAACAAAAGAAACGCCTTGCAAATGATCCATTAGGAGAAGAGCTAGACCAAGAACAAATCATTAATTTAAGAAATTTTACGCAAAAAACTGATGATTTGTTTGCCAAACTTATTGTTAAGGCTGCAAATCACTACCAAACAGCTCAGATTGTACCTGTAGTTAAAGCCTCTCCGTTCGAGCAATCAAATGAAAATCCACAACATTTGAAATCTCATCACCATAAAGGCACTGGTTCAGGCGTTATTAAGCTGATTATTCTAACGATTATTATTTGTGCTCTGGCTTATTATTTTGGGCTTTAACTTAGATTAGAGTTTACATTGATAAAGTAACTCTGTTATTTCGAAGCCGAACTCCGGTAGTTCGGTTTCGCCAATTATTCTGGCTCCCATTTTTTCATAGAAAAAACGGCTTGGATTTTTATTAAAAACTTCTAAACGAATAAAACTGTATCCATTATTTAAAGCACATTGATGAAACTTTTGGAATAACTCACGGCCTATGCCTTGTTTCTGAACTTCTCTTAAAAGATAAAAAGCAAGAATTTCAGCAATATTATTTTCTGGATTTAAATAACCATCGAGAAAGCCTTTCACTATTCCATTTTCAGTATAGATAAGTAACTTATAATCAGGGCTTTTGATGATTTCTTTCCATAACTGTTCTTTATCTAGTACTTTAAGCTCATCCAATATTTCCTGCTTAAGCATACCTGTATAGGTTTCTTTCCAACACTGCACATGTACTTCTGCAATAGATAATGCATCCTTAAAAGTAGCTATACGAATTTCTGTTTCATTTAGTAATTGCAATTCGTTTCCCTCACGTCACTACTTTTAAAGTGAAGCACCAATTTGTTTCATACAAACTTATTCAACTAAAAGCCGCTCTCGAACATGCATTAGAGCAAAACCCAACAAATTTAAGCCTTGCCATTGAGATGGATCTTGAATATGTGGATGGTCTTGTGCCATACCAATTCCCCAAATTTTATCGACTGGAGATGCTTCAACTAAAATACGATCTTTTGTGGCTAATAAGAATTCTTTCAATTTATGATGCTGAGAGAATTTAGCAAAGTTCGCCTGTACGACAATATCAAACCGTTTTTCTTGCCATATCTGTTCGTCATAATTACGCACTTTACGACCTAGCTGTTTCGCCTCATTCGGATGTTTAACTTGCAAAATCTGTGCAAAAATTTCTTCATCATTAAATAATTTTGCTTTTTGCGCCATCATATAGTGCTCAGCAGTAAAGTATTCATCACCTTCCACTTTAAATTGCGCAGGAAACCACTGGCTAAAACAGCTTTTATCAACAAGATCAGCTTGTTTAGGAGTATGCCCCCAGAAATATAAGTATTTAGACTGATGGCCTTGCTGTACTTTTTGAATTAAGTCCTTTAGAAATTTTTCGTCTTTCATCATTTATCTCTGATTATTTTCTTTTTTAAAATAGAACCACTAAAAATAAAAAAGACCGCTAAAAAGCGGCCTCTTTTTGAATCTCTAAGCTTATGCAGCTAATGCGCCTTTAGCTTTTTCAGCTAAAGCAGCAAATGCTACTGCATCATGCATAGCGATGTCAGCTAATACGCGACGGTCGATGATCACTTGAGCTTTTTTCAAGCCATCGATCATACGGCTGTAAGACAAACCGTTTTGACGAGCACCAGCATTGATACGCGCAATCCATAGAGCACGGAATTGACGTTTCTTTTGACGGCGGTCACGATAAGCGTATTGACCAGCTTTGATTACCGCTTGGAACGCTACGCGGTAAACGCGTGAACGAGCACCATAGTAACCTTTAGCGCGAGCAAGAATTTTTTTGTGACGACGATGAGCCACTACACCACGTTTTACACGAGCCATTTATAATCTCCTTAGATGTATGGGCACATACGACGAACTGAGTTCACGTCAGAAACATGAACCATTACACAGCCGCGTAATTGACGGATACGTTTAGCAGATTTTTTGGTCAAAATGTGGCGCTTAAATGCTTGTTTGCGCTTGAAACCGTGTGCAGTCGCCTTGAAGCGTTTAGCAGCACCGCGGCGAGTTTTCATCTTAGGCATAACAACCTCTTTTGAACACCTGTTCGGAACGTTTGCACCATTGCAAAAACGACCTGCAGGTAAGGGAGCCGATATTCTAAAGCATCCCAACTTAAAACAAAAGTAAAATGCTCATTTTTTGATAGTAAATTGTCTATTTTATATAAACGATATTTTCTATAATCAATTATCAAATTACGAGAAAATCCACAAAATCATCGCCTATAATAAGTGCAATCTCTTAAATTCAAAAGAATATGAATATACAAAATGATGCTTTCGCTGCATTACGGTATCGAGACTTCTCTATCGTTACGATCAATCAGTTTTGCTTAACGCTCGCAATTTTGATTCAAGAAATTATTGTTGCCTATTCATTATATCAAATCACCAAAGACCCACTGACTTTAGGTTTAATCGGACTTGCAGAAGCCATTCCCTTTATTGCCCTTTCTCTTTGGGGAGGCTATTTTGCAGATAGGTTTAATAAACAGATTATTATGAAAATCTGTTTATTTTTCTCGGTTCCCCTTCCCTTGGTTTTGTGGTTACTTTTCCACTTACATGGTTTAGGGCATATCAGTGTTAGCTTCCTTTCATGGGGCATTTATGCTGTTATTTTTGGCTTAGGCACAATCCGCGGTTTCTACAATCCTTCCGCAACATCTTTAAAACCATTTTTAATTCCACGCGAACTTTATGCAAATGGTGCGGCATGGACAACCATCGGCTGGCAAAGTGGTGTAATTATTGGACCAATGCTGGGTGGTTTTATGCTTGCTTATTTAGGCAGAGAAACCAGCTTATTTAGCGTTGCTGCTTTACTCGCTATTTGCTTTATTTTAATTAACTTATTGCATAAACGTAATTTCCCTAAAATTGAAACTGACAATATTTTAGAAAGCTTAGGAGAAGGTTTCCGTTTTATCTGGAAAACCAAAATTGTTCTTTGGGCGATTTCTCTTGATTTAGCTTCTGTTTTATTTGGTGGCGTTATCGCGTTATTACCAATTTTCGCAGAAGATATATTAAAAGTCGGTCCGGAAGGGCTTGGATATTTGCGAGCTGCTCCCTCTATTGGCGCACTTATTACGATGATTGCTTTGACTCGCTTTCCGCCAACTCAGCACGCATGGCGTAACATGTTACTTGCTGTAGCAGGTTTTGGAATATTTACTATTCTATTCGCCTTCTCAAAAAATATGTGGTTATCACTTTTTGCTCTTGCTATGACAGGTGCATGTGACAGTATTTCTGTTGTTGTAAGACAAACCATTTTGCAAATTTTCCCACCAGAAAATATGCGAGGCCGCGTTGCTGCCGTAAACGGTATGTTTGTATCTTCAAGTAATGAATTAGGAGCCTTTGAATCAGGTTTAGCGGCTAAATATTTAGGCACGATTACCGCTACAATTTTTGGAGGCTGTATGACTCTGGTTGTTGTGACTTTCTGTTGGCTCAAAACGAATGATCTATTTAAAGTAGACATTACCAAAAGCTCAGAAGACTAAATACATATTTATAATTGAAGCATCTTCGGATGCTTTTTTATTTTAAATAAAACCCATCACCATCCAGTAAATAAACAAATACCGCCCTGCTTTAGCAATAATAACAATACCAAGGAAGCGCCAAAAATTTTCTTTGAAGAGTCCAGCAACCAAAGTAATTGGGTCACCAATCACAGGTGTCCAACTTAAAAGTAAAGAGTAAAAGCCATACTTATGATAAAAGCGTTGGGCTTGTTCTAAACGCTTTTCAGAAACTGGAAACCACTTTCGATGTTTAAATTGCTCTATCTTTAGGCCTAACCACCAATTGACACAAGAACCCAATACATTACCCAAAGTAGCAGTACTGATTAAAAGCAAAGCTGAATATGGTCCCTTTAATAATAAAGTGACCAACACCGCTTCGGACTGTAGAGGTAATAATGTGGCAGCACCAAAAGCACTGATAAAAAGCAAAAAGTAACTCAGCATAAGCAATTATACCAAATGACTTTTTGCTTTAAGCATTTATTAAATCTAGGCAAGAAATTAAGCCACTTTAATTGATAGTGCTTTCTGAACTGCTGGACGTGCTGTTAAACGCACAATATATTCTTGTACATATGGATAGTCTTCAAGTTGAATACCTTGCCATTCATAACGCAAGATCCAAGGTAAAATTGCCATGTCAGCAATCGAGTACTCACCAGCAACAAACTTCTGACCAATTAATTGTTTATTAAGTACACCATATAAACGTTTAGTTTCATTTACATAGCGATCTATGGCATAGGGAATTTTTTCTGGGGCGAAACGATTAAAATGATGATTTTGCCCAAGCATAGGCCCTAACCCGCCCATTTGCCACATGAGCCACTGCTCAACCTCAACTCGCTCTTGTTCATCATCTGGATAAAATAATCCAGTTTTTCGACCTAGATATTGCAAGATAGCACCTGATTCAAATATTGATATCGGCTCACCACGAGGTCCATTTTGATCAACAATCGCAGGAATTTTATTATTTGGAGAAATTCTCAGGAAATCTGGTTGAAATTGATCATTTTCTAAAATATTAATTGGGTAAAGGGTGTAATCCAATCCCATTTCTTCTAAGGCAATTGTGATTTTATGTCCATTGGGAGTTCCCCAATAATATAGATCAATCATTCTATTTTCCTATTCATCGTTATCATGACTGCGTCTTGCGTTATATCATGTTTTAAGAGGAGCGATGAGATTTCCAACACTAAAAAACACATAAAATTCGTGAATTGAATTTCTTAAAAAAATATAGCAATTGTCTTAAATAAAACTGAACAAAGAAAAGTTAAGTGATATTTTTTATTAATATTAGAGTAAAAAAAAGCACTGCTTTTGCAGTGCTTTTTTTGAGTATTACTTTTTCTTTTTCGGTCCAAGTAACATACCCATTTGACGGCCTTCCATTTTTGGTGCTTGTTCCACAACCCCATACTCAGCCACGTCTGCTTCAATTTTTTGCAATTGAGCTAAGCCAAGTTGTTGATGAGCCATTTCACGACCACGGAAACGTAAAGTGATCTTCACTTTGTTTCCTTCTTCAAGGAATTTCAAAATAGCACGAAGCTTAACTTGATAATCACCAACATCAGTTGCAGGGCGCAGTTTGATTTCCTTCACTTGCACTTGATGCTGTTTTTTCTTCGCATCTTTTTGCTTCTGCTTAAGGTCAAACAAGTGCTTGTTGTAATCCATAATTTTACAAACAGGCGGCTCGGCGTTTGCAACGATCTCAACAAGATCAAGTTCAACCTCTTCAGCAGCACGCAGTGCTTCACTTAATGAAACAATTCCTTTTTGCTCACCTTCAGCACCGACAAGGCGTACTTCTTTTGCACGGATCTCATCGTTAATTGCTGGACGGTTGCTTTTTGCACCTTGTTGTTGGTTACGGTCAGGCTGTTTAATCTTTCTTACTCCACAATATACCGGCCGCGTTCGGCGACGGCAGACTTCACTAAGTCAATGAATGCATCTACTGACATAGTACCTAAATTTTTTCCTGAGCGCGTACGTACATTCACTGTACCTTCTTCAACTTCTCGATCACCAAGAACTAACAGGTAAGGAATACGCTCTAAAGTACGCTCACGAATCTTAAATCCGATTTTTTCGTTTCTCAAGTCAGAAATAGCACGAAGACCATTTTCTTTGAGTTTTGCTACGACTTTCTCACAAGCTTCAGCTTGAGAGTCAGTAATATTCATAACACATGCTTGTAACGGCGACAACCAAGGTGGCATGAAACCAGCGTAGTGTTCAATTAGTATACCAATAAAACGTTCAAAACTGCCAAGAATTGCACGATGCAACATAACAGGCTGATCACGATCATTGTCTTCAGTTACGTAAGACGCATCTAAACGCTCTGGTAAGTTGAAGTCACATTGAATAGTACCACATTGCCATACACGTCCGAGACAGTCTTTCAATGAGAATTCAATTTTCGGACCGTAGAACGCGCCTTCACCTGGCTGTAATTCCCACTCAAGACCCGCAGCATCTAAAGCATCTGCTAAAGATTTCTCAGCCATATCCCAAAGCGCGTCATCACCCACACGTTTTTCTGGACGTGTAGACAATTTCATTTGCACTTCTTCAAAGCCAAAATCTTTATAAACATCTAAAGTGAGCTTGATAAAATCTGCCACTTCTTGACCAATTTGTTCTTTAGTACAGAAGATATGAGCATCATCTTGTGTAAAACCGCGTACACGCATAATACCGTGTAAAGAACCAGATGGTTCGTTACGATGGCAAGAACCGAACTCGGCTAAACGAATTGGTAAATCACGGTAAGACTTCAAACCTTGGTTGAAAACTTGCACGTGACATGGGCAGTTCATTGGCTTAACCGCATAATTACGACTTTCAGAATGAGTCGTAAACATGTTGTCAGCGTAGTTTGCAGCATGACCAGATTTTTCCCAAAGCGTAAAGTCTACGATTTGCGGAGTTTTAATCTCAAGGTAACCATTGTCTTGCTGAACTTTACGCATGTATTGTTCAAGAACTTGGTAAATCGTCCAACCATTTGGATGCCAGAACACCATACCCGGTGCTTCTTCTTGCATATGGAACAAGTCTAAGGCTTTACCAATTTTACGGTGGTCGCGCTTTTCAGCTTCTTCAATACGCTTAATGTACGCAGCAAGCTGTTTCTTATCAGCCCATGCAGTACCATAAATACGTTGAAGCTGTTCATTCTTCGCATCACCGCGCCAGTAAGCGCCAGAGATTTTTGTCAGCTTGAATGATTTTAAGAATTTGGTATTTGGTACGTGTGGACCACGGCACATATCCAAATAATCTTGATGATAGTACAAGCCCATTTGTGTTTCTTCAGGCATATCTGCAATCAAGCGTAATTTGTATTCTTCGCCACGTGCAGTAAATTCAGCAATTACTTCATCACGTGGTGTCATTTTTTTAACGACATCATAATCTTGATCGATGAGCTTTTTCATGCGCTCTTCAATCGCTGCCATATCGTCTAATGTAAACGGACGAGGCATCCAGATGTCGTAGTAAAAACCTTCTTCAATGACTGGACCAATCACCATCTTGGCTTCAGGGAATAGCTGTTTAACAGCATGTCCTACAAGGTGTGCACAAGAATGGCGAATAATTTCAAGACCTTCTTCATCTTTTGGAGTGATAATTTGTAAGGTCGAATCTTCGGTAATTAAGTCACATGCATCAACTAAGCGATCATTTACACGGCCAGCAACAGTGTTTTTTGCTAGACCAGGCCCGATACTTTGGGCAACTTCCATAACAGATACAGCATGATCAAAACTTTTTTGATCGCCATTTGGCAATGTGATAATTGGCATAAAAAAATCCTTAAGGAGTGATGCCCTATACGAAGGAGCATTTCACCGCGAGATTATGATCGAGGCGAACCTCAAAATATAAAAACGGTGTAAATCAAAATTAAAAAACCTGAAAGATTTTACACTTGTTCAAGCAAAGTGAAAACCTTTGAGCCCACAAAATCATAAATACATTTTGCTTAACAGGTAAACAGCAATAAATGACTTAAAAATATATTGGGAAGATTTTTTAAACACACTCAGCGCAAGTGGTTTAAGATGAAGAAAATAGCATTTTTGCTCATTTTCTGACTGAAGGGTATTTCTGTTTAAGACTAAAGCATAGATGCTTTGATGCGTATTAAGTCATATTTTCAAAGAATGAATTAAAAATAGAACACGGAGTTGTTTACCATGGTTAGTGCTTATGATGAGTTACCACGCACACCCGCAAACTTTGTTGCATTGTCACCTCTACGCTACTTAGAGCGTGCAGCTTATATTTATCCAAATCAAGCTTCGATTATTCATGGTAAGCGCCAAATTTCATGGAAAGAAACTTACCAACGTTGTTGCCAGTTTGCTTCTCAGCTCAAACAACTGGGAATTGAAAAAAATGATACGGTGTCGGTCTTATTACCAAATATTCCTGCCATGGTTGAAGCACATTTCGCAGTTCCAATGGCTGGTGCCGTACTTAATACACTCAATACTCGCTTAGATGCAAAAACCATAGCTTTCATGCTTGAACATGCTGAAAGTAAAGTGCTGTTGGTTGACCCTGAATTTGTTAATTTGGCAAGAGAAGCCCTCTCTCTTATTCCTGACCAACACATTATTGTGATTGATGTAGCTGATGATGAATATGAAGGTGAAAATCAATTTATCGGTTCTTTTGAATATGAAGAATGGATAGCCCAAGGCGATATTAACTTTGTATGGCATTTACCAAAAGATGAATGGGATGCAATTAGCTTAAATTATACATCTGGAACTACAGGTAATCCTAAAGGCGTGGTTTATCATCATCGTGGGGCTTATCTGAATGCTGCAAGCAATATCTTAGCCTGTGGCATGAAACCTCGTGCTGTGTATTTATGGACATTACCGCTTTTCCATTGTAATGGCTGGTGTTTTGCATGGAGTATCGCAGCAAGCGGTGGAACGAATATTTGTTTGCGGAAAGTCGACCCAGAATTAATCATGCAACTCATTGCAGAACATAAAGTTGATTATTTCTGTGGTGCACCGATTGTTCTTTCAATGATTATTAACTTACCTAAAGAAAAACAAACCAACTTTGATCACCATGTTGAAGTTATGGTTGCTGGAGCAGCTCCTCCAGTTGCTATCATTGAAGGTATGCGAAACATGGGAATTAACGTCAACCATGTTTATGGCTTAACAGAAACATATGGTCCTTCTGCCTTGTGTGCTTCACAATCTGGATGGAATGAGCTTTCAATTGCTGAGCAAGCTCAGCTTCATTCCCGTCAAGGTGTGCCCTACCCACTACAAGACAGTATGCGTGTGCTAGACCTTGAAACAATGCAGCCTGTCCCGAATGATGGACAAACCATGGGGGAAATTATGTTTCGTGGCAATATTGTCATGAAAGGCTATTTAAAGAACCCTCAAGCAACTCAAGAAGCTTTTGCTGGCGGATGGTTCCACACGGGAGACTTAGCCGTTTGTCATCCAGATGGCTATGCAAAAATTACTGACCGTTCGAAAGACATTATTATTTCAGGTGGAGAAAATATTTCATCTCTAGAAGTAGAAGATGTGTTGTATAGACACCCAGCTGTTTTAACTGCTGCGGTCGTCGCTAAACCCGATGCTCGTTGGCAAGAAGTACCCTGCGCATTTATTGAATTAAAAATGGGTGCCACAGCGACACCTGAAGAAATTATTGAACATTGCCAAAAAGAGTTAGCACGCTTTAAAGTTCCTAAAGATGTGGTTATTACAGAAATTCCAAAAACATCGACCGGCAAATTACAGAAGTTTATTTTGCGAGAATGGGCAAAAGAACGTGCTGAAAATATATAAATAAAAAAAGCGACGCCTCGAGCGTCGCTTTTTTTATTTAAGCGCATTTAGCCTTGATCAGACAATAATGCGATTTGCTGCACATAGTTAACAAATTTAACTTTTGATGCCTCAATATCTGCTTCACTCGCCTGTTGAGTTTTATCGCGGTTGATTCTCAACACATGCTGACGCAAGGTGTGACGTTCCGATGCATTATAAATTTTACTAAATTCATTAATTGCAGGATCACCCTGCTCAATCATACGGTCAACCCAACGCATTAATTGAGCCTGTCTTTTCGCGCCTTGCTGCGGAGTTAAATAAGACAAAATAACCGTCTCATCTTCATTGCGCAATAACTTACCAATACGTTGAAATTGGCGACGACGTGCTTCAAAAGAACTAATGTTCTGCACTTCCATTAAAGCATCAATTAAACGCTCATCAACTGGAAGTTTCTGAATTTGTTTAATAGAAAGTTGTGCGAGTTGCTCACCTAAAGCAGCCATGCGTTGCACTGCTTTTTTCTGTTCGGTTTTACTTGCACGTCCTTCTAAAGAACCGAAATCTTCTTCAGTATAACGTTGGGAACCACGTGCCACGATTAATCTGCCTCATAAAATTTTGCTGCGAATAACGCCAGTACTTCATTTAATGCCTGCTCTTCGTCGGTACCATCAATGACCAATCGCAAAGTGGTCCCTTTACCTGCACCTAACATCAGCAAAGACATAATATTTTTTGCATCTACCAAATGATCGCCTTTTCCAATCTGGATCGACGAACGAAACTTTGTAGTGACCTCGATCAGTTTTCCTGATGCACGAGCATGTAAACCGAGTTTATTAATTACATCAACAGTTGTGTCTATCATGACCAGTGCTTCATTTCTCTGTGTAAGACCTGAACAGACCATTCTGCCTCAAGTGCTTGTTTTAGTCTATCTACGATATAAACCGAACGATGTTGCCCCCCAGTGCAACCAATAGAAATCGTCATATAGTGACGATGTCCTTCAGCAAATGCGGGAAGCCATTTTTTTAAGAAGTGAAGAATATCATCAAACATTTCGTTTGCTTGCGGACTTGCTTCTAAAAATAGTCTTACTGGCTCATCCAAACCAGAAAAACGTCTTAATTCTAAATCCCAATGCGGATTTGGTAAATGCCGTACATCAAAAACATAATCGGCATCCAAAGGAATGCCATGTTTATATCCAAATGACTGCAATATGACAATAAGCTTATCTGACTGCCCTAATTTAGACAGTAAAATATGCTTTAAATCATGAACGCTTTTATCCGTTGTATCAATATGAACCGTAGCTCGGAACTGAATTGGAAGCAGTAACTGCTTTTCTTCATGAATACATTGCAACAGACTTTTAAAACGATTAGCTAATGGATGCGGGCGACGCGATGCACTAAAACGCGCAATCAGATCCTGATCTTGTGTCGTCAAGTAAATAACATCAACAGTTCCATGTCTTTGTAATTGCTCAAACACATGATCGAACTCTTGCATATCTGCCCGAGTACTTCTTACATCCACACCTAAAGCTAATTGCTCTAGATTGTTTTCATGATCTAGCTTTGCCACAATTTCAGGCAGCAATGCCAAAGGCAAATTATCAATACAGTAATAGCCCAAATCTTCTAATACTTGAAGGGCCGAAGATTTTCCTGAACCAGACTGTCCTGTCACGATAAGTATACGCTTCATGGCATGGCTGTCCTTTGATCTCTTTTATTGGGGTGTAAAGGCAACTTCTAAATTGTCAATCAAACGAGTTGCACCAAGTTTTGCCGCGACAAACAACACAATATCACGATCAAATTGAGCAGCAGGTAACAGATTTGTCTGACGAGCTTCGACATAATCAACAACAAAGCCATTATCTGTCAACTGAGTTTTGATATCTTCTACAACTTGTTGCAAATCTTTGCCTTGATGTAACTGTTGCTCAGCCTGCTTCAAACTCTGATAAATAACCGGAGCAATCTGACGGTGCTCAGCGCTTAAATAACCATTTCTTGAGCTAAGCGCCAAACCATCTGCTGCACGAACAATTGGCACGCCAATTACTTCTAAAGGAATATTTAAATCTTGTACAAACTGACGAATAACGGCTAACTGTTGGTAATCTTTTTGTCCAAAGAAAGCGTAATTCGGTTGCACAATATTAAAGAGCTTAGTTACAACCAAAGCGACACCATCAAAGTGTCCTGGACGTGAACTACCACATAAAGCATCTGTAATCTGGCTGACACTGATGTTCGTTAAACGTGGTTGTGTACCATACATTTGCTCAACTGATGGCGCAAAAATAATGTCACAGCCAACATCAGCAAGTAAGCGACTATCTTGCTCTAAAGTACGAGGATAGTTGTCAAAATCTTCGCCTGGGCCAAATTGCGTCGGATTTACGAAGATGCTTACAACCACAACATCACATAGCTTTTTCGCTTCACGAACAAGTGTGAGATGCCCTTCATGTAGATTTCCCATTGTTGGGACAAAACCAATAATTTTACGTGCAGCTCTAGCAGGATTTAAAGAAGCTGCAAGACCTTGTATGGTGGTTTCTGTTTTCATGAATTACAGCTCAACGTGAAAAGTATGTTCTTTGGCAGGGAATGACTGATCCTGCACAGCAGCATGAAAAGCTTTAAAAGCATCTAAAATGGCAGTTTCACCTGATTGCTCTTTCATAAAGTTACGTACAAAACGCGCAACTCGACCAAAAGTTAAACCTAACATATCTTGTACAACCAATACTTGTCCATCGGTTGCATTGCCCGCACCAATACCAATTACAGGCGTATTTGGGAATAATTCAGCAATTTCTTGACCCAACTGAGCAGGAACACATTCAAGTAATAATACCGCTGCGCCCGCCTCAACCACTGCTGTACAATCAGCAATAAGCTGATCTGCCGCTTCACGTGTTCTAGCTTGTAATTTATAGCCACCGAATACATGTACAGATTGAGGCGTTAAGCCTAAATGTACACAAACAGGTACGCCATTACGGGTTAAGACCTGCACGATTTCACTTAACCATGCACCGCCTTCGATTTTCACCATTTGAGCGCCAGCTTGCATGACTGTTCTTGCATTTTGCAAAGCATCATTCAAGGTTGCATAACTCATAAATGGCAAGTCCGTCATAATCAAGGCATGCTGATTACCACGGCGCACCGCTGCCGTATGATAAGCCATATCTTCAACGGTTACTGGCAAAGTTGAATCTCGCCCTTGAATTGCCATTCCAAGAGAATCACCAATTAAGATTGTATCAATTTCAGCAAGTTCCATTGCTTTTGCCATGCTTGCATCGTAACAAGTTAGACAAGAGAACTTACGTCCTTCGGCTTTAAATTTTCTTAAGTCACTTAGACTAATCATGATGATATCCTCTACAGGAGTTTGCAGAACATAATGAATCGAGAGCTTAAGCCCAAGACTCATCCGCAAGTACAGTCAGCGTTGGCTGCTGTATCAGTTCTAAATTTTTAAGTGGCTGATCATTAATCTGTAAATCAGCATCTAAATCTAATAAAGGAATCACAACGAAATCTCGTTGTAGAATGCCTATGTGCGGCACAGTTAAGCGCTCATTGTGAATTTTTTCATTGCCATAAATAAGCAAATCCAGATCTAAGGTTCGCTCACCCCAACGACGAAGCCGTACACGACCAGCTTCTTGCTCAAAACGTTGTAAATGATCCAGCAAATCTAAAGGCGCAAGATCGGTATTTAATTCTGCAACTGCATTTAAATAATTTGGCTGATCTTGAGGCCCCATAGGCGGACTTTGATAAAGTCTAGAGACTTTAACCACTCCTAACGTCTTAAGCTTAGCAATGGCTTCAGATAAAATTTGACGTGAATCGCCTAAATTACTTCCTAAACCAATATAAGTGGTTATTGTCATTGCGTTGGCCCAAAGACGACTTGGCTTAAATCACGTTGTACCCGCTTACGTTTTAAAATTGGATGATCGCCTATCACCCCTGCTTCAGAAGTAGTCGCTTTTTCAACAAATCGGCCAACTGCCTGATCTTGTCTAGTACGTTCTTTTTTCCCACGGCGAGTGCGTGGTTCCGGAATATCAACCAAAGGTTCAATTTCGGTGTCAACTTTATTATTTTCAATAGGCTCAGCAGCAGCTTTACGACGGTTTCTAGCTTTTTGACGATTATATTGGCTAATCGCAGCTTCTTTTTCGTCATTTGACATTTCTTGGTAGGCTTCCCACCAGCTTCCCATTCCTTGTGTTGTGTCATCACCTGACTTTTCACGAAGTAATAAGAAGTCAAAACCTGCACGGAAACGAGCATGTCCAGCCAATGCTTCTATTTGCTGTGGTTTTGGATTAAGCAAACGGGTCTGCATTTCCCAAACTTCACGAATAAAAGTTTCTGCAAAGCGAGGAATAACTGTACGTGTTGCTTGGCGTTTTAAGACATCTAAGCCAGCCTGCGCACGTGCTTCAGCCGGCACAATACCTTTAGATAAATAAAACTCACAACGCTCTAAAAATGGTTGCCACAATAACACTGCATAGAAAAATGCTGGGTTAATTGTTTTCCCAACCTGAATACGTTGATCTGTATTTTTTGCCGCTCTTAAAATAAATGGAGTGAGGTTAGGCTGAATATCTGCAAAGAGTTGCTTCCAGACACCAAACTCAATCAACATTGGCAAAACACGCGCCAAATGTCCCATTGTGAACAGCTTCTGAGATTCATCGTATAAACGATGCGGAGATACATCACGCAGTAATTGCGTCATTTCAGCATCAAAGATATCGAGAATATTTGAATCAATTTTGAAATTTAACTTGGCTGCAAAACGTAGAGTTCGCAGCATACGCACAGGGTCTTCTTCGAAGCGCTGTGCCGGATCGCCCAATAAACGTAGAGTTTTATTTTTTACATCATCAATTGCTTTGCAGAAATCGAGCACAATACTCTTACGCGGTTGGTAATATAGCGTATTGATTGAAAAATCACGTCGAGCAAAGTCTTGTTCGATAGTACCCCAATTATTGTCACGTAAAATCATGCCTGAGGCACTAGTGACTGCTTTTTTAGGAGGGGCACGGAATGTAGCAACTTCAATAAGCTCACGCCCTGAATAAACATGTGCCAATTCAAATCGACGACCAATGATTCGGCAACGTCTGCCAAAAACTTCTTTAATTTGAGAAGGTGTCGCATTGGTCACTGCATCGAAATCTTTAGGATTAAACCCTAGCATTAAATCACGGACACCACCCCCAACAATATAAGCTTCATAGCCAGCTTTAGTCAGGCTATCGATCACATCTAAAATCGAAGAAGGAAGTTGGGCTGTGGACAAACCACATTTTGACGCTCGCAATGTTTGCAAAAGACGCTGTCTCCTACGTCAGGACGTAAATA
The DNA here is from genome assembly GCF_016106645.1 of Acinetobacter sp. ACIN00229. Lineage (NCBI taxonomy): Bacteria > Pseudomonadati > Pseudomonadota > Gammaproteobacteria > Moraxellales > Moraxellaceae > Acinetobacter > Acinetobacter sp. ACIN00229. The sequence goes on from NZ_JADWOM010000006.1 coordinate 41,841, forward strand.
ACAAGTTGTCGCTAATCATAGCTCTAACGCACACAAAGGGCAATTTGATTCTCTGTAGTTTGCGCATGAAATGACAATTGACAAACAGATGATTTATAAAGTCAAACGTGCTTTATTCTTTTCAAAAATGGCTGGACCAATGCCCTTTACGCTTTTAAATTCATCAATATTTTTAAAGCCACCATTCTTTTGACGGTATTCTATAATCGCTTGAGCCTTTTTCTCACCAATACCTTTTAGCTTTTGAAGCTCATCAATATTGGCTTGATTCAAGTGAACTTGTCCCGAAGAGTCAGTCATAACTGAGCTTTTTGGAACACTAGAATGAGAGGCGTGTTGTATGCTTAACTTCTGATCATACATCTGCTGTTTAGCCTTCCACTCCTTAAAATTTTGATCAAAAGATTGAGCCTGAACAAAGCTTGAAGAAATCAGGCTCCAAAATAAAATAATAAAAATATAAGACTTACTATTCCAAAGATTCATGCTGAGATGCATGTGTTTTTTCCCCTAATCTTAACTGCCGCTTTGCCTGATTCCACAATTCATCCATTTCAGACAAGGTCATGTCTTCTAATGTTCTTTGCTGTTTTTGCGCTTGATCTTCAATAAAAGCAAAACGACTTCTAAATTTATGTATTGTTGATAAAAGTGATGTTTCACTTGAAATCGCAAGTTTACGTCCTACATTGACTAATGAAAACAGGCAATCTCCAAATTCATCTTGAATTTCATCAATATTTTGATTTTTTAGTGCTTGCTTAAACTCATCTAGCTCTTCTTCTAGTTTTCCATAAGCATCTTCTACGGTTTCAAAGTCAAACCCAACTTTTGCGACATTTTCTTGAATTTCTTGTGCCTGCAATAGAGCTGGTCCATGCTTAATTTCGTCCAACCTTGATTGCGGCTTGCCTTGTTTTTCTTGCTGTTTAATTTGTTTCCAAAGCTCACTTACTTGCTCTGGTGTTAAATTATTAAATTGATCTGCCTGAAAAACATGTGGATGACGGCGAATTAACTTTTCACTTATTGCCTCAACAACATCTTGAAAGTTAAAAGCACCTTGCTCACTAAACATTTGTGATTGAAACACGACTTGTAATAACAAATCGCCTAGCTCATTTCTGATTTCATCGATATTACCCTGACGAACAGCAGCCTCAACTTCATATGCTTCTTCAATCGCATATTTAGTCAGTGACATTGGGGTTTGTTGTTGATCCCACGGACATTTTTCTCGTAACTCTTGCATGATTTTAAGCAATTTATCCATGGTAACCCTCAAGTTTAAAAAGTCGGTCAGTAAAACTAAGATTTTAATTTGTTATGATCAAAATCAAAGCGATTAAATCAGTCGCACTATTGTACTGACAAAGAGAAAAAAGATGAGATACAGTATTCTGATTAGTGGTGCCGCTCAAGGTATTGGGGCTGAAATTGCACGCGTATTTTACAAACAAGGATATAAAGTAGGCATTTATGATATTAATGAATCGCTTGCTCAAGAATTAGCAAACGACTTAGGGCCAAATGCCCGTGCCGGCTATCTAGATGTAAGTGATTACGACCAATGGCAACACATATTAAAAGAATTTACTGAATGGGCTGGCGAACTCAACATCTTAGTAAATAATGCCGGTATTTTATATTCTGGTGCATTTGAAACAACTGATATTAAAGCTCACCAAAGAACAATAAATATTAATGTAAACGGTGTTATCAATGGCTGTCACGCTGCCCTACCTTATTTAAAGCAAGCATCTTTTGCACGCGTTATCAATCTATCTTCAGCTTCTGCAATTTATGGGCAAGCTGATTTGATTTCTTACTCAGCCAGTAAATTTGCTGTTCGCGGAATTACTGAAGGTTTAGATGTGGAATGGAAAAAATATGGTATTCGCGTTTTAGATGTGATGCCGCTATTTGTGCAAACTGCAATGGTTAACAATATGGATGCAGGCACTATTCAAAATATGGGGATAGATTTAACTCCAAATGATATTGCTCAGCAGGTGCTTACACTTGTAGAGAAAAAGACTCATTTCTGGACACCCACTCACACTCCAGTTGGCATAAAAACCAAACTGCTTTACCAACTCTCGACTTTAAGCCCTCAGTTTTTAAATCGGCTCACTAACATTTATTTATCGAGAAAATAATCCAATATAAAAAAGGCTGTCATTTGACAGCCTTTTTACTCAATTTATTTAAACACCTTGAATCATGCGTCGCGCACTAATAATTCCAGGCTGTTGCTCTAAGCGAGCCAATAAGCGAGAAAGCTGTGCTAAACCCTTAACCTCAATGAGCAACTTCATATTGGCAATACCATCTGCCTCAGAAATTGTATTGACCTGACGAATATTGATTTGGTCAGAGAAAATCACTTGAGTTAAGTCTTTAAGCAAACCACGGCGATCATACGCTTCCACCACAATTTGAACGCTTTGACCACGTGTTGGCTGCATTTCCCAGTCGGCTTCAACAGCACGCTCTGGTTCTTGCTTAATCATACGTTGGTAGTCTGAACAAATGACTTTGTGGATGCTAACACCACGGTTCAAAGTAATATATCCAGCGATTGACTCACCATGTACAGGCTGACAGCACTGTGCGATGTGCAGCTCTACATTGTCTAAACCATCAATTAAAATTCCATGAGCCGACAATGTATGGCTAGCACGTGGATTTAATGCAGGTTTAAGCACTAGTTCAGGTTCATCCTGATCTAAATGCATTTGACGGTTCACCTGATTAATCAAGGCATGTAAGCTAATATCACCGCTTACTAGACTCACCAAAATGTCATCACCCGTTTTCACGTTAAAATGTGATGAGTAATCATTTAAGTCGATACTTTTTGGGTGAATCGCTAGACGAGCTAACTCTTTATTAAGAAGTTCACGGCCAACTTCAAGATTTTTACTACGATCTTGCTGTCTAAACCAATGACGCAGCTTGTCACGAGCACGAGAGGTTTTAATATAACCTAAAGAATTGACCAACCAATCTCGGTTTGGATCACGATCTTTTTTAGTTAAAATCTCAACCTGCTCACCAGTTTTTAAAGTATAGGTAAGTGGCACATAGCGCTGGTTAACTCGCGCTGCATAACACTTGTTGCCTACTTCCGTATGGACATGATAAGCAAAATCTAGAACTGTTGAGCCACGTGGCAATTCCTTAATATCACCATCACGACTAAAAACGTAAATCTTCTCAAAGCCTTCAAAGTCTTGTAACTGTTCAAAGCCTTCTGTTTCATCTTCGTTTTGATGTACCGTCGTTTCATTGCGCTCTTGATAGTGTTCTAAAACAGCACGCAATGAATGCAAACGATGATTAAAGGAATGGTCAGTATTCTTTGAACCTTCTTTATAGTTAAAGTGCGAACATACGCCTAATTCTGCCTCGTCATGCATCTCATGAGTACGAATTTGCACTTCAAGCGATTTATTTTCGGCAATTACAGCAGTATGCAAAGAGCGATAACCATTTGCTTTCGGGTTGGTAATATAGTCATCAAACTGATGCGGAATATGACGCCAGATTTGATGAACAATACCCAAAGAGTGGTAACACTCAGGAACACTATTGACCAATACACGTAAGGCACGAATATCATAAAGCTGATCAAAACTCAGGTTTTTGCTTTTCATTTTTCGATAAATCGAATAAATGTGCTTCGCTCGACCTGTGATTTCTGACTCGATTCCGTAAGACGCCAACTCATTTTTTAAACGATCAATCACGAACTGAATATAGTGTTCGCGCTCTAATCGTTTTTCATTCAGTAATGACGCAATTTCTTTATAACGATCTGGAGCTAAATAGCGAAAAGCGAGATCTTCAAGTTCCCACTTAAGCTGAGCAATACCGAGTCGATGCGCCAATGGCGAATAAATAGTAAGAATTTCGCGCGCTACACGTTCTTGACGTTCACGAGATGAATTTGCTAGTTCTCGTAAAGAATAGGTACGTTCAGCAAGTTTAATTAAAACAACTCGAACATCTTCGGTAACCGAAATCAGCATTTTATAAATGCCACTTAAATGTTCTCGTTGATTATTATTAAAATGATCTTCTAACCGTTTATTTTTCTCAATGAGTTCCGAGAGCTTACCCATTGCCAAAGTGCCTTTGACAAGGTTATAGACCTGCTCCCCAAATTTCTGTTTTACTTCTTCTATATCAGTAATGTCTTCACGCACACTACGATAGAGCATTGCTGCCGATAGAGTATCTTCATCTACATGGAGATGCGCCAGAATGTCAGCCATTCCAACGCCTGTAGCGAAAGTATTTGAACGATGATTAACCGTTGAATCCAACTCTTTTTGCAGGGTTAAATGAGCAACCTGCTCAAGCTGTTCAAGCTTCGCCCCATCTAATATTTCACGCACCCGATCCAACCATGAGGCTAAACCGATTTGCGTTTCGGCGGCATGCTCTACAGTCGTTTCCTCGGACAACTCAGTTAGTTGTTCAGGTAACTGTTCACGTACTGTGACCATACCATTCTCCTCAATATGTAACTCATGTTTTTAATCGTTTATCTCTTGAATTTTTTCAAATAGTGCAATGGATTCAACATGTTCTGTGTGCGTAAACATGTCCATCACAGCTGCTTTTTTTAACTGGTAACCATATTGGACCAAAACACCCGCATCCCTTGCCAGTGTAGCTGGATTACATGATACATAAACGATTCTTTTTGCTCCAAAATTTGATACATACTGCATAATTTCATATGCACCAGCACGAGGAGGATCAATCAATAATGCATCAAATCCTTGATTTGCCCAAGAATGATGCGAAAAATCTTTTGTTAAATCTTGTGAAAAGAAGGTTGCTTGCACCAAACTATTGCATTTTGCATTAGCTGTTGCCCGTTGCACCATTTCTTCACTCCCTTCCACACCGACAACCTGACCACTCTCACCAACACATCGTGCTAACGGGAGTGAGAAATTGCCTAAACCGCAAAATAGATCAAGTACCTTTTCACCTGGTTGCAATTGAAGCAATTCACATGCCAATTGAACCATTTGTTCATTTACTGTGGCATTGACCTGAGTAAAATCCAATGGCGAAAAAGCAAAATTTACATTAAACCGCTCTAAGGCATAGTGTAAACGTAAAGCACCTTTTTCATCATCAATACGATGAATACTTTCAGGCCCCTTAGGCTGTAAATACAACTGCCACCCTTTGTCTAACGCAAATTGCTTTAATTGGTTGACATCAGAATTGTTTAATTTTTCTACATGACGAACCAATAAAGAAATTTCATGATCACCTTTTGCTAATTCTACATGACCTATATGCGCTTTGCCTTTTAGACTTTGGAGTAAAATACGCAGCTCAGGCAAACTATCTGATAGTTTTTTATCCAAAACACTACAAGTGTGGATAGAAGTTAGCCGATTACTATGATGTTCACGAAACCCCATAATTAAGCGATCTGGCTTTGGCAGATAGCGCACCCCTATTCGAGCACGACGACGATAATCTGTTTGTAAAGATCGAATTGGCTCAAGCCACTGTTCAGGTTGAATGCCTGCAAAATGTTGTAAATGCGATTGGAGCACACTTTGCTTTAAACGGATTTGTTCATCAGGATGGATATGCTGCATGCTACAGCCACCGCAAATACCATAATGAGGACAAATTGCATCTATGCGATGAGTTGAAGGTCCTCCTAACAACTGCACCATCTCAGCTTCTTCAAGACGCTTTGCTTGATGGGTAATTTGAGCCTTTACAGTTTCTCCAGGCAATGCATAACGAATAAAAACTTTCTTGCCACGCTTATCTGCTGGATGATCAGGATGAGAACCATAATGCGCAATTCCCCGCCCCTCATGAGAAAGTGTTTCAACTTGAAAAATATATTCAGGTTGTTGAGGCTTGCGAGATTTGGCTTGTTGTTTCAAAGGATGAACCTAAAAATCTGAAGGATTAAAATAGTGAGAGGTAAACTCAGTATGCTTGGAAGTACGTTTCCATACTTCAAGAAAATCAGACTGCTGCGGCATGGTCTGTAAATATTCAATACTCGAACTAATCCAGTGGTTATGTTCATCTACGCTCAACTGGCCTTTTAGTACGAGCCAACGCAAATAAATAAACCATGTATTGAGTACATCCCCTTCACAATAGCTAGTCAATTTTAACCATTGTTGATTACGAACATATTCAGGCACATGATAACCCGATTCACCACGTTTACCTGGCAAACCTAAAATGCAGGCAATATCATCAAGCTTTTGAAAATTACGCCCATTAAACATTGCCATCACGTCCATTAAATCAATGTGGCGATGGTGATAACGGTTTTGGTAATTATTAAAACGCTTCTGGCTATCAATCTCACCTTGATCAAACAAACCCGGTGCAGAAAGCCCATGATACATCGCGCGAAATAGAATGACGGGTAAATCAAATTGTGAGCCGTTCCAACTCACTAAAGTCGGATGACGCTTATCAAAAATTGACAAGAACTTTTGCAAAATCTCAGCTTCGGAATATTGTTCACGACTAAAAGAAAACAACCTGAAACCAGACTCATCAATCCATAGACCAGAAATACAAACAATTTCATGCAAAGGTAAGCGCTGAAAATCCATGCCTGATTCTTGACGACGGAGTTTAGTCAATGCTTGCTCTACATCAGCCTCTGGTAAATCAAGATGATATAAATGCGCTCCCGCTTTTAAATCAGTTAAAGTTTCAATATCAAAAACTAAGGTAGGGAAACGCATTATTTCTCTCAATTATGAGTTATCGTCCTGTACTGAAAACAATCCTGTAGACAAGTAGCGGTCGCCACGGTCACAGATAATGCAAACAATAACAGCATCTGGATTTTCTTCTGCAATCTTAATGGATGCCCATACCGCGCCACCTGAAGATGTACCCGCACTGATGCCTTCCATCCGCGCTAATTTACGCATGGTCTTTTCAGCATCAATTTGTGGAATATCAATGGTACGATCCACACGGCTACTATCAAAAATAGTAGGTAAATATTCTTTCGGCCAACGGCGAATACCAGCAATGCTTGAACCATCTGCTGGTTGCAAGCCAATAATTTGAATATCTGGATTTTGTTCTTTTAAATATTTAGAAACACCCATGATGGTACCAGTCGTACCCATTGAGCTTACAAAATGGGTGATTTTCCCACCTGTTTGTTTCCAAATTTCAGGACCAGTCGTTAAATAATGAGCTTCAACATTGTCAGGGTTACCAAACTGATTTAAAACGTGCCCCTTACCTTCTTTTTCCATTTGCAAGGCTAAATCACGAGCACCTTCCATACCTTGCTGCGGTGTTACTTCAATCAGCTCTGCGCCATAAGCCAGCATCGCATCTTTACGCTCCTGACTCATGTTGTTCGGCATAATAAGTTTCATTTTATAGCCACGCATTGCAGCAACCATTGCCAAAGCAATACCTGTGTTCCCACTGGTTGCCTCAATCAAGGTGTCGCCTGGCTTAATTTGACCACGTTTTTCTGCCTGCATAATCATGTTATATGCAGGACGGTCTTTTACAGAACCTGCCGGATTATTACCTTCTAATTTTGCTAAAACCGTCGCTTGCGTATGAGAAGCTAATCGCTGCAAACGAACTAGAGGTGTCTTACCTACATAGTGATCTAACAAAAATTCGTCGGCTAAAAAGTCAGGTTGTGTATTACTCATGATCAATACCTATATCGAGGTGCGCCTATTGTATGAAAAAATGCTCGCTACTGCACCCATTTCAATATGCTTTTTCATGAAAGCGATTAAAGCTCGGTCATTTATAAAATGCCGTCTGTTTTAAAATAAAGCGTGATAAGATGCCGTACAGAGAGATAAATCTGATGTAGCCATGTCTAATTTCAATAAAACCTTATCGAAACGCTTACGTCTGAATCATGCATATGGGCAATTGATTGCTCTAATTTTTGTGCCGATTATGATTTTAACAGGGGTCGGTGCTTTTCTGGTTTTAACTGAAACGTCACATTCGGTAAAACAACAACAGCTACATCACGCCTCAGCAATTTTAGCTCGCTACAATCAAATTGCGAAAGATCTATATACGCTAGTCGAACTAGAGCCCGATGAATACGATCATGCCCAGCACATCATGCAAAGCATGTTTAGCGAAAAAAATCTTAAACGCGCGGTATTAATTGATAACAATGGACAGACTTATTTAAGTATTGGTTATCGTGATAATCGTTATTGGCCGAGCTTTCCTAGTAATAATAGTTTTTTCGGTCCAATCTCTTATAACCACAACAATATTTATGGACTGCAAATTAGCAATAAAGCAGGAAAAGCCCCAGTTTGGTTAATGATTGAAATGGATAACCAGCCTCTAGAGTTGGCACGTTATCGCATTATGATTGCCCTCGTCATTACTGGATTAATGACCCTATTATTACTTTTACTGTGCTTGAATTTTTACTCTCGTCGTTGGATTGCGCCGATGTATGAAATTCGCATGCAGTTACAACGCCTAAATGCCGATACTTTAGATCAGCACCTAGTTATTAACAGTACTGGAGAGCTACGCCTACTACAGCGTGATATTGCAAATGTTGTTAAGCGATTACACTTTAGCTTTTTAGAATTAAAAGAACACACTGAACAAACAGAAGAAGATTTACGCAGAACACTAGATACCTTAGAAGTCCAAAACATTACTTATCGTCAAGCACGTGACCAAGCGATTTCATCAAACCAAGCGAAGTCAGTTTTCTTGGCAAATATTAGTCATGAGCTTCGAACACCTCTAAACAGTATTGATGGCTTTATTCATTTATTGCTTCGTCAACAAAATTTAAATAATGAGCAAAATCTTTATTTGCAAACCATTCGCAAGTCATCTGCCCATTTATTGGCATTAATTAACGATGTATTAGATTTCTCGAAAATTGACGCGGGTAAATTAGAACTTGAAACAGCACCTTTTGATTTAGAAGAAGCCATCTTTGATGTCATGGATATGCTGTCTCCATTGGCTGCTCAAAAACATATCGCCATGGCTTTTTACTATGCGGACAACATTCCACAAGAAGTGATTGGCGATGCTTTACGCTTCAAGCAAATCTTGACCAACTTAATTTCCAATGCGATCAAGTTCACTCCTGATGGGGAAATTATTGTTCGTGTTCGTATGGAACATGATGATATTGGGCAATGTCTGCTTCATTTCAGTGTTCAAGATAGTGGTATTGGTTTAAGTGGCACAGACCGTAAAAAACTATTTGAATCATTCTCGCAAGGCGATGCCTCAGTTACACGTCAATTTGGTGGTACTGGTTTAGGTTTAGCTATTTCTAAACAGCTTGTTCATCTCATGCATGGTCAAATTGGTTTTGAAGATAACCAAGAACGTGCACCAACTGAAAAAGGCTCGACCTTCTGGTTTACCGCACAATTTGTGGTAGATGAAGATTACGAAATCGAACACCCGCACTTTGAGCATTTACAAGTGGTGTCTTATCTTGCTCATCCTGCTACAGCAAGTGTTTTACGTTACTACCTTGAAAACTACCATGTTCCTCATATCGAAACACAATCGATTCTGGACTTGTTTAGCCGTTTAAAACATCTTGATCAGAAAGATAATACATGGCTCATTGTTGACCATAGCGGCGACACTGAAGCGTTATTAAAAGAAATCCGTAGCCGTTATCAAGGCAATTTAGCCGTCTATGGCTATCAAATGACACTTGAGCCAAACATGCTCAATGAATACCGTGCTCGTCCTCTCTATCAACCATTAAGTCGAAGCGGACTTATTCAACTATTAAATGATCAACCTATTTTTGAAGAGGAACAACAAGACTTTAATGGTCAGGGGCTACACATTCTGGCAGTGGATGACCATCTCCCTAACTTAATTGTTTTAGAAGCCTTACTCGGTGAACTCAACGTTAAAACAACTAAAGCTCTCAGTGGCCAAGAAGCTCTTAACCTGATCCAAGAGCGAATTGATCAGAAACTTAAACCATTTGATTTAGTGTTTATGGACATTCAAATGCCTGTCATGTCAGGCATTGATACCACTCGTGCTATTCGCTCTTTAGAGTCGACATTAGATGGAGAAATGCAACTTCCAATTATTGCGCTCACCGCTCATGCACTAGCCGATGAAAAGCAAAAACTCCTTAAAGTAGGCATGAATGACTATGTCACCAAGCCAATTCAAATGGAGCAAATCATTCAGATCTTAACGCAATGGACTAAAAATAACTTTACAGCAAAAGCCTTAGATAAAGACCATCATGTAGTCGCAGAAGCTTTAGATCCACAAATTTTAAACTGGCAACAAAGTTTGCAGCTTGCAGCAAATAAAGAAGACTTAGCGCAAGATCTACTTAAAATGTTAGTTGATAGTTTTCCAACTGAGCTAGATGAAATGCAGCAGCTCATTGAGCTTGAAGACTTCCCTCAACTTGAGCATGTTTTACATCGCCTCTATGGTGCTACTCGCTATGTAGGCGCCCCAAAACTACAACAAGTGACTGGGGACTTTGAGCAGTTTATTTCAACGCTGCGTAAAGAACGCCGTATAGCAGATGAAGGCTTCATTGAAGAAGTTATGCAGCGCTTTGATGAACTCGGTCTTGTCGTTAAAGAGGTAGAAAGTGCAGCCCATCAAATCTTGGTGATTCCTGACTAACATCTCTATCAAAGAGGCATGACTGGGCTGTCATGTTTCCAAATTACAGCCATGTTATGCTCCGTTCATCTATAAAAAAAGAAGCGGGAATCTCATGGCACTCTTACGTATTGAAAAAAATAATGGCATTGCAACGGTATATTTAAACCGTCCAGACAAACGCAATGCAATGAGTTTTGCCTTATTAAAAGAGTTAGTTTCAACTGCAAAAGCAATTAAAAAGGATAGAGATATTCGCTGTGTTATTTTGACAGGCGAAGGGAATGTGTTTAGTGCTGGAATTGATTTATCCGACCTAAACAATCCGAAAAACTCTGCTTTTGCCATTTGGGAACTTGTAAAACCCGGACAAAGCCTTTTTCAAAAAGCATTTCTGACTTGGCAGAATTTACCTGTACCAGTTATTGCTGCATTAGAAGGATATTGTTTCGGCGCAGGTATGCAACTTGCCTTGGCTTCCGACATTCGAATTTCTCACCCAGAAACAAAAATGTCGATTATGGAAAGCCGTTGGGGTTTAGTTCCTGATATGGGACTTACTCGCTCATTAAAAGGCTTAATTAGCGTTGACCTTGCAAAAGAACTCACCTTAACTGCTCGTGTCTTTGATGGGAATTATGCAAAAGAAATCGGTCTTGTGACTCATTTAAGTGACTCGCCTCTAGAGAGAGCACATGAGATTGCAGCTGAAATGTTGCAGCGCTCACCTGATGCCCTCACTGCCGCAAAACGCGTACTAGATGCAATGGAGCATCAACCAGAAAAATCATTACGTCTAGAAAAAATCTGGCAACTTAAATTATTACTTGGTAAAAATAGCAAACTTGCTCGTAAAAAAGACAAACATCCGGAAGTTAATTTTTTACCACGCCAATATAAATAAAGAGCTTAGATTATGAATTTTGATCGTAATACCCCTATTGCTTTTTTAGGTATGGGGCTTATGGGAAGTCGGATGGCAACCCGCCTTATTCAAGCCGGCTTTCAAGTTGCGGTTTGGAATCGAACCTTCTCTGCATGTGAAGAACTGATTGATATCGGCGCCCAACCTTTAGAACTTTCAAATATTGGTGACTATCCTATTATTTTAATCTGTCTAGCAGATGATAAAGCCGTAGAGGCAGTATTTGAAAAAATTCAGCCTAACTTAAAAGCTGAGCAAGTTATTGTGGATTTCTCAAGCTTATCTGTTGCTGCAACAAAAACACTTGCTCAAGCAGCTGCCACACATGACGTTATTTGGATTGATTCACCTGTATCAGGTGGAACAGCTGGAGCAGAACAAGGCACACTTGTCATTTTTGCAGGCGGTAATGATCAAACGATTACAGAACTAACACCTGTTTATAATGTTTTATCTCAACGTGTAACTCGAATGGGCGATACAGGAACTGGCCAAGCTACCAAAATTTGTAATCAACTGATTGTTGCAGCCAACAGCGCCATTATTGCAGAAGCTGTCGCGCTTGCAGACCGAGCTGGTGTAGATACAACTTTACTCGCTCCTGCCTTAGCAGGCGGATTTGCGGACTCTAAACCCTTTCAAATTCTAACTCCACGTATGGCAACTCATACCTTTGAGCCAGTTCAGTGGAAAGTTCAAACATTATCTAAGGATCTTAATAACGCAGTAACATTGGCTAACAATGTTAATTTAGACATCCCAGTTGCACAAAAAGCTCTATTACAGCTACAAACTCACCAAAAAAATGGCTTTGCTGAGAAAGATTTAGCTACTATGATTCAATTAGTAGAGCAAAAATAAACGGAGTTTGAGTATGGGTCGTCTTGCAGTCAATTTATCCATGATTTTTACCGAAGTTCCTCTAATTGAACGCTTCGCTCTGGCCCATGCACAGGGCTTTGAATATGTAGAAATTCAATTCCCTTATGAATTAACTATTGCAGATATTCAAACTCAACTCGAACGCTATAATCTTAGCCTCTGTCTGATCAATGTACCTGCTGGTGACCTTATGCAAGGCGGAAATGGTTTAGCAGGCATTCCCGGCCAAGAAATAGCTTTCCATGAGGCATTAGAGTTAGCCATTAGCTATGCCACAGCTTTAAAGGTTCCTCGTGTTAATATTCTAGCGGGCAAGCAACCGCTCGATGCCGACTTACTGCCTTGTTTAAAAACCTTAGCAGCTAATTTAAAACTTGCGTGCAACTTACTCAGTGAACACGATATAGAACCCGTTTTTGAAATGATTAACGGTACAGATATGCCCCGCTTTTTAGTACAAAATATTGCGCAGGCACAAGAAATGCTAGAAGCGGTCAACGACCCTACTCTAAAAATGCAATATGACTGCTATCATATGGCAATGATGGGCGAAGACGTTCTTGAGGGTTTACAAGAGAATATTAACTCAATTGGTCATATTCAATTTGCAGACTGTCCGGGCCGTCATGAGCCAGATACAGCTGAAATTCCTTATGAACAAATTTTTTCTTGGTTAAAACAAAGTTCTTATCAAAACTATATTGCAGCAGAATATAAGCCTGAAAATACTTCAAATCAGTCATTTACATGGAAGAAAAAGTATTTTTCTGATGATGTAAATATATAAACTGTTACGAGTTTTGTTTGAAATTTAGCGCGAAAACCACTATATTAGATAGTGAGTAATTGTCAGGAAAATATACCCTATATGAATTTAGAACCATCGCCCAGCGTGTCTAATTCTCACGATTTCGCAATGAATACCTCAAATAAAGACGTACAAACTTGTCTCAAAGTCGTCCACGACGCTTTAGTTGATGTAAAAGCAAAAGATATTCTCCAGTTAGATGTTAGCTCAATTAGCAATGTCGCTGATGCTATTGTAATTGCGAGCGGCACTTCTACTCGTCATGTGAAAGCGCTTGCAGACAATGTTGCAGAAGAAGCTCGAAAAGCCGGTTTCCGCCCGATTGGCGTTGAAGGTGAACGAGATGCAGAATGGATCTTAATTGATCTCGGCTTTGTTGTAGTACATGTGATGCTACCAACAGCTCGTAAATTCTATGATTTAGAAAGCTTATGGCGTACCGCTCCAGAGTCGGTTGCTTAAAATTTTGCTTTTAAAAAAAGCGGCTCTTTTGAGCCGCTTTTTTTATTTACTAAACAAAGATTTTAACCATTTTCAAATACCCCATCATCTTTCCCGCCCCCCCCACAAATACCAATCATCACTTACAACCAAATTTGACATGACAAATTGTCAAATTTGCAGCACTATATATTTTCTGAAAGTTCTCACCAATAAATAGCATAACCGGAGTACAGAAAGTGAAGATATTAATTACAGGCGCCAATACGGGCATTGGCTTTGCTACAGCAGAACAACTCGTTAAACAAGGACAACATGTCATTCTAGCGTGCCGAAATCCACAAAAAGCCCAAGATGCGCAGAATAAACTACTTTCACTTAATCAAGGCCAAGTCGATTTAGTTTCCCTCGATTTAAACAGCCTTGAGTTAACCCAAAAAGCAGCAGATGAAATTGCTGATCGCTATGGCAGCCTTGACGTACTCATTAATAATGCAGGCTTATTTGCCAAAACCAAACAATTGACTAATGAAGGCTTTGAGCAACAATTTGGGGTTAACTATTTAGGTCATTTTTTACTTACTCAAAAATTACTCCCAGTTTTAAAACAATCTCCTAAAGCACGTATTATTCATCTTGCATCTATTGCTCACTGGGTTGGCTCAATTAAACCCAACAAGTTTCGCGCAGAAGGTTTTTACAATCCCCTGTTCTATTATGGGCAATCAAAGCTTGCAAATTTATTATTCAGTAATGCATTAGCAGAACAGCTAGCTGAAAGCTCAATTACTAATAATGCATTACACCCCGGTGGTGTTGCTTCCGATATTTATCGTGACTTACCAAAACCAGTTTATGCAGCAATGAAATTAGGATTAGTGCCAACTTCAGTTCCAGCAAATCTCATTACAGAAATGGCAACTGGAGATGCTTGGCAAAACCGTAATGGCGAATATGTCAGCGCACATATGCCAGACTGGAAATCATCACATGCCAAAAATCAGCAACTGGCACGCGACCTCTATCAACAATCTCTAAACCTCGTAGAAAAATTTCTTTAAACAAATAAGCCAAATAAAAAAAAGCCACCCGAGGGTGGCTTTTACAATCCTGATTGGGGTCAGATTAGTGACCACCACCATTGATTGCTTTTGTCATATCTTCAACAACTTTTTTAGCATCACCAAAGATCATCATTGTTTTTTCGTTATAGAACAAATCGTTGTCTAGACCAGCATAACCTGTTGCCATAGAACGCTTAATCACCATGATTGTACGCGCTTTATGAGCTTCAAGAATCGGCATACCATAAATCGGTGAGCTTGGATCATCTTTCGCAGCAGGGTTTACAACGTCGTTTGCACCAATTACAAGCACTACATCTGTTGCAGGGAAGTCTGAGTTAATCTCATCCATTTCCAAGATGTCTTCATAAGCCACGTCTGCTTCTGCAAGCAATACGTTCATGTGACCAGGCATACGACCAGCAACAGGATGGATTGCGAAACGAACGCGAACACCTTGCTCTTTTAGAATTTCACACAATTCTTTTACAGCATTCTGTGCACGGCCTTGCGCCATACCATAACCTGGTACAATCACAACGCTGTCAGCATTTGACATCAAGAAGCCAGCATCATCAGCAGAACCAGAACGATGGTTACGTTGAACTTGCTCACCTTTGGCAGCAGTAGCAACCGCTGCACCACCCATTGCACCACCAAACAATACATTGATGATCGAACGGTTCATTGCTTTACACATGATGTATGACAGAATCGCACCAGATGAACCTACGAGAGAACCCGCAACGATCAACATGTTGTTTTCAAGTGTAAAACCAATACCTGCCGCAGCCCAACCAGAGAATGAGTTAAGAAGCGATACTACTACAGGCATATCACCACCACCGACCGGTGCAATCCATACCCAGCCAAATGCAAGCGCAAGAGCTGTCATTGCCCAGAAAGCAGTCATGTTGCCAGTCGTGAAGAAGTAAAATCCACAAGCCAACATCGCAATAAAGATAAGCGCTTGAACAGGTTTAACCCATGCACCAGAAATTGTTTTAGCCCATTTTTTCGCAGCCAATTTACCGTACGCAAACACAGATGCAGTAAAGGTAATCGCACCAACAAAACAACCAACAAACAATTCAAATAAGTGAACTTTGCTCATGTGCACATGTTGCACACCAGCTGCCGTTAAAGCTGCTTCATTTTGTGCAAACAATTCAGTTAATTGGTTGTTATGTAAAATTGCAGCAATTGCAATTAAAACAGCTGCCAAACCAACTAAAGAGTGCATAAGTGCAACAGTTTCCGGCATTTGCGTCATTGGTACAGTACGAGCACGTGCAATACCTACGATTGCACCAAGCACCATTGCACCAACAATCATCCAGATCACTGGGTTATTCGCAACAAAGAAAGTCGTTACAACTGCAATCGCCATCGCGATCATACCGTAACGGTTACCTTGAATTGCTGTTTTAGGGCCAGACAAGCCACGAAGCGTCAAGATAAAGAGGATTGCGCCAACAAGGTACAACCAGTTCGCATTTGCTTGAATAAATTCCATGTCAAAGCCCTCTTATTTCTTTTGCTTAGGCTTGAACATTTCCAGCATGCGTGCAGTTACTGCAAAGCCACCGAAAATATTAATGCTTGCCAAAAATACTGCAATCGCACCAAGTACGCTCACCACATTTACACTTTGAAATGCAACGTTAGCATCTACACCCAAAATAGGCAGACCCACAGTTTGCAACATCGCACCTACTACAATAATAGATGACAATGCGTTGGTTACAGCCATAAGCGGCGTATGTAAAGCTGGTGTAACACCCCAAACTACGTAATAACCTACGAAGATGGCAAGGACGAAAATTGTAATAGTTTCAACCATGAGAAATCTCCTTAACCACGCTTAAGCAGTACTTGACCGCCATGAGTGACCAATAGGGCTTTTTGGATTTCGTCTTCTTGATTAATCGCAAAGTTTTTCTCTTTGTCGAATAAAGTCTCTACGAAATTAAAAACGTTACGTGCATATAGCGCTGAAGCTTCTGTTGCTACAGTTGCCGGAATATTTGGAATACCCAAAATTTTCACGCCATTTTCTGTAAAAACAGTCTCGCCCACTTTAGAGCCTTCAACGTTACCGCCAGTTTCAACAGCCATATCTAAAATGACAGAACCCGGTTTCATCTTGGCAACAGTTTCAGCCTTAATCAGACGTGGTGCATCACGACCCGGCAACAACGCAGTAGTAATCACGATGTCAGCATTAGAAACAGCCTTATCAACAATCGCGGCTTGGTCTTTGATGTATTGCTCACCCGGCATCCATCCATAACCATTTTTAGCGGCATCCGCTGCACGTTGTTGTTCTTCTTCAGACATTGGTACGTCTAACCACTTACCACCCAAAGATTCAACCTGATCTTTTGCTGTAGGACGTAAATCGGTCGCCTCAACAATTGCACCTAAACGCTTTGCGGTTGCAATTGCCTGAAGACCTGCAACGCCCACACCCATAATCACAACACGAGCAGGTTTTACAGTACCAGCAGCAGTCATAAGCATTGGGAACATGCGCTGATATTCAGCAGCAGCAAGCAAAACTGATTTATAACCAGAAAGGTTTGCCTGAGAAGACAATACGTCCATGTTCTGCGCACGAGAAAGCGTACGAGGAAGCAATTCCAGAGCAAAAGCAGAAACTTGCTGATTCGCAAACTGATCTAGCTCGGTATTACGATAAGGATCAAACATTGCTACAACAGCAGTATTTGCTGCAAGTTTTTGAATTTCCCCGCCTTGTGGCGCGCGAACTTTCAAAATAATTTGACTACCCGTATAGGCATCATCCGTAATGGTTGCACCGACCTGTTCATAAGCATTGTCAATGTACGCGGCCTTTACACCAGCACCACGTTCAATCACAACGCTATGACCAGCGCTAATCAACTTCTTTACTGTCTCTGGCGTAGCAGCTACACGATTTTCACCGACGACAGTTTCGGTTGGGATTCCGATCTGCATGAGCGTTCCTCAAGCTAATTTCTCATTGTCAAAAACATTGCAAGCTGCAATGTTTCCCCCATGTGTATTCTTTGTACAGAATTTGGATTCTAATTGAACTTTTTTAAAATACCACCCAATATTTATTTAATAAATACCCATATTTTGAACTGATGATTCACGATATTTGATTTGAGGTGTAATATAGGAAGATTTTTATTTTTTTGTAGACAATAGTCTCTCTTATACAGTCTTGTATATGAAAATTTCGTTTTCTTCGTTTCAAATCGGGTCTTTTTTTGCTCTTTGCTCTGCTTTTCTATTCAGTACAAAAGCAATCTTTATTAAACAGACTTATGCCCTTTCTCCATTAGTAGATGCTACAGTCCTGATGGCTTTACGCATGTTAAGCGCTTTACCGTTCTTTCTACTTATTTGTTGGTTTAACAGGCATCATAATCAGGGCATAAAAAAGAAGGATTGGCTAATTTTAATTTTTGCCGGTCTATTAGGCTACTACTTTGCCAGTTGGCTCGATTTCATGGGCCTTATGTTTATTAGCGCCTCTCTAGAACGAATTATTCTATTTTTATATCCCACGCTTACAGTCATCGTCTCAAGCTTACTCTACAAACAAAAATTAGATGCAAAAAGTTTATTTGCCATTTTTCTTAGTTATGGTGGAACCGTGTTGGTCATGCTGCAAGAGCACAACAACGCACCAATTCAGGGCAACTTCTGGCTAGGGTCAAGTTTAGTATTTGCAAGTGCGGTGGCTTTTGCAGGCTATTTATTACTAACCCCACCATTAATTAAGAAATTTGGTTCTTGGAATTTCACAGGGTTAGCATTAACTGTGGCTTGTATCGGTACATTAACCCACTATGCACTCAGCACACCTCAACCTATTCAACTTCTATTACAGCTACCCTCTAGTGTGATTTGGTATGGAATCGGCCTTGGCTTCTTAGTCACCGTCTTACCTACCGTTATGCTCATGCAAAGTATTGAACGATTAGGTGCCTCTCAATCTGCAATGATTGCTTCGATTGGACCAGTTTTAACGATTTTGCTTGCTGTTGCTTTTTTAAATGAACATCTCAACATGTGGCAATGGGTCGGTTGCCTTCTCAATATTATTGGTGTGATGATGATTACACTCAGAAAGAAAAGGCTAAAACATTAAATTCTCTTGACCTCAACTTAAGTTGAGGTTGGATACTCATCTAAATTTTAATGAACGGTTGAGTTCCATGAATAAAGAAACTTTTAAAATCATAAATCCATCAACTTTATATGACCCTAGCCCGAATGCTTATAGTCATGTGGCTGTAGTAGAAAATTTTAAAAAGATTATTCATATTGCAGGTCAAGGTGGCGAAAACTCAAAAGGTGAATTAAGCCCAAATTTTGAAGAACAAGTTATCCAAGCCATTAATAACATTCAACATGCTTTAAAAGCTGCCAATGCAGAGCTTAGTAACATTGCAATGTTAAGAGTTTTAGTTGTTGACCATTCGGTCGAAAAACATCAAATTTTGATTAAAATTATGCAGAATTTATGGAAAAATCATCCTTTTCCAGCCTGTACACTCATTCCTGTACCACGCCTTGCATTAGAGCATATGCTCATTGAAGTCGAAGCAACCGCATACACCTAATAAAATCGAGAGAACATCATGTCTACCCCTGAAGATATCAGTCAGAATAAACCTTTGCTTTGGTTGATGGCAGCAGCATGTGGCTTATGTGCAGGTGTGAATTACTATTGTCAGCCGCTGATTCACTCGATTCAACAAGAGTTTGCTGTAACTCAAGCACAAGCTGCTTTAACAGTGACATTTGCTCAGGTGTCTTATGCCCTCGGTTTACTCTTTATTGTTCCAATGGGTGACATCGTCAATAAAGCCAAGGCTATTCCGTTTTTAATGGTGCTTTGTGCAATTGGCCTATTTACTTCTGCTTTTGCTGTGAACTTGCCTATGCTATGGATTGGTACAATTTTAGCAGGCTTGTTTTCTGTTGCCGCTCAAGTGCTTATTCCTCTTGCCACAATGACTGTAAAACCCGAAAAAACTGGAGAAATCATTGGTTTTTTAATGAGTGGCTTATTGGTCGGAATTTTACTTTCTACCAGTCTAGCAGGCTTATTTTCCAATCTTTTCCACTGGAAAGTGGTTTATGTGGTAAGTGGCGTATTAATGCTGCTGCTGGCTTTTACCTTAAAAAGCCGCTTACCTTATGTCTTACGTATGAAAATGAACTATGGGCAAATCTTTGTTTCCATGGCTCAACTTTTAAAGCAGGAAAAGCAGTTATTATTAAGAGCGCTTACAGGTGCTTTCGCCTTTGCAGCAGTAAGTATCTTGTATTCTACTATCGCATTACTTCTTACCTCAGCACATCATTTACCTGATCTCTTTATTGGACTAGTGCCTTTAGTGGGTATCTTCGGTGCTCTATCAACACGTTACATTGGTAAATATGCAGATCAAGGCCATACTGGCTTACTGACATGGATGGGCTGCGGGCTGTTCTTAGTAAGTTGGGTTTGTTTCTACTTCGGACAAACTCTACTTTCTACTTATGTTATTGGTTTTGCTTTAATTCAATTAGCACTCGCGCTCGTACACACCAGTAACCAAAGTATTATTTTCCGTTTACGACCAGATGCAAAATCTCGTATTAATGCCATTTATATGACGACTTACTTTATTGGCGGTGCAGGCGGTTCGGCATTAGGAATTTTTGCATGGAACCGTGGTGGATGGACCATGACTTGCCTTGCAGGGATTGGGCTAGTTGTTCTTTGTATTTTATTTAGTATGTTCGATACGATCTTACAAAAAAAGAAAATGGTTTCCCAATAAGGTAACTTGTTATAAATCATCTCACTATATTCAACCCGAGGGTGGTTATAAATTACTCGGTTAAATGCCCCTGTCGATTCAAGCATAAACCTCGTATAATGCTGCCCTTTCATTAATTTAGCGACTTTTGGGCTATTGGTTATGCAATCACTTCAATCGTTACAACCTCGTATTTCTGTCGCACCCATGATGGACTGGACTACAAAGGATTATCGATTCTTTGCACGCTTGTTTAACCCAAATGTTGTGCTCTACACAGAAATGGTAACTACAGGTGCGATTCTTTTTGGCGATGCAAAACGTCATTTGGACTACAGCGCACAAGAACACCCTATCGTATTGCAACTTGGTGGCTCAAATCCGCAAGAGCTTGCGACCTGCACAAAAATGGCCGAAGACTGGGGTTACGATGAAGTCAATCTTAATGTAGGCTGCCCAAGTGACC
The DNA here is from genome assembly GCF_016106645.1 of Acinetobacter sp. ACIN00229. Lineage (NCBI taxonomy): Bacteria > Pseudomonadati > Pseudomonadota > Gammaproteobacteria > Moraxellales > Moraxellaceae > Acinetobacter > Acinetobacter sp. ACIN00229. Next base: position 62,905 of record NZ_JADWOM010000006.1, read on the forward strand.
GTGTACAGAACAATAAAATCGGTGCTTGCTTAATGGCAGAACCAGAGTTAGTTGCTGAATGCATTCATACCATGCAAAAAGCAGTAAAGATTCCTGTAACAGTCAAACACCGTATTGGTATCGATGACATGCAATCTTACGAAGAGATGCTTCATTTTGTAGATACTGTTGCAGCGACAGGTTGTACTTACTTCGTTGTACATGCTCGTATCGCTATTTTGAAAGGTCTATCTCCGAAAGAAAACCGTGAAGTTCCACCTTTACGCTATGAAGATGTTTATCGTTTAAAACAAGAGCGTCCGCATCTCACTATTGAAATTAACGGCGGAATTAAAACGTTTGCTGAAACTCAAACACATTTACAGCACGTAGATGGCGTCATGATTGGCCGTGAAGCCTATCATAATCCGTACTTACTCGCGGAAATGGGTCAGCTTTGGAATTTAGAGGCACCTGATCGATTCGATATTATGGAAAAAATGCTGCCTTATATTGAACAACGTATGGCTGAAGGCGCTCCTCTTTCAATCATTACCCGTCATATCTTAGGTCTATTCCAAAACTTGCCAGGTGCTCGAAAGTGGCGTCAGGCACTAAGTGGTGGAAATGCAAAAACTTTAGGTGATGTAGAACAGGCTATTAGCAACATGCAAGCAGCTCTAATGCGTACCGAGGAATATTTAAAAGAGCAGCAAGCTTAAGTTTGTGAGCGCTTCTTAAATTGTAAGAAAATGTGGCATTTTAAATCAGAGACTTAGATTTTGAGTATATTCGCAAATGTTGAAGCAAAATATTCAAATTTAAGCTCTGGTTAATTATTTATTTATAATGATATCAATAATTTAAATTTCACTATTTTTAATCACTCTTTTGATGAGCATCTTTTTACTCCGAAGCAGGTACCTCTGGAAAAAAGATACGTTATTACATAACATAAACAAAACTTTTAAGGTACGCCGATTAGTATCTCTGAACGCCACAGGTAGGTGGTGATTTTTTTAATATGGATATGAGTAGCACGGTAGAGATTTCACGATGATTATTTATGACGGACAAGTAGCTGATAATTACATGTATCAGGATTCAAATCAGGCAGCCATTGTTGTATCCCACAGCACCCCAAGCCTTCCTTATCCTTTCACCATGAAACCCAATAATCATCAAACAGAAACTTCCAGTACTCCCGCCATAGATATTGATAAATTTGTAGAAAAATTAGAAAGTGTTACCTCTAGACGCAGTAAAGCTCGTTGCGCCCGTAGTATCCGCCTTGCACTAGAATCTGCTGGTGCCAATGTCGAAAACCACCCAATCGCAGCTTCAGATTGGGGAGATACCTTAAAAAAGATTGGCTATAAAGAAATTAATCCAGCCTTTGATGAACCACAAGAAGGCGACATCTATATCATTCACAGAACCCGTAACCATGTTTATGGACATATTGCTGGATATACAGGAAGTGAATGGGTCTCTGACTTCAAACAAAATAGTTATGATGTCTATAAAGATGATAGCGTAACCTATACTTATTACCGATTAGGGCAAGCTACTTAAGAACTAGATGTTCAATCACTTGAATCATTTCAAGCATCTTATCAAACAAACGCTTTAAATCCAGCTTGGCTTCTTTTTTGCTTTATTTTCATACTGTACTCGTCAAAAATAATGATGGAACTTTATGAAAAGAATATTGCTGAGCTTTTACTTACTGACGTCGTTTAGTATGACGTATGCTGCCCCAGATACAAAAGTTGAAGAGGTTTTAAAAAAAGTACCTGAAAAACGGATTTATCAGCCCCAATATTTATTAAAAGAAACCCCTCCTAAAGCTCGGATCCATGTGATACGAAAACAATATTCAAATGGACTACTAGATTGTCCTTCCGTGATTTATCACGACAAGAAGAAAATTCTATCTTTGCACTCATTTGAAGAAGCAACATTTTTTCTGGAACCCGATCGTTATTATATTCGCTATGAGATTAACAATAGTGGTTGTATCAATTTGGAATTTTACCAGCATAAACGCCCCAAAATGGACATCCTATCTCAGGAACGTCAGTTAGAAGGTGATACCGAATATACATTTTCTATTAGTGAGCACACTGGGTCACAATAATTATTTCAGCATAAGTTAAACATATTACCTCTCACACTTGCAGCAGCTGGTAGATCTGCTCAACATAAGGTTGAATCAGATCACTCTGGTTTGCTCTGCAAGCTAAAACCACTTCAGATGAAAGATTCTTATTTTCTAGAGGAATCAATTTTACATTTTTGGGTAATATTTGCTTAAACTCTTGGGGAACAATGCTAATACCCAAATTTGCAGCAACTAACTGTAATTGGCTTAGCTTACGTGATTGGATGGTCGCTGCTTTAGGCCAGAAGCCTGCCCCTACACACAAGTTTGAAACCAAATAGCTTAAACCGCCTCGTTTAGAATGGGGTGTAGAAACGAAATATTCATCTTTTAAGTCTTTAACTTGAATCTCTTGTTTATTTGCAAACTTAGCATGATCAACATGCACAGCCACCATTAAAGGTTCTTCATATAGCTTAACAATATTGATCTCATCTAAAGTGTGCCGAACTGGTGGTCTAATCAAACCAATATCAATTTCCCCGCTCATTAAAGCTAGAATTTGATGCTCAGATGACAAAGTGTTTACCTCAAAATTGATTTCTTGCGTTAAGCTAATTTCTTTTAATATCTGAACTTTTTTATCATCCATAATAATACTGCTTGAGTGAGCAATTTTAATCTGGCGATTTTTTCCTTCGGCAATATCCTTAGAAACTCCAATAATTTCATTTAAATAATGCATATTATCTTTTATTTTTTTATAGAAGACCTCTCCCGCCGTTGTAAGTTTTATTTTCTTATCAGTACGATCAAATAACTGAAAATCAATTTCTTCTTCTAGCAATTTAATTTGTCGACTTAAAGCAGACTGAGCAATAAAGAGCTTTTCTGAAGCAGCAGTAAAACTCCCTTCTTCTACAATTTTTATGAAATATTGAAATTGTTTTAATGTGAGCATTACCATCTCAAAATTAGATTATTAGGTCTATTTTCTATATTAGATTAGATGGATTGCCTTCGCTAGAATTTTATCAAGACCACACACTTGATTGAATTATTCATGAAGTATTTTAAAGGTTTCACCCTCTTCACTGTTGTTGTTCTAATTTTATGGTGCTTTAAATTTTATGATCAGCAGCTTCCAACACAGCCCAAACACGACACTATAGAGTTATATGATTAAATCGTTTTTCTCAAAAACAAAAAGCATGCCCTCCAACATAAGAGCATGCTTTTTTTATATTTAAATCAGGCTTTCTTCAAATCGAGTTTCTTCAAAACTTCAGCCACAGCAATCATGGCAAAGCTTGATGTCACCACTACTGCGGAACCATAGCCACCACAGCGCAGGCCAGCCGATGGACAAACATCTGCACTCGAAAATGGATTATCGATTGAGTAAACACAAGTAATTCCAAATTTCTCTTTCGGCTTTTTACAGATGCCTCGAGCACGAAGTTGACTACGTAGCTTCGCTAACATTGGGTCTTGTTCTGTTTTGGATAAATCAGCCACACGGATTTTAAGCGGATCGAGCTTACCACCTGCTCCACCCGACACAATCAACGGAACTTTATTAAAACGGCAATGGAGCATTAAAGCCAACTTTGCTTTAACGTCATCAATGCAGTCCAAAATAATATCGGGTACAGGGGTTAACAGCGCTGTGACATTCTCTGGTGTTAAGAAGTCATCAATAATATTTACTTTAATACGTGGGTTAATTTGGCGACAACGTTCCGCCATAATCTCAACTTTTTCACAGCCTAAAGTTGATGTCATTGCAGGTAACTGACGGTTCACATTTGATGCTGCAACCACATCCATATCGACCAACGTGATCTCGCCAATACCCGTACGTGCCAAAGCCTCTACCGCCCAACTACCGACACCACCAATACCAATCACCATCACATGACTTTTTTCATAGTGCTGGAACGATGAATCACCATAAACTTTGGCTACACCTGCAAAACGGCGGTCATATTCATCTTGTTGGAGATCGGTCATTGTTACTCTTTGGGGATATAAAACACGGTGGCTATTTTACTGCTTTTCAGAAGAAAGTGTATTTCAGATCAAAGAAAACTTGAGATAGCGATATTTGAGTTCACGACAAGTCTTATCATTATAAATCAAATTATATTATTTAAGATTTAAGTCATTATTTACTAACGTGACAGGCGGCACGGATGCCGCCCAGTTGGGCTGCGGTATAAGGACATACCGTCAGCCCGACAGAGGATTTTTGTTACTTTTCATCCTCGAAAAGTAAGGATGTATCTATATACCCAACATCAGCCAAAACATATTCATTAAAAGGCCGAGCTAAGTTTATCGATTTATGAAGCAATCAAATTCCGCAGTACATAATGCAAAATACCACCCGCTTTAAAGTACTCGACCTCATTTAACGTATCAATTCGACATAACACATTAAAGTGGCTGGCGACTCCATTTGGCCCTTTTACATCAACCTCAAGAATTTGATGAGGCTGAACGCCATCAGACAAACCTCGAATTGATATCACCTCATGACCAGTTAAGTTGAGCGACTGTCGAGTTTGTCCATCAACAAACTGTAGTGGCAACACGCCCATACCCACCAAGTTTGAACGATGAATACGCTCAAAGCTCTCAGCAATCACTGCCTTCACACCTAACAAGTTTGTTCCTTTAGCAGCCCAGTCACGTGAAGAACCTGTTCCGTATTCTTTACCAGCAATAATCACAAGCGGTGTATGTTCTTGTTGATAACGCATTGCAGCATCATAAATAGCGAGCTTTTCACCACTTGGCACATGAATGGTATTACCACCCTCTTCACCACCAAGCATCTCGTTTTTAATACGAATATTGGCAAAGGTCCCGCGCATCATGACCTCATGATTACCGCGTCGAGAACCATAGGAGTTAAAGTCTTTTGGCTCAACACCTTGCTCTTGTAAATATCGACCTGCCGGACTGTCTTTTTTGATATTACCTGCTGGTGAAATGTGGTCAGTCGTTACTGAGTCACCAAGCACTGCCAAGATATTTGCTTGTTCAATATTTTTAATTGGTTTTGGTGGTTCACCAATGCCTTCAAAGAATGGCGGATGACGGATATAAGTCGAATCATCAGCCCATTCATAAGTTTTACTTTTTGGAATCTGAATTGATTGCCAGCTTTCATCACCATCAAACACCGCAGCATATTCTTTATGAAACATGTCTGTATTTACTTTCTGCAAGACAACATCAATTTCTGCCTGACTTGGCCAGATATCTTTTAAATAGACAGGTTGTCCATCTTTACCCTCACCAAGAGGCTCTGTTGTCAGGTCGGTACGAATATTCCCAACCAAACCATAAGCCACTACAAGAGGCGGTGAAGCTAACCAATTGGTTTTAACTAATGGATGTACTCGTCCTTCAAAGTTACGGTTACCAGAAAGTACAGATGCAACATTCAAATCATGGCATTGAATTGCATCTTCGACTGGCTCGGGTAATGGGCCTGAGTTACCAATACAGGTTGTACAACCATATCCCACCAAGTTATAACCCAATTCATCTAAATACGGCGTAAGCCCAGCAGCCAACAAATAATCAGTCACGACCTTAGAACCAGGTGCAAGAGAGCTTTTCACCCATGGTTTTCGTTGCAAGCCTTTTTCAATGGCTTTTTTAGCAAGTAACCCCGCCGCTAACATCACGCTTGGGTTAGAGGTATTGGTACAAGAGGTAATCGCAGAAATAACAACATCACCATGATTTAACGGGTATTCCTGCCCTTCAATCACGCAAGATGGACTTTCATGTTGAATATTTGCTTTTTTTGCCTCTACAGCAGTACCACCACCTTCATTTTCTAGACGTTCTTTTGCTTCTTTTGCTGGTTTTAGCGTTAACTCCATGAGTGCATTAAACGCTTTAGGTACTTCTGATAACAGCACTCGGTCTTGCGGGCGTTTTGGTCCTGCTAGACTTGCCTGAACCGTACTCATATCAAGGCTTAAAGTATCTGTAAAAACAGGTTCATCACCAGCATTTCGCCATAAACCTTGTGCTTTGCTATACGCTTCAACCAGTTCAATACGATCATTTTGACGACCAGTTAATCTCAAATATCCTAGTGTCACCTCATCAATTGGGAAGAAACCACAAGTCGCCCCATATTCTGGTGCCATGTTGGCAATGGTTGCACGATCAGCAAGAGGTAAATCGGCTAAGCCGTCTCCATAAAACTCTACAAATTTACCCACTACCCCTTTTTGACGAAGCATTTGAGTAATGGTCAGCACCAAATCAGTTGCAGTAATCCCTTCTGGTAGTTTTCCTGTTAATTTAAAACCAATGACCTCAGGAATCAGCATCGAAATCGGTTGGCCCAGCATAGCCGCTTCGGCCTCAATTCCCCCTACACCCCACCCTAAAACACCCAAACCATTAATCATGGTGGTATGTGAATCTGTACCCACTAAAGTATCGGGAAAAGCAAAAGTCTGACCGTTATCTTCACCTAGCCACACCGCTTGAGCCAAATACTCTAAATTGACCTGATGGCAAATACCTGTGCCCGGTGGCACTACACTAAAGTTATTAAATGCTGATTGTCCCCAACGTAAAAATTGATATCGCTCACCATTACGTTGCATCTCGATTTGTACGTTTTCTTCAAAGGCCTGATCATCAGCAAAATGGTCAACCATCACAGAGTGGTCAATAACCAAGTCTACAGGGGATAAAGGATTAATTTTTTCAGGGTCACCACCCGCTTGTGCCATTGCTGCACGCATGGCAGCCAAGTCAACCACAGCTGGAACACCAGTAAAATCCTGCATTAAAACCCGTGCAGGTCGGTACTGAATTTCTTGATCTGAACTACGGGTTTTTAACCACTCTGCTAAAGCATGAATGTGTTCCGTTTTAACGCTATGCTGATCTTCAAACCGTAATAAGTTTTCCAATAATACCTTTAAAGATTTCGGCAGTTTGGCAATATCCCCTAGCGTTTTCTCTGCTTGGGCTAAGCTAAAAATCTGATAATTGCTGGAACCTACTGTTAGCGTCTGTAAAGCATTAAAACTATTGATACTGCTATACTTAGCCATTGGGTTATCCTCCCATGTCTGGCAATGTTATTTTTCACGTTTTTACATGTTGTTTTCTTACTTTAAGCTTCTTTTTTAATCGCTGTGTTTTGTTTTAGTTACTATTTCTAATCTTTGATTTTTATTACGATAATTTCAATGCAGTGAGAGAGTTTTTCCACAGCACCTCAGCCAAATCTGACTCTGGCATATTTAAATTTTCAGCCAAACTTTGTAATACATAAGGCAAATTAACAGGAGTATTACGAGTACGTTGTTCAGTTGAGGTTTGGCAGCAAAGCGGTGTCATATCAGGGCAATCTGTTTCAATCACCAAGTGCTCGGCACCTATAGCCTGCACAACAGTATGAAGTTTTTTTGCGTTCGGATTGGTAATCTGTCCTGTCACACCAATTTTAAAACCAAGCTTAATAAGGCCTTTTGCCTCTTCTACCCCACCACTAAATGCATGAGCAATGCCACCCAATTTAAATTTTTGAGCTTTTAATATAGCAAGCACATCACCATGCGCTTTTCGAATGTGGAGTAATACTGGTTTTTGGTATTGAGTTGCAAGCTCTAACTGATCTGCAAAATATTGTTTTTGCTTAGCATATATATCGGGCTGCTTATGTTCTTTTAAGAAAGTATCTAGGCCAATTTCACCTACCGCCACACAGTCCTGTTGCTGCAAGATATGTTCCAGCTGAGAAAGATGTTCTGGCTGATGTTGCTCAATATAAAACGGGTGTAAGCCTGGTGCTAAATATGAAGTGGGTACATTTTCCCAGCTATTTAACTGATGATGAGTTTGCACCAACTCGTCAAAGCGTGACTGCACAAAACCAATTAAGACTAATGCATCAACCCCAGCTTTCTTGGCATTAAGCGCTAACTGCTGCCGATCTTCATCAAAATCGGCAACATCAAAATGGGTATGGGTATCAAACAAATGCATTAGCCAGCACTTTTTGCAACTGATGCCGAAGCTGGTTTAGCTTTAGGCTGTGGCAAATACTCTTGTTTCAACACTTCCTGTAATTGGTCATATGGAATGACTAATCGAGGGAGCCCAACCACGTATGGTCCAATTTCATATTCACCATATTGAAGAATTAAACCTTGCTCACCCAATAAGAAGTTATCAGATAACTTAAATGGCCAAGCTTGCTCATATTCACCCACATTATCAGCCAGTTTAGAGTCCGTAACCCAAGTCTTAAAGGCTTCATGGGCTAACTTTTCTAATGCAGCTTTTTGCTGTGGGCGTAACAAATCTTCAAGCTTGATCTGCTTTTGTTCTTTTAAATCAAAATTATAATAATGCTGCGCAGCAGAACCATGTGCTCCACCTAAATAGCTACTACTATTCAATACCACAGTTACAACTTTACCTTGAGCCTGCAAGATTTTAGGTTTCACCAAAAGATTAATTTGATGATTACTACTTAAAGCTTTTAACTCATTGTCCAAACCAATAAATGAATTGGCATAACGTTGAACCTGTGCATCAAAACTATTTTTTTGCTCTACACCCGCAACTGCTGAAGCTTCTGTTTTTTGATCGGCTTGCTTCACTTTAGCATCTGGTTCAGCAATCTCTAAAATTTGACCTAGAGTCTTTAAGATTTGCTGATCTAGAATTTTGTCAATAAATGGAAAATTACTCTGCAAACGTTCAACTGTGAATTCGGGACAAGTTTTACCATCACAATCAGGTAAAACCACCTTAGTAGGAACTGTTTCACCCTTCAAAGTCAGCTCTACTGGTTTTTGTTCCTCGACTGCTGGTTTCTGCTGTTCTTGAGAATCCTTAGGATCAGCTTTAGGTTGGCATGCCACCAAAAATATAGCAGAAGCAAGCAAAGTTAATCGCAGTGAAGCTTTAGAAGATAACATCATATTTTGCCTTTTATTCTAAGGAGATTACACAGTGCCTTTTCTAAGAAATTAGCGCATATAAATAGAGGTTGCAAATTCTGCTACCATCTTAAAACATTTGTTCATAAACCTCGGGTTGTAATATTTTTTTAGTTTGTTCTTTAGATAAATAAATATCGAGCTGTGGAGCTTCTTTAGTAATCTGGTTTGCCTGATAATGTAAGCCAACACCTTCACCATCAAAGAACCAATCTGCTTGTCCCCAATATAAAGTTTTTGGTGCTTCTTTCTTTATGTCAGCAGTCTGCTTTTTTAACCAATCTTGATACGCCACCTGCACCATTTGATGCACAGTCGTTTGTTGATCTTTTTGTAAAACATCTAATAAAGCTAAGCTTTTATGCAGTTTTCGGTCAGCCACGAAAAAGTAATAACGATCTTTAATCGTGAGCTCTTCTTGCTTAGTATCAAGCCCTAATTGCAATAGAACATATTGGTTGCGCTGTGATGCAATACGCGTATGAAGATGTAATTCGTAAGCCCGATTCTTTGAATATTTATCTTGCCATTCATCAGACTTTTTAACATAGGCATTAATGGTTTGCTGCAAGCTTAAGTCTTTTTTCAAATCAATTTGGTCTTGGATCACTTTAGCCTGACTTTTGGCAATCCATTCATTTAGCCATGCATCTTGGGTCTTTATCGTTTGAATATCGACATCAATACAGTTTTTCTTTTCACAAAATGGCAAAGCATAATCAGCTTTTACTTGTTGTAAGTTAAGGAATGGCAGTACTTCAGCCTTTTCTATATGTTGAGTTTGGGTAGATGCTAATTTTGTTTGAGAAGATGATGAAGGCTGAGTTCTTTTCCAGACAAAAAGACAAATCGCCAAAATTAATATGATTACTGCAACTAAAAGCGCAATAACTGTCTTTTTATTCAAATTCATTTCATCATCCTTTCTTATTTTTCAAAACAAAACAGCTTCTATTCGAAGCTGTTTGTCACATTAAAATGATCAGTGTTCACGTGTGTTACGGAACTGAATATCAGGCCAACGCTCTTGCATAATCTGCAAATTCACTCGGCTTGGTGCAAGATAGGTTAAGTGTCCGCCGCCATCGATAGAAAGTTGATCATGTGCTTTCTTCTTAAACTCATTCAGAGTTTTTTCGTCATCACAGTGAATCCAGCGAACTGTGTTAACACTTACTGGCTCATAAACACAGTCAACCTTATATTCTTCTTTCAAACGATAAGCAACCACATCGAACTGAAGCACACCTACCGCACCCACAATCAGGTCATTGCTGATTTGTGGCATAAATACCTGAGTCGCCCCTTCTTCCGACAACTCTTTCAAACCTTTTTGCAATTGTTTTGACTTCAATGGATCTTTTAAACGCACACGACGGAACATCTCTGGCGCAAAGTGAGGAATACCTGTGAAATGTAAATTTTCACCACTGGTAAAAGTATCACCAATTTGAATTGTGCCATGGTTATGTAAACCAATAATATCGCCTGGCCATGCTTCTTCTAAATGTTCACGCTCACCAGCAAGGAATGTCAAAGCATCGCTAATGCGGACATCTTTACCAAGACGCACGTGGTTCATCTTTAAACCTTTTTCATATTTACCAGAGCAAATACGCATGAAGGCAATACGGTCACGGTGTTTCGGATCCATGTTGGCTTGAATTTTAAATACAAAACCAGAGAAACCTTCTTCTTTCGCTTCAACCACACGCTCTTGTGTAGGATGCGCTTTAGGTTCAGGTGCCCAGCCCATAAAAGCATCTAATACATGGTCAACACCAAAGTTACCTAATGCCGTACCAAATAGAACTGGGGTTTGTTTACCTTGTAAAAATAATTCGCGGTCTAAAGGCTCATTCGCCATTTGTACGAGCTCAAGCGACTCTTCAAAAGATGCCCAAGCCAACTCACCTACTTTTTCACGAATATCCGCATGATCGTATCCATCACGGACTTCAATATCGGTAATGGTTGAGCCAAAGCCTGCTTTGTAGACATACAATTTATTTTCAATAATGTTGTATACACCAGCAAAATCACGTCCCATCCCTAATGGCCATGTAATCGGTACACAGCGGATATTGAGGACATTTTCAATTTCATCAAGTAACTCAAGCGGCTCCCGAATCTCACGGTCCATCTTGTTTACAAATGAAATAATAGGAGTGTCGCGCATACGACAAACTTCCATCAATTTAATGGTACGTTCTTCGACACCTTTTGCACCATCAATTACCATTAACGCAGAGTCAACTGCGGTTAGGGTACGATAAGTATCTTCCGAGAAATCTTCATGCCCCGGTGTATCGAGTAAGTTAATCGTGTGACCTTTATATGGGAACTGCATAACAGACGTGGTAATCGAAATACCACGCTCTTTTTCCATTTCCATCCAGTCAGATGTAGCTGCGCGGTCAGATTTACGGCTTTTTACCATCCCTGCAACCTGAATTGCTTTACCCCATAACAGTAATTTTTCTGTCATGGTGGTTTTACCGGCATCGGGGTGGGAAATGATGGCAAATGTGCGGCGTTGAGCAACCTGTGCCGCTAACTCATCTTTAAAACTCATGAAATACACCTACTGCGGAGATTGCAGTGCCAAAGACCTAAAGTCGATCAAAATAAAAATTGGCGTAATTGTAGCAGATTTATAGAACTGTTTAATGATTGTTGATAAGCTATGAGCTACTCATAAGCTTTTTAGATATTTTTTGAGAATGTAGCTTAGCATCTTATAAATTTTATAATTAAAAAAGCCCATACAATGGTAGATGGGCTTTCTTCGGAATTAGCAGAATATCTTATGCCAGTTTCTTTTCTTCAATAAACTGAACATCAGCAATTTGTGCATCCCAGAACTCATTCCATAACGCACAATATTCAATACATATCTTCGTTAAGCCGTCATAATCATCTTTGGTAATTGCTTGTGCTAACGTGAACCAAAGATCATCTTGATGGTCATCATCAGCAGCTTCAGACGTTTCATCAGTAGATACACCATGCACATGGTAATACCCACCACCTTCAACATCGATATTCACAAATTTGGTCGCTTGACGTAATGGAGGACTAAAAAGAATAACCTCTTCCTCTGCAACAGCTAGTAACGCGACTACATTGATATAACTATCATAAGAAGATTCTAAAAATGATCTAACCTGATCTGAAATTTTTGATGGTTTAAAGTTACGACGATCAAGCTCTGTTAAACCATAATCATTAAGTAAATCTTCATATAATGGATAATGAGCATATTCAGGATTCCCCAAATAATAATTATCTTTACCTAACCCAGGACGAAAACCAAACTCATCAAGTATATTTAAACTTAATAATACCCTTGGAAACATTTTAGCTCCGGAATGGAGTTTAGGTTCCAGTTGTTTTGTCAGAAACTGAGCCTTTAATAAAGCATCTGTAAAAATTTGTACAATTGCATGACGATATTCTAAATGAATATGGGTCAAACTCTTCTTATCGAGATATCCGTTATTTAATACTTCAATTGCAGGATGTCTAGAAACTGGTAATTTTGCAATTTTACTTCTTAACTCTTTAAGAAATTGTAAATTCTCTTCCCACTGTTTTGCAGGAATGCTATTTCTCATCCCTTGCAATGCTTTTTGTCTTGGATTATTAAAGTCTTCAAATTTTTTTGACATAATCATTCTCAGTAAAAAGTTTTTCTTATAGTTAAGTTATAGGGCCTTATTTTTATTCCAATTTTGCATTCAATTGCTAAAATAAATTCCACAAACCAAAACTTAACAATTTTATATTATGTTTATTAACTCAACAAATCAACGAATTAATTAATAATATTTAAAAAAAGTAAATTACTGCCAATTAGAAGTAATTTTTATTATTTTCAATAACAAATCAACCTATTGAATAAATATAATTTTTTAAATATCATTAAATAAGATTTATTTAAGCTTTCATACTTTACAATAGCAAAGTTAATCAAAAATATTTTATGACGAGAAAACCGATGTCAAAAAGAGAAACAATTATAACAACAGCCACCACCCTCTTTAACCAAAAAAGCTATACCTCTATTGGGGTTGATCGTATTATTGCTGAAGCAAACGTGGCAAAAATGACTTTTTATAAATATTTTTCCTCTAAAGAAGCCTTAATTGAAGAATGTCTTCATCGAAGAAATTTAGAAGTCCAAACTTCTTTATTTGATAAAGTTAATGATATTGATGATCCATTAATTAAACTTAAAAGTATTTTCAACTGGTATGTCGACTGGATCAATACAGATGATTTTAATGGCTGCTTATTTAAGAAAGCGACGATTGAAGTCATGCAATTGTATCCATCTATTAAATATCAAATTAATAAATATCGAGATTGGATTTACAAATTAGTTTTTTCAACCTTTTCAGAACTAGAAGTTGAGAATAAACAAATCCTTACAGGACTCTTCCTTAATATTGTCGATGGCATCATTATTGATGGCACTATAAATAAATCAAAAATTAACTCAGAGAAAACATGGTCTTATATAAATAAAATCATTAATTTTGAGAAGGTTCGAGAGTATGCAACTATTTAATATATAAATTAATTAATTTTTTATACTTTAATAAAAATAAACAATAATGTTAATTTTGGTGGAGCATAAAATCCTACTCCACCAAGTTAAACCTGATTCACTCATTTTTTACAGTCCTATAAATTTAATGATTTTAGTTTTAAAACAAGTATTTCACTTCAACCTTAATCAACACCCTCTATTTTAAGTCTAATTATTTTATAAAATCAATAAAATCAATAAAATCAATAAGAAAATTTTATAATCCTTTTTCCAGCTCGAGTTACTTATTCATTAAAGTAACTTTTCAGTAATGATATATATTTTATTTAAATATACTAATAAATTATTATACCTAAAGTATTTTATACTCTATTATAAATGAAAAGTTAACACACCCACTTCAAATAAGTTATTAAAATTATTATATAAATTTCACTAAAAACACTTACAATAGCACACTATAATTTGCTGGGCTTTGGGCTAAAGCTTTTTCAATTTCAAAAATTATTAACTATGCAATCCCATCTAAATGAGCATGTAACAAGACACTCTCTCTTAAACTATATATTTATGCTTAACCTTTTCTTTGCAACTGAATAGGCACGTATTCTCTTTAAGCGTATCTTTTTTTTAAAGATTAGACCTAGGTCGATCAGCCGCTTTTTAATAGGAAAGTTTGAAAATTAACAAAATAAATTAAAGAAAATTAATACATAAAAGGTTAAACAAAATTAGCCCCTTGAGACTCAATGAGTTGATCAACCTGAACAGGCATTCCCAATAGATAACCCTGAAATTGCTGACATCCTAAACGCGTCAAAATCTCAACCTGCTGCTGAGTTTCCACCCCTTCTGCCGTTACCGTTAAACCTAGCTTTTTAGCTAAATGAATAATACTTTCTAGGATAACTTCTTCTTTTGAACCAGGCTTTAAATCAACAATAAAGCCACGGTCAATTTTCAATTCGTCTACAGGCAAATCTTTTAAATATAAAAAGCTCGAATGCCCTGTTCCAAAATCATCAATGGCAACACGAATTCCCATATCACGTAACCGCTCACAGGCTCGGATACTCAAGTCGATATGACGCATTGCAGTAGATTCTGTAATTTCAACAATTAAGTGATGAGGTTGAATTTGATATTTTTTTAATAATGCTTCGAGCGTACTAAATAACTTTTTATTTTCAAACTGTAGTGCCGACAGGTTCACTGCAACTGGATAAAACGGTGTATTACTGCGTTCCCACGCTTGAATTTGTAGGCAAGCTTGCTCCAGTGCCCAATACCCCATTGGAATGATTAAACCAGTTTTTTCCGCACCTTCAATGAACATATGCGGAGTGAGTATACCTAAAGCTGGGTGATTCCAACGGATTAAGGCTTCAACTCCACAGACTTCAAGATTCGTATTAAATTTTGGTTGATAATATAAAATGAACTGTTTTTCTTCTACGGCTTTATAGAGATCATTGATCAGTTTTGACTGACTTCTTGTTTCTTGCTGATGGGTTGAGTAACTAAAGATTGTATATGTATTCCGACCCTGTTCTTTAGACATGAGCATGGCAGCATCAGCATTCATGAGTAAGTCCTGAACATTTTGTCCATGCTCGGGAAAGAGCGCCACGCCCAAACTTGCAGAAATATTAATTTCCTTACCAGAAATTTGATAGCTTTCCTGAATCAGTTGTAAAACTTTCTCAGCTAAAACCACCGCTTCATCTGCATTTGTATTTTCTGCAATAAGCAAAAATTCATCACCACCAATTCTAAGCAATTTACATTTTTCATTGAGTTGCCAATGTAAACGGTTTGCCATTTGAATAAGTAATTGATCACCGACATGGTGTCCAAACGCATCATTCACCGATTTAAATCGGTCTAAATCGATATATAAAAAAGCAATTTTCTGATCTTTATATCGATGATCTGAGAGCAATACCTCTGCATAATCAACCAAGTAAAGACGGTTGGGCAGTTTGGTTAAATTATCCAGTATAGATAAGTTAGCTAATTCTTTATTTGCCTTACGTAACTCTAAATTCTGTTGTGTAAGCCTCTGCTCTAACATCGCGACAATAAAACTTGCTACGAGTACCAGACACGTGACTAAAATAATCGTAAATAATAATAAGTCATGTTCTGCCTGATATTGGCTAATAAATTTATCAGTGATATTCGTCGCAATGAGCGCCGTATAGTGCATTCCCATAATACTTAAGGTCATCATAACTGAAAATGCAATTTTTAAAGTTAGGCGGTAACGCTCATTGTCTTTCAATTTATAGGCTAATAAAAACGCCAGTCCTGAGCCACTCATCGCAATTAATATAGAAAATAATAGCAAGAAAGAGGTGTAATCTTTTTTATAGATATTAATATTCCAGCCCAACATACTAATGTAATATGAAGCTGAGATTCCAATTCCCATAATAATAGAGCTTAAAATGAGCCGGAATAAAGGGAGCGTAAAACGCGAAGTCAACCACATGGCAATGCACGATAGTAAAGCACTAATGGCAAATGAAACAGTAATCAAAGGAATATTCGAGTTAACTGTTTCAGACAGATGATAAGCTTGTATACCAATAATATGAACAATACTAATTGCTGATGCGAGCAATAAGCCATTGATAAATAGAATTAAGGACTCAAATTTTTTATAGACTTGCTTGAATATTAATTGCTCCATGGAAATCACAAGATAGCAAATGAAGCCAGCTGCAAAAAAAGAGCCGACGATCAATGTGCTATCGTAATCAACATGACCCATAGTGGACTTCCATGATTATTCAATACTTTTTTTTATTTTGTTCAACTCATTGCCCAAAATACAATTAAAAATTAAACATGTTAAAAAAATTTTAGTAAATTTGACGTTTTTAGTCAGTTATAAACAATAACATTATCTATATTTTGGTCAAGTATTTTTTACTTTATAAATCAATAGAGTAACTAAAAATTAAGCATCCAATTATATGAAAAATATAGAATTTCTTTAATCTGGTCAAGTTGACCTAATCGCTCTTTTTCGCATTCAAATAAAAACAGTATAAAAAAGAACCCTGCTTAGTAGCAGGGTTCTTTTGAAGCTTTAGAAAAAGAAAATTAGTTCTTTTCTTTGTCTACGATTTTGTTCGCTTGAATCCAAGGCATCATCGCACGTAACTTATTACCAGTTACTTCAATACCATGCGCAGCATTTTGACGACGACGAGCAGTCATAGATGGGTAGTTTAATGCACCCTCTTGAATGAACATCTTCGCGTATTCGCCAGATTGAATACGTTTCAACGCATTACGCATTGCTTCACGAGACTGTTCGTTAATTACTTCAGTACCAGTTACATATTCACCGTACTCAGCATTGTTAGAAACTGAGTAGTTCATGTCAGCGATACCGCCTTCGAACATCAAGTCAACGATCAATTTAAGTTCGTGTAAACATTCGAAGTAAGCCATTTCTGGAGCATAACCAGCTTCAACTAAAGTTTCGAAGCCCATTTTCACGAGTTCAACTGCACCACCACAAAGAACTGCTTGCTCACCGAATAAGTCAGTTTCAGTTTCTTCACGGAATGAAGTTTCGATAATACCAGTACGGCCGCCACCTACGCCTGAAGCATAAGAAAGAGCAACGTTACGTGCATTACCAGAAGCATCTTGGTGAATTGCGATTAGGTCAGGAACACCTGAACCACGTTGGTATTCAGAACGAACTGTGTGACCAGGTGCTTTAGGAGCAACCATGATTACATCTAAATCTTTACGTGGAACAACTTGGTTATAAAGAATTGAGAAACCATGAGCAAATGCAAGAGTTGCACCTTCTTTGATGTTCGGCTCAATCACGTCACGGTAAAGTTGTGATTGGAATTCATCTGGAGTCAAAATCATTACGAGGTCAGCTTGCTTAACAGCAGCAGGCACTTCTGCAACTTTAAGACCAGCATTTTCAGCTTTCTTCCAAGAAGCTGAACCAGCACGCAAACCTACAGTTACGTCTACGCCTGAGTCTTTAAGGTTAAGTGCATGAGCATGACCTTGAGAACCGTAACCAACAATCGCTACTTTCTTGCCTTGGATGATTGATAAGTCACAGTCTTTATCGTAAAAAATTTGCATTTGTGTTCTCCGCTAAAATACTTTTAAAAAATTAAATGGCTAATACTTTTTCGCCACGGGCGATACCTGATACACCTGAACGAACGACTTCTAGAATAGTGTTTTCTGCAAGCGCATCGATAAAACCATCTAATTTTTCAGTTGTCCCTGCTATTTGAATGGTATAGGTAGTTGGTGTCACGTCGACAATTTGCGCACGGAAAATATCCGCTGTTCGCTTAATTTCAGCACGTGAAGCACCTAACGCTTTTACTTTAATCAACATCAGTTCACGCTCAATGTGCGAACCTTCTGATAAATCTACTACTTTTACAACTTCAACAAGCTTGTTGAGCTGCTTTGTAATCTGTTCAATCTTATGGTCATCACCATAAGTGGTTAACGTCAAACGTGATAACGTTGGGTCTTCGGTTGGGGCTACATTCAACGTCTCAATGTTATAGTTACGTTGACTGAATAAACCTACCAAACGAGAAAGCGCACCAGCTTCGTTTTCAACGAGTACAGAAATAATATGTCTCATTATGTACGCTCCCCTTTCCCTAACCACATATCCTTCATTGACTGACCTGCGATCAGCATTGGATAAACATGTTCTGTACGATCAACCATGACATTAATGAATACACATTTATCATTAATCGCCATTGCTTCAGCAAGCTTCGACTCTAATTCGTCAGCATGATCAATCTGGATACCCACATGACCGTAAGCTTCCATCAATTTGCCAAAATCAGGTAATGATTCAACGTATGAGCTTGAATGACGACCTTCATAGTTCATATCTTGCCATTGTTTAACCATACCTAAAGCACGGTTATTCAAGCACAAGATTTTCACATTCATACCGTATTGCTTACAAGTTGAAAGCTCTTGAATACACATCTGAATTGAAGCTTCACCGGTAATACAAACTACCTGTTGATCTGGGAAAGCTAACTTAGCTGCCATTGCATAAGGTAAACCTACGCCCATGGTGCCTAATCCGCCTGAGTTAATCCATTGACGTGGGCGTTTGTACTTGTAATACAACGCGCCAAACATTTGGTGTTGACCCACATCCGAAGTAATAATGGCATCGCCATTAGTCGCTTTATATAAAGCTTCAACAACTTGCTGTGGCTTCATCGTGCCATCAGCAGGTGTTTCATACTTCAAACCATGAACTTTACGCCATTCATTAATTTGATCCCACCATGCAGAAATTGCTTCAGGGTTAGGCTTAGACACATTCAATTGTTTCAACTGCGTCAACATTTCCTGAAGTACAGGCTCAACCGCCCCTACAATCGGAATGTGCGCCATGATCGTTTTTGAAATGCTTGCCGGATCAATATCAACATGAATAACTTTTGCATTCACACAGAATTTTGCAGGATTATTGGTTACTCGGTCATCAAAACGCGCACCAATTGCAAGAATGACATCAGCATTATGCATCGCCATATTTGCTTCATAAGTACCGTGCATTCCCAACATGCCCACGAACTGTGGATCATTACCTGGGAAGCCACCAAGGCCCATAAGTGTATTTGTCACTGGATAGCCCAACAAATGAGCCAACTCAGTCAATAATGCTGATGCATTACCTTGAACAACACCACCACCTGTATAAATTACAGGGCGTTTTGCACTTAAAAGCTCATCAATCGCTTTACGAATTTGACCAGAATGACCGCGTGAAGGTGGCTGATAAGAACGCATCTTCACTTTTTCAGGATATTCGTACGCAAATTTTTCTGCAGGATTTGTCGCATCTTTAGGAATATCGACTACAACAGGGCCAGGGCGACCACTTGATGCGATATAAAATGCTTTTTTGATAATTGCAGGAATTTCACTTGCATGACGAACTTGGAAGCTGTGTTTCACGATCGGACGTGAAATACCCACCATATCAGTTTCTTGGAAAGCGTCTTCACCAATAAGATGTGATGCAACCTGGCCAGACAAAATCACCATTGGGATTGAGTCCATATAAGCTGTTGCAATTGGAGTCACAGTATTAGTTGCGCCAGGTCCAGAAGTGACCAGTACTACGCCAGTCTTACCTGTAGCACGCGAGTAAGCATCTGCCATATGACCAGCAGCTTGTTCATGACGTACGAGGTAATGATTAATTTTGTCTTGTTGAAATAGCGCATCATAAATATGTAATACAGCGCCGCCTGGATAACCAAAAACATGTTCAACGCCTTCGTCCGCAAGAGCACGAACGAGCATTTCACCACCAGATAAAAGTTCCAACGTGATTCACCCTAAAATCTTTATCACTATTTATGGAAGGCACAAATAGTGTTTCATTCATTGAATTGTCTGCACTGTTATAGCACACATATTGTCTAGTTTTCGTTGCAATAGAAAAATTTCTGTTTTTCAGCCGTATAAGCTTTTTTAACATTAATAAAGCATGTCTGGATATACATACTTTAAGTAAAATCAATCTCTCGGCTAGAGAGAATGTCTATTACAAAACATGACGGTTATTCGAAGGGTGATCAAATAATCGCATATAAAACTAAAGGAAGCATTTTTGTTGTTTAATTCACTAAAGTCAAGATTAAAGAAAAGGTTTTTCCATAAAAAATTTTAGCTGCTTCTTTTTTAATCTAAAATTAAATCTTAAATTTGGTAGTTCCACCCTCTATTTATTAAAAATAATTCGTCTTTTTTATATAAAATCATGCATTGTAAATTGCTTATTTCTGAACTTTATTTAAATATAGCTAGCTTTCTTTGGGGAATATCTAATATGAATTTATCTTATTTAAAAACAAGCTTATATGCGGCAGTTGCAACAGCGATTTTAGTTTACTCAACTCAAAGTCAGGCACAGCAATATTACAAATGGATGGATAAAAATGGCTCCACCCATTACACCACGACTCCACCACCTAAGAGTGCAAAACATTTGAACAAAGTTTCTACTTACGGTAGCCAATCATCCGTAAAAAATTCGACACCATCCTCAGAACAACAATCTCAAGATAAAACAGATAAAGTAGTGCAAGAGGCAACGAATGTTGCACAGGAAAAAAATGCACCAGCAGTAGCTGTTCCTCCTGTAGCATCTGCCCCATCCGCTCCAACACCGCGATAAGTAAAATGAGAGTGGTGAATATTTTCATCACTCCTCTCTTATTTAAAATAAAGAAGAATAGATTGAGAAATGTTTATTGCCCATATTAAAAGATAAAATCCTGATCTAAAAACTGACATTTCCTGTTATTTTGCGCTATGCTGTGCAGCAATCTTTCATTTCAATTTTCGTTGTATAGCTTACGTCTATGACTATTTCTCACATTGACCCCGAATATCAAGCAAACACGATTGAACCATCAGTTCAACAAGATTGGGAAAATCGTAAAGTCTTTAAAGTTGCCGACACTGTCGAAGGTAAACATCGTTACATCCTGTCAATGTTTCCTTACCCAAGTGGCAAGCTGCATATGGGGCATGTGCGTAACTATACAATTGGCGATGTAATTAGCCGTTTTTACCGTTTAAAAGGTGAAACTGTATTACAACCTATGGGTTGGGATGCATTCGGTTTACCTGCTGAAAACGCAGCAATTGCCCATAAAGTTGCTCCGGCAAAATGGACATTTGAAAACATCGCTTACATGCGTGACCAATTAAAAAAATTAGGTTTATCTGTAGACTGGGATCGCGAATTCGCGACTTGTACACCAGAGTATTATCACTGGGAACAATGGTTATTTGTTCAGCTTTATAAAAAAGGCCTGATCTACCGTAAACTTTCAACAGTAAACTGGGATCCAGTTGACCAAACAGTTTTAGCAAACGAGCAAGTTGAAAATGGTCGTGGCTGGCGCTCAGGTGCATTGGTTGAAAAACGTGATATTCCAATGTACTACTTCCGTATTACGGACTATGCACAAGAATTATTAGACGATCTTGACACTTTACAAGACGGCTGGCCTCAACAAGTGTTGACCATGCAACGTAACTGGATTGGTCGCTCTACAGGCATGGAAATTACTTTCCCTTCAGCCAATACTGAAATCTATGCTGATGGCTTAACTGTTTATACAACACGTGCCGACACGCTAATGGGTGTGACATATGTTGCTGTTGCAGCAGAACACCCTCTTGCGCTGAAAGCTGCTGAAAACAACCCTGAATTGGCTGCATTCATTGAAGAGTGCCGCATGGGTTCAGTTGCGGAAGCGGACTTGGCAACAGCCGAGAAAAAAGGCATGGCAACAGGCTTGTTTGTAAAACATCCTGTAACTGGTGAAGAGCTTCCTGTCTGGATCGCAAACTACGTATTAATGTCTTATGGTTCTGGCGCAGTAATGGCTGTACCAGCGCATGACGAACGTGATTTTGAATTTGCTAACAAGTTTAACTTATCAATTAAGCAAGTGATTGATGCCAAAGGTGCTGACGATGCAGATTACTCTGCAACTGAATGGCAAGAATGGTACGGTTCTAAAGAAGGTAAACTTGTTAACTCTGGTGAGTTTGACGGTTTAGAATTCCAAGCTGCGTTTGACGCATTCCTTGCGAAATTAGAACCACAAGCTTTAGCAAACTCTAAAGTTCAATTCCGTTTACGTGACTGGGGTGTTTCTCGTCAACGTTACTGGGGTTGTCCAATTCCAATGATTAACTGTGATACTTGTGGTCAAGTCACAGTTCCAGAAGACCAACTTCCAGTTGTATTACCAACAGACGTTGTTCCAGATGGTTCAGGTAATCCGCTGAATAAAATGCCTGAATTCTATGAAACTAAATGTCCTTGTTGTGGTGGCGATGCTCGTCGTGAAACAGATACTTTAGATACCTTCGTAGAGTCATCTTGGTACTA
Organism: Acinetobacter sp. ACIN00229; assembly: GCF_016106645.1. Taxonomy (NCBI): domain Bacteria; kingdom Pseudomonadati; phylum Pseudomonadota; class Gammaproteobacteria; order Moraxellales; family Moraxellaceae; genus Acinetobacter; species Acinetobacter sp. ACIN00229. Next base: position 85,503 of record NZ_JADWOM010000006.1, read on the forward strand.
TGCACGCTATGCATCTCCAGACTTTACTGGTGGTATGGTTAAACCTGAAGCAGCTCAAAACTGGCTTCCTGTAAATCAATACATTGGTGGTGTTGAACACGCGATTCTTCACTTACTTTATGCACGTTTCTTCCACAAATTAATGCGTGATGAAGGCGTTGTACAAGGTAATGAGCCATTTACCAACTTGCTAACTCAAGGCATGGTACTTGCAGATACGTTCTATCGTGAAGCAGAAAATGGCAAGAAAACTTGGTTCAACCCAGCTGATATTGAATTAGAACGTGATGAGAAAGGTCGTATTCTTTCTGCAAAATATTCAGGTGACGGCCAAGAAGTTGTAATCGGCGGACAAGAAAAAATGTCTAAGTCGAAAAATAACGGTATTGACCCACAAGCGATTATTGATCAATACGGCGCAGATACAGCTCGTGTATTCATGATGTTTGCTGCTCCACCAGATCAATCTTTAGAATGGTCTGATGCAGGTGTTGAAGGTGCAAACCGTTTCTTGAAACGTGTATGGCGCCTTGTAGCTGGCTTCCTTGAAAAAGGCAACTCAGCTTCTACAATCGATACAGCTAATTTATCTAAAGACGCTCAAGACTTACGTCGTAAAACACACGAAACTATTCAAAAAGTAAGTGATGATATTGAACGTCGTCATGCATTCAATACCGCGATTGCTGCTTTAATGGAGTTGTTAAATGCAAGCAACAAGTTTGAAGCAAAAGATGACAATGACATTGCTGTAGAACGTGAAGCAATCACAACACTGTTAACTTTACTTGAACCGTTTGCACCGCATTTAAGCCAAACTTTATTGGCTCAATTTGGTACAGATGTTACAGCAGCAACATTCCCTGAAGTTGATGCTTCTGCGTTAACGCGTAATACGCAAACGATTGTTGTACAGGTTAATGGTAAACTTCGCGGTAAACTTGAAGTTTCTGTTGATATTTCTAAGGAAGATCTATTAGCTCAAGCTAAAGCTCTACCAGAAGTTCAACAATTCTTAACCGGACCAACAAAAAAAGAAATTGTGGTTCCAAATAAATTAGTTAACCTCGTGGTTTAATTAAAGTTATTAATGAGAGGATCAAGCATGCACTTAGCCAAACGTTTAGCCGCTGTTGTTTTAACCTTAGGCCTTAGTGCAGGCTTAGTCGGGTGTGGATTTCATTTAAAAGGAACCAACCCGACTGCGACTCCGCTTGTTTATAAAAAGTTAAGCCTTGAGTTACCGGCTAAAACTGATGATTTGGAAACGCAGTTAAAAGTGTATTTAGCTGCAAATGGTGTTCAACTCAGCAATGATAATGATGCCTACGTACTTCGTGTTTTAGAGTACACACCACGTCGTCAGCTTTTAAATGGAAAACTAACTGAAGTATTATTACGTTTGACCGTAACCTTCCAGATCGAAGATCGTCAGGGTAATAAAATTACTGAGCCACGCTCATTAACTGCATCTCGTAGTTATCAATATGACTTGGCAACAGTCAACACTGAAAATCAGCAAGAAAGTTACTTACAACGTATTGTAATTGATGATATTGCGCAGCAGATTACTCGTCAGATTTCAGCAAATCGCTTACCAAAAGCTCAGCCTTAATCTGTATTTTTGCCAGCAATGAAAATTGACTATTTACAAGCCTTAAAACGTACTCCGGAAGCTCGGGGTGCGTGGATTTTGCATGGGCAAGAGCCTTTATTAGAACAAAATTTATTAGATGCCTTTCGAAAAAGCTGGCAACAACAAGAAGTTGAAAGACAGCGCTATGATATTAGTAGCGTAAGCGACTGGAAAAATGTCTTTAACGCACTTAATAGCTTATCTTTATTTTCTCAGCAGCTTGCTATTGAAGTACACGGCAATATAAAACCTGATGCGAATGGCTTAAAACAACTCAAAAGCTATATACAACATAATGAACATAACCTGCTATTAATTGTTTTACCCAAACAAGATAGTAGTAGCCTAAAATCTGCTTTTTTCCAAGTTGTTGAAGCAAATGGGGTTGTAGTTGCCCTCACGGCAAATTACCCACAAGATCGCCAAAGAATTTTATCTGCTGAAGCAGAGAAACTTGAAATTCAACTCGACAATGATGCTTGGCAGTGGTTAATGCAACATCATGAGCACAATTTGCTGGCAGCTAAAAATAGCTTGATGCGTGTAAGAGACACATTTCCAGACCAACAACTCATTCAAATTGAACAATTATATGCGTGCCTACAAGATCAATCACGCTATACCACCTATGATTTAAGTGATGCGTTATTAGAAGGCAACCTTGGTCAATCTATTAAGATTTTTCAATATTTAATTGCAGCAGGCGAACCCGATAGTCTGATTTTATGGACTTTAAGTAAAGAAATGCGCTTGTTGATGCAATTGTTTGAACAACCCCATAATGCCTTACAGCTCGGTATATGGAAAACAAAAGTCAGCTTATATCAACAAGCATTAAGAAGACTAAATCCACAACAGTTTCTAGGCTGGTCTACCCTTCTATTGCAAATCGATGCAGCAATTAAAGGAATGTCGAACGAAAATGCAGAACATTTAATGCAGCAAGCGATTGCTGAATTATGTGGAAAAACATTATTTATACAGTAATTCGGCTGTATCCTTTTTCTTCATTCCTGAAATATCATAAAAATTCACGTTTTATCCTCATTTCGCTTTTATACTAAATTAAATTTTAAACTTTTCGACCTCTCGCCATGCCAAAAATAAAGCCAATCAAACTTGTTATTATCATCGTCTGTATAGTCATTATTGCTCTTTTAGCTTGGAAGTTTTTCAAACCAAAACAGCAGCAGCCACAATATATTACTGCCGAGGTAACACGTGGAGATATTGAAAATAATGTACTTGCAACGGGTACACTTGATGCAACCAAACTGATTAGTGTCGGTGCTCAGGTATCTGGTCAGGTTAAAAAGATGTATGTGCAACTTGGCGATCAGGTTAAGCAAGGTCAACTTATTGCACAGATTGATTCAACGACACAAGAAAATAGTTTAAAAACCTCTGATGCGAATATTAAAAATTTAGAAGCTCAGCGCCTTCAGCAAGTTGCTTCTTTAAATGAAAAACAACTTGAATACCGCCGTCAGCAACAAATGTATGCGCAAGATGCAACACCACGTGCGGATTTAGAATCGGCTGAGGCAAGCTATAAAACAGCTCAGGCACAAATCAAAGCGTTAGATGCACAAATCGAATCGGCAAAAGTCACAAAATCTACGGCGCAAACCAATATTGGTTATACGCGTATTGTTGCTCCAACAGATGGTACGGTTGTTGCGATTGTGACCGAAGAAGGTCAAACAGTAAACGCCAATCAAAGTGCGCCAACAATTGTCAAAATTGCAAAACTACAAAACATGACGATCAAGGCACAGGTCAGTGAAGCTGACATTATGAAAGTTGAGAAAGGACAACAAGTTTATTTCACTACATTAGGTGAAGACACTAAGCGTTATGCAACTTTACGTCAGATTGAACCTGCTCCAGATTCTATTTCTAGCGAATCAACAAGTACGACAAGCTCAACAACGAGTTCAGCTGTTTACTATAATGCCTTATTCGATGTGCCAAATACCGACGGTAAATTGCGTATTGATATGACTGCACAAGTTTATATCGTATTAAACTCAGCTAAAAATGCTCTACTCGTTCCATCATCAGCACTGAGCTCTAAACAATTTTCAGGTCAAAGAAAATCAGGCCAATCATCTGATAAAGCAAGCTCTACACCTGAAGCGGCTAAAAAATCTCAAGGAAATGGAGCTCGTTTGGAGCGTCTTAACCTGACTGCTGAGCAAAAACAGTTAATTGAACAAGGTAAATTAACGTTAAGTGTTGTACGTGTATTACAAGCTGATGGCACAACTAAACCAACTCAAATTTTGGTTGGCATTAACAACCGTGTAAATGCGCAAGTTCTTGCGGGCTTAAAACAAGGTGATCAAGTTGTCATTGCCGATAGCGCAGATACTTCTGCTGCATCAGCTAATAGTAGTAATAACCGTCGCCGTAGTGGCCCAATGGGAATGTAAGCATGACAAAACAAGCTTTGCTTGAAGTCAGCAATCTAGTCCGGGAATTCCCTGCTGGCGAAAGCACGATACAAATTTTAAAAGGCATTGACCTTACCATTTACGAAGGTGAACTGGTTGCCATTGTCGGTCAGTCTGGTTCTGGTAAGTCAACACTCATGAATATTTTGGGCTGTTTAGACCGTCCTACGAGTGGTAGTTACAAGGTTAGTGGACAAGAGACCGGTAAACTCGAACCAGATCAACTCGCTCGACTACGCCGTGAATATTTTGGTTTTATTTTCCAGCGCTACCATTTACTGGGTGACTTATCCGCTGAGGGTAACGTTGAAGTTCCCGCAGTTTATGCAGGTGTTACCCCTTCTGAGCGTAAACAACGCGCAACGGCTTTACTGACCGAATTAGGTTTAGGTACTAAAACACTCAATAGACCAAGCCAGCTCTCTGGCGGTCAGCAGCAACGTGTTTCTATTGCCCGTGCCCTTATGAATGGCGGTGACGTTATTCTGGCAGATGAACCGACAGGGGCACTCGACTCTCATAGTGGTGTTGAGGTGATGCGTATTTTGCGTGAACTCAATGCCGCAGGTCACACTATTATTTTAGTCACCCACGATATGCAAGTTGCAAAAAATGCGACGCGTATTATCGAAATTAGTGACGGAGAAATTATTAGTGACCGTCCTAATGTTCCTGATCAAGCAGCTGAACCAGGCAATTCTGATCCAGATGCCGCTCCTGCTTTGCAAGGCAAACAGAAGAAAGGCAAAAGTATTTCCGCATGGCGTTCTACTTTAGATCGTTTGTCAGAAGCTTTTCAAATGGCTTTACTGTCGATGAATGCTCACCGCATGCGTACTTTTTTAACCATGCTTGGGATCATTATTGGTATTGCATCTGTTGTTACAGTGGTCGCGCTAGGTAAAGGTTCTCAACAACAAATTTTAAGCAATATTAGCAGTCTGGGAACAAATACGATTACGGTGTTTCAGGGCCGTGGTTTTGGTGATAACTCCAAAACTGCAAACTTTAAAACATTGGTTCCTGCCGATGCTGATGCGTTAATGACTCAACCTTATGTCAGTGCAGTCAGCCCAATCGTCAGTACATCCAAAACCATGCGTTACCAGCAGAATGAAGCAAACGCGACCATTAATGGTGTGAGTAACGATTATTTTGATGTTAAAGGTCTGGTCTTTAAAGATGGGCAAACTTTTGACCAACGTAGTGTGCGTGATCGTTCACAAGATGTTGTCATTGATACTAATACTCAAAAACAATTCTTTGGAGATGGGAGCAATCCAATTGGTCAAGTCGTACTGCTCGGTAGTGTACCAGCACGTATTATCGGAATTGTAGAACCGCAGACAAGCGGCATGGGCTCAGATGATACTTTAAATGTCTATATGCCTTATACAACCGTAATGAGCCGTATGTTGGGTCAGTCTAATGTACGTAATATCGTGGTTCGTATTAATGACAAATATTCAACTGCTGCCGCAGAAAATGCGATTGTAAACCTATTAACTCAGCGCCATGGTGCACAAGATATTTTCACCATGAACAGTGACAGTATCCGTCAAACCATTGAGAAAACAACCAGCACAATGACGCTTCTGGTTTCAGCAATTGCCGTAATTTCACTGGTAGTTGGTGGTATCGGGGTAATGAACATTATGTTGGTTTCAGTGACTGAACGTACTCAGGAAATTGGCGTACGTATGGCCGTAGGTGCTCGTCAAAGTGATATTTTGCAGCAATTCCTAATTGAAGCAATTTTGGTGTGTCTAATTGGTGGTGTGCTTGGCGTTTTACTATCGCTTGGCCTTGGACAACTTATTAATAAATTTGCTGGCGGTAACTTTAGCGTGGCTTATTCAAGCACTTCTATTATTGCAGCATTTGTCTGTTCAACACTGATTGGTGTCGTATTCGGTTTCTTGCCTGCTAAGAATGCCGCGAAACTTGACCCGGTTGCCGCACTATCACGAGAATAAGGAAAATTGCATGTCTTTCTCTATGACTAAACTCAGCACAGCACTTCTTCTCACAGGTTCTCTTGTAGGATGTGCAGCTGTAGTAAAAACACCTTATGAAACACCTGCGGTACAAGTTCCGGGTAGCTTTCAATATGACACAGCAAAAGCAAAAAACATGTCTGCCGATCAATACTCTGATCGTTGGTGGACGCTTTTCAATGATGCTCAGCTTAATCAGCTCGTAAGCAATGTATTAGAGCGTAACAGTGATTTAGCAGTTGCCGGAATTGCGTTGAAACAAGCCCGTCTGCAAGCTGATCTAATTGCAAACAAACAAGGCTTGCGTACCAGTTCTAGTGTTTCTACAGGACATTCTTTCGATTTAAATTCGGGAGATGACAGCTCTAAAGGCCTATCAATGAGTGCGGGTGTAAGCTATGAGCTTGATTTGTTTGGTAAGCTTGCACGCCAAACTGAAGCAAGTAAATGGGAAGCCTTAGCGACTGAACAAGACTTACAAGCGACTGGGCAAAGTTTAATTGCAACCACTGCCAAACTTTATTGGCAACTCGGTTATTTAAATGAGCGCTACACAACTGCCCAGCAAAGTCTCGCAACCTCTCAAAAGCTTTATGACTTGGTGCAGATTCAATATAAAGCTGGTGCTGTTTCAGGTGTAGATCTGACTCAAGCAGAACAATCAGTACAAAGCCAGAAAGCGAGTTTAAGCCAGATTGAACAACAATTGGTTGAAACACGTACGGCTATTGCAGTGCTATTACATGAGCCATTGCAACAATTAAACATTCAAGAGCCAAAGCGTTTACCACGCACTGCTCTACCTTCAATTGGTGCTGGTTTACCTGCCGATATTTTATCGCGCCGCCCTGATTTGCAAGCAAGTGAACTCCGCTTAAGAAAAGCATTAGCGACTAAAGATGCTACTAAGGCGAGCTACTATCCATCGATTAGCTTAACCAGTAGTTTGGGCTCAAGCAGCACATCGTTAACAGAGTTATTACGTAACCCTGCCCTCACGCTTGGGGCAAGTTTGAGCTTACCGTTTTTGCAATATAACGATATGAAGAAAGATATCGCGATTAGCAATCTGGATTATGAGAAAGCGATTATTCAATATCGTCAAACACTTTATCAGGCTTTTGCTGATGTAGAAAATGCTTTATCGAGTCGTACCGAACTCGACAAACAAGTAGCGTTACAGGAGCGCAATGTTGAACTTGCAGAAAAAACTGAACGTTTAACCGAAGTCCGTTACCGTTATGGTGCTGTCGCATTAAAAACACTTCTTGATGCTCAGCAAACCACACGTACTGCACGTCTAAGTCTTGTTGAAACCAAGCAAAGCCAATACAACGCGTATGTCACTCTCATGCAAGCTTTAGGTGGTTCACCTGTAAAAGAACTGCCGCAATAACTTGTACCAATTAAAAAAGCCGTAGTCCTTGAACTACGGCTTTTTTATGGCTAAATAAGTTTTAAAACTTATTCATCATCCATCATAGATTGGCTCATACCTACAGTATTGAAACCAGCATCTACATATAGAATTTCACCAGTAATACCTGAAGCCCAAGGTGAGCATAGGAACAACGCTGCGTTACCTACTTCTTCAATCGTTACATTACGTTTTAACGGCGCAACTTTTTCATTGGCATCTAACATTTTACGGAAAGATTTAATACCAGAAGCAGCTAAAGTACGGATTGGACCCGCAGAAATCGCGTTTACACGGATACCATCAACACCCAAGCTTGATGCTAAGTAGCGAACACCCGCTTCTAAAGACGCTTTTGCCATACCCATTACGTTATAGTTAGGCATAACGCGCTCAGAACCTTGGTAAGTCAAAGTCAATAAACAGCCTTGACGAGCTTGTAATAAAGGTTTTGCAGCACGAGCCATTGCAATAAAGCTGTATGCACTGATGTCATGAGCAACTTTAAAACCATCGCGGTCAGTTACGTCAGTGAAGTCACCATCAAGCGTGTGTGCAGGTGCAAAGCCAATTGAGTGCACAACACCGTCTACGCCGTCCCAATGTTTTGCAAGTTCTGCAAATGCATTATCAATTTCAGCATCAACAGCAACATCACATGGAAACACAAGCTTAGAACCGAATTGCTCAGCAAATTCATCCACACGTTTTTTTAATTTTTCGTTTGGATAAGTAAACGCAAGCTCTGCACCTTCACGGTGTAATGCTTGTGCAATACCAAAAGCAATTGATAATTTACTAGCAACGCCTGCAATCAAAAAGCGCTTACCTGCTAAAAGTCCTTGTGTCATGCCGATCTCACTCAAAACAATTTCAAGCATAATGCCAATATTCAGCGGTTTTCGAAATTGCATAATGCATCTTTTTTCAAAAATCGCACGAAAAAAAATCGCTCCTGATAAGGAGCGACTTCTCGATGAATTCAATCTTAGTCGTCAGACAATAAGCCAAGTAAGCGTAAGAAAGAAATATACATCCACACTAAAGTTGCAAGTAATGCGATACCACACAACCATTCCATGAATTTTGGTGCACGATAAGCTGCATTAGTTTCAATTAAATCAAAATCTAAAATCAGGTTAAGTGAAGCAATCACTGCAACAAATGCAGCAAAGCCAATACCTAACCAGTTACTTTCAAAAATATAAGGAACGCTTGAACCAAATGCTAAACGCATGACCATCTGGACGATAAATACAATAAAGATCGCCAAAGATGCAGAGATTACAACTGACTTGAACTTTTCAGTTGCGCGAATAATTTGGAATTTATATAGACCAAACATCACCAAAGTGGTGACGAAAGTTGCTAATAAAGCTTGAAGAGGAACACCTGGGTATTTCAACTGGAAAGTAAAAGAAATACCACCTAAAAAAGCCCCTTCAAATAAGGCATATGGAATTGCTAATGTTGGCGCTGTCGTTGGTTTAAACATTGTAATTAAAGCTAAAACCAAGCCACCAATTGCACCCACAATTGAAGCCGCGTAAGCAATACCAACATTTGCAGTAAAGGCTGCATAGAAAAATAAAGCGACACCCACCGCAGCAGCAATAACTGTCAACATTACAGATTTTTGAATCGCACCTTGCACAGTCATCGGTTGACTATAGTCACTGACCGTTTCAACACGGGTCAGTATCGGGTTATTACTTTGCATAAATGCTCTCTTTTTATAATAAAAATTTAAAACATCATTTTAAGCAAAATGAATATGAAAGCCAAATTAAGGAATTGGCATTATTGTAACAATCCCCTTTAAACAATAAAAAAGGAGGCAATAGCCTCCCTTTCATATCACTCTGGTAAGGTTATTAATCTTTACCGTCAGTGTTCATGATAAAGAAATATTCACGATAGTATTTCAACTCGGAAATCGAGTCACGAATATCATCCATTGCCAAATGCGATGCATTCTTTTTCAAACCGCTCATGATTTCAGGGCGCCAGCGTTTTGAGAGTTCTTTTACCGTAGATACATCAAGATTACGATAGTGAAAATACTGCTCAAGCTCTGGCATTAAACGATGTAGGAAACGGCGATCCTGACAAATCGAGTTACCACACATTGGCGAAACTTTTGGATTGACCCATTTTTTTAGGAATTCTAAAGTTTGTAACTCAGCATCACGAGCTGTTAATTTGCTGCGACGAACTCGTTCAACTAACCCAGACTGCCCATGTTGGCGGGTATTCCACTCATCCATTGCATTTAAAATACGGTCAGGCTGGTGAACGGCTAAAACCGGACCTTCGGCAAGTACATTTAAATGATCATCTGTAATAATTGTTGCGATTTCAATAATTTGGTCATTATCGGTATCTAATCCGGTCATTTCCAGATCAATCCAAATTAATCGTGTATTTAAAGTACTGCTCATGTATGTACGTTCTAAAATGCCGTAAAAACATCAATAGTAGCAAATTTCTTGCATCTGCGCTGTAATTCTATAGCCGCTTCATGCTATTTTTGCCATCTTCAAACAGTGGTTTTTTTGGGATATGAATGGCTTTAATTCGTAAGCGTCGTTTAACTGAACAACAGCAACGTCGTATTGAAAAACAGCACAAAACTCGCCAAGAAGAGGCTGATACTTCACAAGATCTGGACGGACTCGTTGTACAACATTATGGCCGCCAACTTGAAGTACAAGCACTCTCTGTACCTGAGCATCACCCAGAAAAACCTCAAGTTGCCGAAGGAGAGCCAGAACCTTTCTGGAAACCTATCGAGCTCAAAAGCGTATGGCGCTGTCATACTCGAACAAACTTAGAATTACTTGTAACTGGTGACCGAGTTAAATGGCAAGCTGACCCCAATACGGGTTTAGGTATTATTACAGCCATTCACCCACGTACTTCTTTACTTACCCGTCCAGACCGTTATCACAAAGTTAAACCTGTGGCAGCAAATATCAGTTTGATTGTGATTGTATTCTCACCGCTTCCTGAACCTGCGCCAACGTTAATTGACCGTTATTTAGTTGCTTGTGCAGATGCTAATATTCCTGCTCTTTTAGTCCTCAATAAGTCTGATTTGTTAACCGAAAATGACCCAATTCTCACACTATTAGAAGAATATAAAACTTTGGGTTATGAAGTGATGATTTGTCAGTCTAAAAAGGGTGATATCTCTGCGTTATCTGAACGTTTAGATGGTGAAACAGTCGCTTTCGTTGGCCAATCGGGTGTAGGAAAAAGTTCATTAATTAATGTGCTCATTCCAGAAGCAGAGCAAAAAACAAATATTATTTCTGAAAACTCTGCACTTGGTCAGCACACAACAACCTCTACACGTTTAATGAATTTCGGTAAAAATGGCGCGTTAATCGACTCACCGGGAATTCGTGAATTTGGGCTTTGGCATCTTGATTTAGAAAAAATTCGTATGGGCTTTCCAGAAATTGAAGCACATTTGGGTTCTTGCCAATTCCGTAACTGCACCCATACTCATGAAAAGAACTGCGGGTTAAAACACGCTGTAGAATCTGGTGAAATTTTACCACGGCGCCTAGATAGCTTTTTGCGTTTAAATGATGAGATTCAAGAGGCACAGCAAAAAAACTAATTTTCTGTCCGCTTTGCCCTTGAAGTGGTGATTTTGATCACCATCTATATACGCTATACTCTAGGTCAATTTTGTTTTTAATTTTTTTTAGGTGACTTGTGGAACGCTGGTTAGAGTTTATGGGGAATCACCCCATTTTGTTTGGTACGCTCGGAGTCTTGATCGTGTTGTTCTTCATTTTTGAAGGTCAACGTAACGGTCGTAAAATTTCACCACAGTCGCTTGGTATTTTAGTGAAAGCGAAAAATGCCATACTCATCGACTTGCGCGATAGTAAAGACTTCCGTGAAGGTCATATTAGTGGTAGCCGCAATATTCCTTTCAGCCAAATTGCAAGTCATGCTGATGAATTAAAAGCAAGTGACCGTCCATTAGTATTTATTTGCAACCTCGGGCAAGTCGCTGGTAGTGCTTTGCAAAAAGTTGCTCACCATGACAGCTATCGTCTTGATGGTGGTATTAGTAACTGGAAAGCACAAGGCTTACCTCTTGTTAAAAGCAAACCAAAAGCTTAAGGAGAATTATTATGGCTGCAAATGTCATTGTTTACTCAACTTCTGTATGTCCGTATTGCGTTCGTGCTAAACAGTTACTTGAGCGTAAAGGTGTTGCTTACAAAGAAGTAAATCTTTCTGTTGAAGCACCGGAAGTACGTGTTGAATTAATGCAACGCACTAATCATCGTACTGTCCCACAAATTTTTATTAACGATCAGTTTATTGGTGGTTTTGACCAACTTTATGCTTTAGAGCGTGAAGGTAAACTCGACGAATTATTGGCTTAATCTCGCATCCATATTAAGGAAAAAACAATGAGCGAAGAACAACAAGTTCAACCACAATTAGCTTTAGAGCGTATTTATACAAAAGATATTTCTTTTGAGGTTCCTGGGGCGCAGGTTTTTACTAAACAATGGCAACCTGAACTCAATATCAATCTTTCTTCTGCTGCAGAAAAAATTGATCCAACTCATTTTGAAGTTTCTTTAAAAGTTGTGGTACAAGCCGATAACGACAACGAAACAGCGTTCATTGTAGATATCACTCAATCAGGTATTTTCTTGATTGATAACATCGAAGAAGATCGCTTACCGTATATTTTAGGCGCTTATTGCCCAAATATTTTGTTCCCGTTCTTACGTGAAGCGGTAAATGATTTAGTGACTAAAGGTAGCTTCCCACAGTTACTTCTTACACCAATCAACTTTGATGCAGAGTTCGAAGCGAATATGCAACGTGCTCAAGCTGTTGAAGGTCAAGCTTAATTTTATAGCTTGCTCTAAACTTAAAAAACCGCGTAATTCGCGGTTTTTTTATGTCTGCTATTCGCTTTTTAAGTATCAAGTGAATGAAGCTGTATTGTAGGAAACTGAAAACCACGGCAAGATAATTCTGAACGCCATGCCACTGTTAAAATCATATTACCCACAACGAAGTTTTGATAAGCAAATGTCCCGATCAGTGGATGAGAACATATTCCGCCACGGTCTGTAGGATGTGCTTGAGTATTTAAAGTATTTAAATCTAAACGTATACCAAGGCCTGAAGCTTTTAGAACAGCCTCTTTTGTCGTCCAGACTTTAAACCAATATTCTCTATCTTGTTCTAGACTTTGCCATGTTACATATTCATCGGGATGAAATGCATGCTGAGCTAGAGCTTCCAAATGTACTTTACGGTCTAACTCTTCAACGTCTATACCGATATCTTTAACATGCTGACTCATCGCTAAAGCATAGTATTGTTGACTATGAGAGTGATTAAAATTTAAATCGTGACTCAATAAATATGGCTTGCCATGCTCATGCTTTGCAAACTCCAAATCCGTTATTTTAATTTGTAATTTCTGTGCTATCAGCTCGTTTCTAATATTATGTATTTGCTGTTTTTTATAATGATTAAATGTACGAAAGTCTGGAAAATCTTGTTTAGATTTTAAAAGAAGCTGGGACAATGTCTGTGTGTAGACTTCAATATTACGTTTAGACATTATCCCGACCTTATTTAAAATTAATTAGAATTTAACCACGTCACCTTTTAAGGTAACACCCGCCATCATAGCGCCTTTATAGCAATCGTAAGTTGTCGTACTTGTAGTTTCATTGGCTTTAAAATAGCTCACAATATTGGTAACTGCATTTGCACCTTGTGCTTTAGCATTATTTTGCATTTGGATCAGTGCTGAACGTAAAACCCAGTCACAAGACGTTGCTGCTGACTTACCAAAACCATTGGTTTTTTTATTGGTTACCGCATCTTTTTGAATGATTTTACCGCCAGACTTTGTACCCTTTAAATAAAACTTTACTGAACCATCTAAAGTCCCATCTGCAACTGCACGGTCTACAGCTTCTTTAAAATTTAACTGATGTACTTCATCTCCAGCCTGAACAGTGGCAGTAAAACCCGCACTTAGCATTGCTACAAATAAAAGTTTTTTATTTAACATTGTTGTGTTCCTTATTGTTTAACACGTTTAAAAATAAGCGAAGTATTAATTCCGCCAAAAGCAAAGTTATTGCTCATAATAATGTCAGCATCCAAATTTCTCGGCTGCTGAACGATATAATCTAGATCACCGCACAATGGATCAATTTCATCTAGGTTTAAAGTTGGAATGAAACGGCCACGATTCATCATTTCAATGCTCAGCCAAGCTTCAATAGCTCCACACGCCCCCAACGTATGTCCAAAGTAGCTTTTTAAAGAGCTGATTGGTTTACGTCCTAAAACTGTTGCTGTCGCCTGACTTTCAGCCACATCCCCCTGATCAGTTGAGGTACCATGCGCATTCACATAAGCGATGTCTTTAGCCTCTACAGATGCATCTTTAAGTGCCAATTGCATACAGCGCCCCATCATCTCGGCGTCTGGTTTAGTTACATGTTGACCATCAGTATTGCTACCATAGCCAATCACCTCTGCATAGATATGAGCACCTCGAGCTTTGGCATGTTCGTATTCTTCTAAAATTAAACAGCCTGCGCCTTCACCAATCACCAATCCATCTCGCTTAGCATCAAATGGACGCGGTGTTTTTTCTGGTTGGTCATTCATGCCACTAGTCGCAAACAATACATCAAAAACCGCTGCACCTGCTGCACTGAGTTCCTCTGCACCACCCGCAATCATAACCTGTTGTTTGCCATATTTAATGGCTTCATAGGCTTGCCCAATGGCCATAGAACCAGAAGTACATGCACTTGAGGTCGGTAAAGTTAAGCCTTTTAGACCAAAATATACGGTCATGTTCACCGCACTTGTGTGGGCCATCATACGAATATAGGTTGTTGCGTTGATCTTACTCATGCTCTGATGAAGCAACATGCTAGCAAACTCACCCACGGCCTCTACGCTACCCGCAGAAGAACCAAAAGCAACACCGGCTTCGCCACTAGACAAAATTTCATGCCCAAGCAAACCAGCATTTTGTAAGGCAGTTTCCGCACAAACCACAGACATAAGGGCTACACGCCCCATCCCGCGGGTAACCTTACGGTTAAAATGTTTTGGAACATGGAATGTTTCAACAGGGCCAGCAAGCTTTGTCCGAAGATCAACATATTGCTCCCACTCTGGCATGTATCGTATACCACTTTTGGCAGCATCAAATCGAGCAAAGATCTCATCGGTGGTTTCACCTAAAGAGGTAATTCCTGCCATTCCTGTCACGACCACACGTTTCATCAAATGAGTCCCCCATTTACAGAAATAACCTGTCGAGTTACATAAGAGGCTTCATCTGAACACAAGAATTTTACTACGCTCGCCACTTCATCGACCTGTCCCATGCGTTGCAACGGAATCATTTTAAGTGCATGCTCTTTGACTTCATCGGTGACCATTTCAGTTTCGATCAACCCTGGTGCGACACAGTTCACAGTAATTTTTCGCTTCGCCAATTCGAGTGCCAAAGCCTTGGTCGCACCAATCAATCCTGCTTTTGCAGCACTATAGTTAACCTGACCACGGTTACCCATAATCCCAGAAACCGAAGATAAGGTGACAATACGGCCACCTTTACGTAAATGAATCATTGGCATAACTAATGGTTTTAATACGTTATAAAAACCGTCTAGGGACGTTGAAATAACTTCATCCCAATCTTGATCGGTGAGCGCTGGAAAAGCACCATCATGGGTAAGACCTGCATTCAATACAACGCCATAGAATCCGCCATGCTGCTCTACATCTTGCTCTAAAATTTGTTGAACAGTTTGGCGTTCATTTACATCAAACATTAGATAATGGCTATTTTGACCTAGAGCCTGTATCTCTTGTACGACTTGCTCAGCCTCTGCTTGACGCGAACGTGCATGCACAGTCACATCAAAACCAGCCTTTGCTAGTTGTAACGCAATCGCTTTCCCAATTCCTCGACTTGAACCTGTTACTAAAATTCGTCTTGTCACAATGTATTCCTAATTCTTTGTGGTTATTCAAATGGTGATTCTGTTGGCTCAAATACACTTAACGTTGCCTGAATGCAGTGCTCAGCATATTGAATTTCACAGGAAAATTGCCCAAGTCCTTCATGAAAATATTGTTGTTCTATTTGAATGATCAATCGTGAACCTAAGGCGAAATAAGGGATCGGTAAATTTAACTTACGCGTTCCCAATAAAAAACCGACTTTTGGCGCTTGTTTTGACTGCTGACCTTGCCAGCCGGAATAAGCACTAATCGTTTGTGCCATAATTTCAATGCTTGCCCATGTCGGCAAACCTTCTGCTTCACAAAACATAAGCTCTGGCGTAATCGTAAGTTCTGCTTGCGCCCGCCCTTCTGCAACCTCAGTTAAATGGTCAATAAATACCATCGGTTGCTCATGAGGAATATATTGAATTGCATCTAGTTTCACTAGGGCTTCACTCCAAAAACAAGACTAATATTACTTCCCCCAAAAGCGAAAGAATTACTCATGACATAGCGGATGGGCTGTTTTAGTTCGGCATTTTGCACATAGTTTTGGTCAGCCAAATCTGGATCAATCTCAACACTTTGATGTAAAGGCAACCAATTTTGATCTTTTAAAACTTGCTCACAAATAAAAGCCTCTATGGCACCCGCTGCACCAAGACAATGTCCAGTTTTATGTTTTGTACTACTTAAAGCAACTTGGTAATCGCCAAAAATTTGCCTTACAGCCTTAATTTCCATTGCATCATTTTGTGGAGTTGCTGTTCCATGCAAATTGATATAACCCACCTCTTGAGCTGAAATACGTGCCATATCTAATGCACGTTGCATAGCTAAAGCAGCACCTTTACCTTCAGGGTGCGGGGCTGAAATGTGCCATGCATCCATGGACTCACCCGCCCCCATTAACATGACAGGGGCTTGTTCTTTACTTAGTACAAAAAACGCAGCGGCTTCACCAATATTAATACCATCACGGTTTAGACCGCAGGGTTGGCAAATATGTTCAGATAAACTCTCTAGACTATTAAATCCATTTAGAGTCAACTTACACAAGGTATCGACGCCACCGACTAGCACAACATCAGCTAAATCTGCGTGAAGTAATCTCTGCCCTGCGGCTAATGCTTTAGCACTTGAAGAACAAGCTGTTGAAATCGTATAGGCTGGCCCTTCCCATCCTAAGTACTGCTGCAATGCTTTCGCTAAACAGCTCATTTCTTGGGGATAATGAGATATCGATAGATCTGTTTGCCCTTGAAAATATTGCTTAAGTAAGAGTTCATTATCTGCAATACCAGACGTCGATGTGCCCACCACAATGGCCAAACGTTTATTTTCAAAGGATGCGGTATAAGCTTTTAAGTCTGTTTCTATTTTAGATAATGCGGTTAATGCAAAACGTAGATTACGTGAATCTACAGACTGTAAAGCATCAGGTACGCTCGAACATAATGGATGCGTATATTGTCCCACCCAAACATCACGATCAGCGATTAAATCATCTCGCAAATTCAAGGTTTGCTGCGGCTGTTGTAATGCCTGTTTAATTTGATTAAGTTCACAGCCTAATGCAGATAAACCAACACTAAATTGTATGCCTACTGCCATTGGAGCTGCATTTGCTGAAGGTAGATGTTTCATGGCGTAGGACTTTCTTCTGTCTGTAAAGTGTTCTCAATCGAACTCAGCGTCATGGTATAAGGGACTTGTTCATTAATCAATTCAATGCTTCCTTGTCCCTGTTTAAGCTGCAATACAGGTTGCTTTTCAATATAAACAACCTGCTTGTCTGCTTGTTGTTTCATCTCTACAGCTTGCTGCCCTAAATGCGAAAACTGAGGGTATGTCGCAAACAAAAGGTCACGCACCACAAACTCAAAAGGCAATAAACGCATTTGATCAATACGCTGTTCAACATGAACCCGATGCCCATCAAACTGTAACTTAAATAATTGCTGGCCTGTCAGGCTTAAAGCGACCATATCCAGTACAGCGCCCTTTTGCTGTTGATATAACAAGAAGCTAAAACTTTGCTGCTTCCACTGAACTTCAACCTGATCTTGCCGTTGATAAGCTTGTGCCTGCCATAGTGGGCTTTGCAGCCCTTTGGCATGTGGCATAACCTGACAACCATTTAAAAATATAAAGCTACTGAGTAATATCGTTGCCCATTTGCGTTGCATGGTTATCCCTCAAGTACCTGTTCTTGCGCCAATCCTTCACGACAATATTCTGCCAAAGTGGTGAGTCTACGTTTGGCATTTTTATGGATTGGATTTTTTTCATCCCACGCATAACCAGCCAATAATGAAGAAATCATACGGCGAATGCCTTCATTCTGATTTTGCGAGAACACCACATCTTGGAACTCGCCTTCGTACCATGACTCAACATAGGCACGAAATACCTGAATGCCGCGGCGTAATGGTTTTTCATATTCTTCTAACCAGTCGACTTGCTCACCTTGTAAAACTCCTTCAACTAAAGGAACCGCCAAACTTGAAGATTTAAGAGCAATCGTCACACCTGATGAAAAGACTGGATCAAGAAACTCACCCGCATTACCTAATAGCGCATAGTTGCGGTCTGCCAAGTGTTTTACATTCGCTGAGTAGCCCACCAAAGTACGCACTGGTGTATCAAACGTTGCATGGCGCAAGACATGTGACAAGCTTGGTTCATCGGCTAAAATACGCTTAAACATTGCTTCTGGTTCATTATCTTCAGCATTTTCGACCGTGTATTTGTCAAAAAATTCTTGTTCTGCAACGACACCGAAAGAAGCACGCCCATCAGCAAATGGAATCAGCCAATACCATGCACGGTGATCTTTTTCATGGACAGTAATTAAAATTTTATTACGGTCAAACTCTGGGTCATCTGTAATACCATCTTCAATATGGGTAAACAGCGCACGTCGTACCGGAAAATTTGATGGGCTTTCTAAATCTAATAACTTTGGCAAAATCCGCCCAAAGCCACTCGCATCTAACAAGAATTTAGTTTGAATCTGATAACGCTGTTGTTCTTCATCAATTACTGTAAGTACAGGCTGTTCAGATACAGCATCAACATCTAAGACTTCATGTCCAAAGCGTATATCTGCGCCATAAACTTGAGCCTGTTTTGCTAGCAAATTGTCAAAATCTGCACGGCGAACTTGCCAAGTTGTTCCCGGACCATCCGTAAATTTTTCTGTAAAGTCATAAAAACTACGCTGTTTGCCGCGTAAAAAAGCCGCGCCATTTTTAAATTGAAAAGCGTATTGCTCAACATGTTCACGGACTGTTTCTAATAAACCAGCCTCTTCTAAAAACACCATAGACTGCGGTAACAATGACTCACCAATGGAAAAACGAGGGAAATGCTGTTTTTCAATGACCGTAACGGTATAGCCCTTTTTTCGAAGAAGTGCAGCAGCAGAACTACCTGATGGCCCAGCCCCAATAATCACGACGTCAATTTTTTCTATAGTGCTCATAGCACAACTTCCTTTTTAATTTATTCAAATTATGAATGGTCTTGTAAATTTACAATATGTTTTTCATCTGCGGGGGTTAACAAAGTCGCATAGATAAACGAGAAAATAACCCCGAATAAAACCGTTAAACCAAAACAATGAATTGCGTAAGTATGGCTAAATGAAAGTAATCCAAAGCCAAGTAAGGTCGACATCATACATAAAAATAATGCCATTCCAACTACTTGTGGGTGATCATGTCCATGTCGGTAGAAAATTGCATAGTCGACACCAATCCCAATAATCAGGAATGTCGCCATAATACTAAACAGGTTAATCTCGACACCTAACCATGCCTGAATAGCAAAAGTGCTCAGTAAAGCCAAACTGACTGGCAGAACCAATGGCACAATCGAACTTAGTCCATAAATAAGCGCTAAACCAACCGCCAGACCAATTAAGGCATAAATCAGAAGATGTTGAGCCTGCACTCGATGTTCAGCAAACATTTGCGACATTTCGGTAATCGGTTGCTGGAAATGTATGTGCTCATTCTGAAGCTGCTTCAACACGTCAGGTTGCTTCACCCCTGTCACCATGACTAATCGTTCATTGGCTTGAGGTTGTAAAAAAGCTAAAGGATGATCTTTAAATACAGAAAAATCTAATAACGGTTGTGTCACCAGTTGCTGTTGCCACTGTAAAACATCATTAAGATTTAGCCCCATGCTTTGTGCATATTGCTGCAAAGTCACTTTTGGAATATTTCTTAATAGTTGTAGATTATTTTGCTGCTCTGCCAATGGTGGAATCCATTGTCCCAAAGCTTGAAATGCACTGATTTTCCCTTGTGACTGTAACTGTTGCAAATGTCCAATCAGTCGCTGCTCTTGTTGCTGCATTTCATTTGCCGATGCTGCACGCACCACAAAATAATCACTACTTTGTTGCTGGCCAAATTGCTCACGAACCGCTTGGTCTTGCTGTTTTAAGCTCACGTCCATACCTTGTAAATTACGAATATCATCGTTACTTTTAAGATAGAAAAGACTCGCCGTACCTACTGCTAAAATGATTGCAATCAAGATATAACGAACTTTGGCTCGTTGCTGAAACCATAACCGTGCTTGTCCAATCCACGACAATGCTTTTATTGCTGGCTGGGCATTGAGTGCAGGTAATCTTGGTAATAGTAGAACACTACTGATCCACGCCGCAGTTAATCCTACAATTGAAAAGACTGCAATCTGCTTAAAACCTGGAAATGGAGTAAAACTCAAAAAGATGTAAGCAACTAATGTGGTCATTAAGCCCATAAACAAACTTGGTAATAGTGGTTTTAAAATTTGAAAACCACCAAGCTTTCTATGCTGCGATTGCATCGCCATAAAATAAAATGAAAAGTCGACACAAACACCAATCAGACTTGCACCAAATACTAATGTCATCAGGTGAATTTCACCAAATACCCAATGTGTGACTGCAAACGCCACAAAGCTTCCAGTCGAAACTGCAATAAACTCGGTCGCCAAAGGTCGCAGTGAGCGAAAGCCGAACCAAACCAGAAAAATTAAGCCCAGTGTCGAGCCAACACCAATGGTTGATATTTCCTGTTTAGCGGATTGCGTCCCAAAATTTGAAAATAAAATAGTTCCAGTCCAATGAGATTTTAATCCCATTGCAGCTAACTTTTGCTTAGTTTGCTCAATCCAAGTAGAGGTCTGTTCTTGGTAATCAATATTGTATGGGCTTTGCGTCAACTGTAATACGAAAAGCCGAGAGATACCTTGCTCATGATGAATCGTGGCAAAGCCCTGCTCCATTTCAATATCTTGTTGCGACGGGGTTACCAACTGCATGGCATAACGAGGGAACAATAATAGCGGGTCTTGCTTAAGTGACTCAGCAGTGACAGGCATGCCTGGACTCATCATCTGCATCAGACTTTGTTCAGTCAGCGCAGCATAATCCTTTTTTTGCAATAAGGCTTGATCTTGAGCACTCAACAAACCTGCTCGATGTTGATACAACTGTTTTGCAAATTGATCAAAATCAAGTTGTGGTTTCAGTGGTTGCCACAACTGGCTTTGCTTGGCCTGCGCTGTTAAGAAATGAGTCGCTTGTTGTATCGCAGCTTCATCTTTGGCATCGACCACCACAAATACTTTATTGTTGAGTTGCTCATTCATGTACTGCTGAGTACGTGCAAGTTCTGGGTCCTGCTGAACTTTAGGCAATAACGCAAAAATATTAGTTTGAATATGAATATCTTTATTCAGCCACGTCACGCCAAGCCCCACCGCAATCAGTAGCAGAGCAATTAACCAAAGCGCGGTGAACCTATTTTGCCAGTTGGAAAATCGCATGCTCAGCAGCCGTTAGAGTCGTCGGTTGAGAAGTCTGGTGACTAAAGCGAATGGTCGTTAAATTATTCGCTTTCTCGGTAATTACGATTTGGTTGACGTACTGTTGTCCTTGAGCATCAACACGCACAAATAACTTTTTAAACAAGCTACTTTTCGGAGTTAAGCTCATGCTCCAACCCGCTGGACTATAATTCGCACTTACCACATTAAAATTCTTTGCCAAAGCCTGTTCATTACCAGACATGAGTTGTAAGAATAAAGTCGCGACCGAACTATATGGCGATTGATCAACTTGTATTTGGCTAAATGTACGCTGAGTTTTCTGTACCAATTTGGTTGGGGTAACAATCAAATCTGCTTGTACAGGTCGTTTGATTTGCCAGGCTACACCATAAGATTTTGAGAACAACAAAGAGCCGTTCGATATAAAAGTTTTATTCAACGATGGCAATTTTTTTTGCTGTTCAAAATCAGCACGAACCGTAGGAGACTGTGACAATTGCTGAAAAATTTGAGTGATCTGTGTTGGCGCTGCATAGACCGCACTTAAACTGCTCATCCAAACAGCAGCACCTAAACCTAAAGTTTTGATGAATTGAGACATCACGTATTCCTCTTCGGTTGAAACTCAGACCATGCATTCAAGCGATCAAACAAAACCTGTGGCGATTGAAAACACATTTCACGAGCTTCAATATTCACCGCTACCTGTGTGGTATAACCCTTGGTTAAACGTTTTCCTGACTCAGCATCAAAAATCAAATAATCAATTTTCAAACGGTTTTCCCATTCTTTTAAAATGGCCCGAACCCGAATCTTTTGTTCAAACTCAATACCGTATGCATAGCGAACATGGCTTTCAATCACAGGCCATGCATAGCCTGATTCTTTCATCTGCATATAGTTGTAATGAAATTGATCGAGCAATTTACAGCGCGCAATCTCAAAATATTTTAAATAGTGTCCATGCCAAACCACATTCATGGTATCGACATCATGAAATGGAATTTCAATGATTACATCTGCATGCATTGGCTCACCTTATCCCATAAATTCTGGTTGATTAAACAGTTCAAGTTGGTCTAAACGATCAACAATCTGTTGTAATTCGGTTTGTAATGGTCGGTCTTCTTCGACAAATGCAAAGCTTTGTAAGGTCCATTGCATAAATGCCTGCAATGTTGGACTTAACTGTGTGGTGAGGCCTTTCAAGTGAATCGCCTGCACACTTGCACAGCACAGCGCTGCAATGACTTGCTGTGTTAAGGTAATTACTCGGCTCGCATCACGCGCAGCAATAGTTCCCATGCTAACTTTGTCTTGGTTATGACATTCGGTTGAACGTGAAAAAATTGAAGCTGCCAAAGTGTTTTTTAAGGCTTCAGCCGTCCACGCCGATACTCCGATTTGTACCGCTTTAAAACCATGATTCAGTGGCAAACGTTCAGCCGTTGCACCCGTTAAATTACGTGGTAAACCATGATTCATTTTATGATCGACTAGTTGTGCAATCTGTCTATCCATCAAGTCAGCAATATTGGCAATCATAATTTTTAAGCTATCCATTGCTTGTGCAATGTGTCCACCGTAAAAATGACCGCCATGCAACACACGCATACCGACTGGATCAATCAATGGATTGTCGTTACTTGAATTCAGTTCATTTTCAATAAACTGACGTAACCATACTTTTGAGTCTTCAAAAACACCAATGATGTGTGGTGCACAGCGCAACGAATAACGGTCTTGCAAGCGTGGACTTTGATGTGCTGTTTGTACTTCACTGTTCAGCCAGTCACGTAATTGCTTGGCAATTTGCTGCTGCCCCGGATGGGGCTTTTGTGCAAATAGTACTTCATCAAAATGACTAGGATTACCTTCCAAAGCCAATACATTTAGAGCAGTAATTAAAGTACTTGCAAGTGCAATTTGCTCTGCTTTTTTATAGTTCAAACAAGCAATCGCCGTCATCACCGCTGTGCCGTTCATGAGCGCCAAACCTTCTTTAGGTCTAAGCGTTAAAGGCAACATATTTTTTTCAGCATAGACTTGAGCAATAGGAACAATTTGCCCATCGACATAGACGTCACGTTCACCGACTAAAGTTCCCGCAATGTAAGACAACGGCGTTAAGTCTCCGCTTGCCCCGACTGAACCTTCAGATGGAATGACTGGAATTACATTTTCATTCAGCAACCAAACTAAGCGTTCCAGCAAAGCGATCGACACGCCTGAATAACCGCGAGCCAATGAACATAAACGTGTCACGACTACTGCACGTGCAGTGATGACATCTAAATTTTCGCCTAAACCACAACCATGAAAGCGTGAAAGATGCAGCGGTAGTTCATTAACCTGATGTAATGGTACTTCAACCAAACATGAGTCACCATAACCCGTGGTCACACCGTAGATAACCCCTTCTTCTTCAAGGAGCTGATCGAGAAAATCAGCACCTTTTTGAATCAGTTCACGCCACTCAGACGTTTCTGGTAAAGCAACCTGACATTCGCCTCTGGCTACGGAAACGACATCTTCAATACTCAGAGGTTGTTCACCTACGGTTAACACACGCATGTTATTTCGTCCAAAAATTATAAAAATTAAACCATTGATAAGGGGCACGCAGACAATGCTGTTCTAGTACGGCAACGTACGTTTTAGTGATGGTTTGCATACTTTCAATACGGTGAGCACGGGGTAAACTCACCTGCTCAGCAATTGAATGAATATGAACTTGAAACTGCTGTTGCACTCGATAGCAAAACACCGCAATAACAGGCACTTTGAGTAAATTTGCTAAAATCCATGCACCTTGTGGGAAAGCTGCTGATTCCCCTAAAAAATCAACATGCTGTACACGATCTGACTGCACAGGAACTCGATCTGCCGCCACAATGACCCACTCACCTTGCTGCATTTTATCTTGCAGCAACATCGCGGTTTCAATACCTAACTCATCAACTGATAAAAGACAGACATCCGCCTTATCATTTAGTTTTTTCAAAAACTCATTAAATTTTGTCGCGTGCTTTTGGTAAACCAGCACATTAATTTTCTGCGGATGCTCTGACTTAATGGCTCGAAGCAATTCAATATTACCAAAGTGAGAGACAATAATCAGAGCACCTTTTTGATAATGCTGAGAGAAGTTTTCATGTCCAAAAACTTGTAATTCCTGCTCGGGAATATTACCCAACCAGCCCTCAATCTTATCTAAAATACATTCCCCAAATTGTATGAAATGCGCGTAGCTATTTGTCCAATTTGGTTGGTGGCTAAAAGGCGATTGTGATCCAGCAAAATGATGCAGTTTTTGTAAATAGAGTAAAGAAGCCTGTCTTGCTGTGGCTGCAAATAACCAGTACCACATAATAACGAAGTACATCACCAACTTGCATAACCAACGTCCACCAAAACGGTAAAACCACAACACGAGCATAAGGGGCAACATGCCACCTCGCTCTTTAATGTCATTCCATTTTGGTGAAGCTGAATCTGTCATAATTAACCTTGCAGCTTTTGTTTTAATAGCTTCGGTAAGCGAATCAGCATGCCCATAAACAAAGTTGCATGCGCTTTACTTAACCCTAAGTTATCTCGCCAAGCATGAAAATGAGAAATACCCTGCTCTGGATAAACCACAGGTGTTGGTACATTAATAAAAGGAGTATTTTCCCATTTTAAACGCACTAAAATTTCACTATCAAAACCCATACGTGGCTGAAATTTAGCACTATTTAAAACATTTATTGTGCTCTCAAGCGGATACACGCGAAACCCGCACATGCTGTCTTTAATTTCAAAAGACAAACTATTTAACCAGACCCAAAAATGAGTAATGTAACGGCCATATAAGCGCTTTTTAGGAATAGAGGCATCAAAGTATGGCTGACCAATTACCATTGCATCTGGATGCTGCCGAGACTGCTCGATAAATTTTGGAATGTCATCCCAGCAGTGTTGACCATCTGAATCGAGTTGTAATGCATGGCTTAAACCAAGCTCATAGGCTGCACGTAAACCAGTCATTACGGCTTGTCCCTTACCCTTATTCACCTCATGTTCAATAAGATGAATTTGAGAATATTGCTCTGCCAATCCTTTTAAAATTTGGCTACAAGCATCATCACTTCCATCATTGACCAACACAATCGGTAGATCAAAACTGTCCAGATAAGAAATCAAATCTGCTAAATAATGTGGATGGTTATAAACCGGAACAACAAAACCGTAATTGGTCTGCATTTTTAACCCCCTACTTCCGTTTGCAAAGCAAATAATAGTCGTCCTGAAGCCAGAATCTGTTCTGAATCGCGTAGTTCAAAACTCACCTTGTGATCTTTTCGAGCAAGCTTGAGTTGTACCATGGCATACGGACGAATCAGGTTTTGAAATTTTAACTGCTCATATCCCTGACACCAGCTCAAATCAGACCAAATTGATTTAGCAAAATGTTGTAAAAAGCCAATTTGCCCAACCCCAGGATAAATCGGTTGTGTTGGGAAATGCCCTTTAAAACATGCTAATTCAGGTGGAAATTCCAACTCCCAAATGTAGTCATCTGAATTTTGAGACTGTGACAGCACTACGGGTTGTAACATAGGCTTAAATAGAGTTTTCAAATAGTTTTTATTGAGTTTGGACTGAGTATTTTGTGGTAACTGGCTGAGGAAACGCCATTGACGAGGAATTGCGATCGTTTCCAAGCTGTCTTTTAATTGTTGTTTTAAATGGCTGACAAAAGCGGACTTACCTTGCTGTTGTAACTGCTCACGAGCTTGTTCTGTCAGAACAACAATACAACCCAATATTTGACGTTGCTCATGTTCAAATACCAATACATGACAGTGTTTGACGACATCTAGAGCCTGAATACTTTGCTCAATCGCATCTAGACTCAAGCGCTTTTCTTCAAGTTTTACAATTCGATCTGTACGCCCCATCAACTTAAAGGTCTGACATGTTGCATCTGTCCATGCAGCGCCATCACCTGTGCTAATCCAATCATCCTCATAGGCATGATTACTCTTGACCATAAGCTGTTGCTCTTCAATCCGAATAGCCACATTACTAAATGCAATCCAAGCATCTTCATCTTTAGCACGATGGGCAATACCACCCGTTTCCGAACTTCCCAAAACTTCAATAATCGGACGATTTAAGAAAGGGCGAACACCTCTTTCTAGCTTGCCACCAGAACTAAAGACCATTTGGCAGTGTTGCAAAACGACATCAGTTGTCCAACGTTTTAATAATGCAGGACTTGAGATCAAATAATTGCTTAATCTCAACGTTTCTAACTTTTTTTGAGCTTGTACCACATCTTCTGGGAATGCCATTTGAGGTACATAAAAACTTCGACCAGTAGCAAGTGGTAGCAGTAATTTAAACAGTAATCCATAAATATGTTGATGACTAACCGTTGCAATCGCAATTGCATGTTCATCAAAACTAAAGCTTTGACTTAACCCTTGGACTTCGTTGAGTAATTGTTTGAGTGTCCTTGGAATTTTTTTAGGTTCACCAGTTGAACCTGATGTATAAAAATAGAGTTGCGCCTGCTCTAAAAAAGCATCGTCTAAGGTTAAAGATGAAGGAACAACTTCTTCAGTATTTTGGCGCTTTAAAAAATAAATCTGCTGTGCTGCAAAATCTTGTTCTAGTTCACGTACTCGATTTGGTGGTAAAAGTACTTGTTTTTTCGCTAGCAAAGCAGCAAAGAATAAAACCAGAAATTCATAGCTATCCGCTTCCCATAAAGCCCAAGTTAGTTTTTCCATTTGAGCAATTGCAGCAGCTTGTAAGGCCACATCCTGCCAAAAGTAATTAACACTGGTCGAGTGCAGAGCACCGTCTATACAAAGTGGCTGAGCTGAATCGATGAATTTCTGAAAATGGCAATACATAGTTTTTAATTAATGATTTGAAGAATGTAAACGCTGATGTCGCTTTCGCAAAATAAATTCACCAAGGAACAAAATGCCCATCAGCACATAAGAAATAAAGCCATTATAAATGACCCAAACCTGAGTTGAGGTAAAAAGCACAGTGCTTAACGCAATCAGTGCATTACAAAAAAAGAAAACACACCAAACTTTAGTCACCTGTCTGGTCCACTGCACCCCAGAATCAGGTAAATCAGGTTCAACGAGTCGGGCAAAGCGCTCAATCATAGACGGCGGCTTGATGAGTGTCAGCGAAAAAATAATTAATGCGCCTAAACTCATACCGACTGGATATAACTTTAACCACGCATGATTATGTGACAATAAGCTCAGACTGCCACAAACAATAGCAAAACCGGTTAAAGGCCATAATAAAGAGTTACCTTTACCAAAAAGTCTGACGACACCCAACCCGATGAGTAATAGACTTACCCAAATGAATTGACCATGTGTCAAACTCCAACCCACAATAAAGGGATACAGCACAAAAAGTGCTGCAACTATCCCTTTAAGAATAAACTTCATTCAGCAGTCATGTTCTGAATAACCGTCACAACATCAAGTACGGTTCTCACATTTTTAAAGTCTTCAGGCTTTACTTGCTTACCTGTTAACTCTTTAATTTTTACAACTAAATCAACCGCATCAATACTGTCGACATCAAGATCAGAATAAAGGTTCGAATCGAGTTGAACAGTCTCTGGTTCAATCTCAAACAAATCTTCCATCCATTCGCGAAGTTTAGTTAATACTTGCTCTTGAGATAACATCATCACACTCCTTATGACTTCTGTTGTGCTTCAACTAAAGCAACCAAACTCTGGATTGATTTAAAATGCTGTTTGGTTTCATCCGACTCTGCATTTAAATGAATGTTGTAACGCTTTTTCAAAGCTAGTCCCAACTCAAGTGCATCAATCGAGTCTAATCCTAAACCTTCTCCAAATAGTGGTGCTTCTGTATCAATATCCGCAATAGTGATATCTTCAAGTGCCAAAACATCAATAATCATTTGCTTTAGTTCATCAGCAAGATTGCTCATTTCAAGATAACTCTTCATCAAAAATTTTATAAAAACTACGACTTAACTGACGAACTTGTTTAGGTCCTACTGTTAAATCGTCTAACAAATCTGATACTTGCACTGCATCTAAAACCTTGACCTCGATATGAAATGGTTGAGATGGTACGTGGTACCATTTTTCATTCTTGGTTAATGTTGATGGTGTGCAGGTAATAATTACTGGACGAATTGGTACATTTGCGCGAATGGCAATATTGGCTGCGCCTCGCTGAAATTCGTTGAGGGTCATCCCTTTTTCAGTGCGCGTTCCTTCCGGAAAAATTAAAAGAGAAGCCGCATTGTTTTCTTTTAGACGCTTTACACAGTCTTCAACAAACTGCTGAGAACCTGCATTTAAAATATAGCCTGCGCTTTGTACGGGTCCTTTGGTAAATGGGTTCGACCAAAGAGACTGCTTCACAACACAATTAGCCTGCTGCATCATACCAATTAGTACTACAACATCAATCAAAGTCGGATGATTGGCAATCACCAACTCTTGACGACTATTTTGTAGCTTTTCCAAGCCTTCTACCGAATAAGTCATGATGCCAAGTTTGACCATCATTTCGGTAAAGCCTTTAAAACTATGTTTAATCACATTTTGTGCACGCTGCTGACGCTCTTCAGAATCAGAGGTTGTCGCATTTAGTACTGGTGCAATCACTGAGGCAATGGCCATACCACCCAGCCCAAAACTGGCAAAACTAAAACCAGTAGCAGCCACACGCCAGCAATAATTACTTTTTTGCTTGAGGTTCTTAAGATTTAGCATTTGTTCCACCCAAATGCAGATGTTAACTGGTCAGCATCCTGCCAAAAATGAGCAAAAGCAGGAGCATCTGCTTCATCTGTATGCATCCACGCAGTAATTTGTAAATTAGGTTGCTCTAGAGTAACGACGGTAGCCATTGCATAGGCAGAAAAATCGACTGCCTCAGCATAAATATTAGGTAATGGCTCATCATAAGCAACGACTAAGACCCGTTTGATATCAGTCATTGACTTTAAAAGTGCATACGCCTCAATCAAACTTTCAGTCCATGAACAGCTTAAGCTTGTAGAGGGAGTATCATCCTGACATAAAATAGAATAAAGCCCAGAAATTGCATTATGAACAGACGTTGAAAATTGTGTAGGCGATGGAGTTTGTTCATTTAAAACATCTTTTAAGATATTTAAAGTTTTGGCCTCATCACCATATTTTGACACCCAAACAATATAATCGGCTTTATTACCATCTAATGCACCGATCGCGCTATTTAAAGCAAGTTTAGCTAAGGGCGATAACCGTCTACGCTGCATCGCTGGGATGCAGTCGAGAGCTGCGTAGGAGGGCTGAGCATGTGTAAATATAAGCTGAGCAAGATGTAATGTTACCATGCTAAAAAATGA
Source organism: Acinetobacter sp. ACIN00229 (assembly GCF_016106645.1). Classification (NCBI taxonomy): domain Bacteria; kingdom Pseudomonadati; phylum Pseudomonadota; class Gammaproteobacteria; order Moraxellales; family Moraxellaceae; genus Acinetobacter; species Acinetobacter sp. ACIN00229. The sequence continues at coordinate 115,290 of NZ_JADWOM010000006.1, forward strand.
ACCCTAAGCCGCGTTATTCTGTCGAAATATAAATTATTTTATAAAGATGCTGATTATAGCATTCGTTATAAAATTTACAAAAAATTACGTTTAATACTCACACTTTTTCATAACTCTTGGCATGTGCTCATTTATTTGCAATAAAAAACCCAAAGAAAACTTTGGGTTTTTGAACGTTAAAAAGCTTAACGATTAAATTTTTTCTCTGCTTTTTTAAATTTCTGAATGTAGCGACGACGACGCGCAGCAGTACGTTCATCAATTTGACTCTTACGACCTTCAAACGGGTTTTCAGAAGTTTTAAAGTCAATACGAACTGGTGTACCTTCAAGTTTATATACTTTACGGAACACGTTTTCTAAGTAACGACGATAATCCGCAGGAGTCTTATCAACCTTATTACCATGGATCACAATCGTTGGTGGGTTCTGTCCACCCATATGCGCGTAACGCATTTTAATACGTTTTCCACTCACCATTGGCGGTTGATGTGCATCTGTAGCATCATTCAAAATTTGGGTTAATTTCGCAGGTGAAACTTTTAAATGCGACGAGTCATAAGCACGGTGAATAGTTGGGTACATATCCCCTACACCCGTACCATGCAATGCTGAAATAAGGTGCACTTTCGCCCATGGAATAAAGTCAAAACGACGATCAACATCCAATTTACATTGTTTGCGATCATATTCGCTCATGTTATCCCATTTATTAATGGCGATCATCATGGCACGCCCAGCTTCAAGCGCATAACCAATTAAATGCAAATCTTGCTCAACAACCCCTTCACGAGCATCGAGAACTACAACAACCACATGTGCATCTTTAATTGCTTGTAGCGTTTTCACAATTGAGAATTTCTCAATCATTTCTTCTACTTTACCTTTACGACGCACACCAGCTGTGTCAATTAATGTGTATTGACGGCCATCACGTTCAAAAGGAATATAAATCGAATCGCGGGTTGTACCAGGTTGGTCAAATGCTACTACACGATCTTCGCCAAGTAATCGATTGACCAAGGTAGATTTACCAACGTTTGGACGACCAATAATAGCTAAACGTAAACCTGTTGCTTTGTCATGTTCTTCTTCACTTTCGTCTTCAGGAACATTCTCAAGAACATCTTCAAGCATTTGCTGTACGCCACGGCCATGGCTGGCAGCAACTTGTAAAGGTTCACCCATACCAAGTTTGTAGAATTCAACCAAAGCCGCTTCTGCATGAACGCCATCTACCTTGTTCGCAACAAGATAAATTTTCTTGCCCAAAGTACGTAGTTCACGGGCAATTTGCTCATCTGAAGCCAATAAACCAGCACGAGCATCAACCACAAAAATAATGATATCTGCTTCATTGATTGCTGTTTTTGACTGCTCGGCCATGTAGTTATCAATACCGCCCTCATTTTCACCAATACCGCCAGTATCAACGACAATGAAAGACTTATTCTGATAAGTCGCATCACCATATTTACGGTCACGAGTCAGGCCCGCGAAGTCGGCTACAAGTGCATCACGACTCTTGGTAATCTGGTTAAATAACGTTGATTTTCCGACATTCGGACGACCAATGAGCGCAATAACGGGTTTCATACAATAACCTTAATTCAAGACCAGCCATATCTCATGGCATGAGCATTAAAAACAGTACAGGAGATATATTTTAAGGTCAGGGATGACCATAATAAAAGACGGGGCTTTGAACTGATTTAATTCAAACACCCCGATATTTTTAACAGCATAATTTGTTAAGCGCTTATTTTAGCACAAGCGAACGAAATTAACGATTCTGCCAAATACTTAAATCGCCTTTTCGGGTCGAAACATAAAGTTGATTCTCGATAACACGCAATGTGTTAACTTCACCACTTGTTTTTGAACGACCAATTAACTTACCTGTTGTTGGTTCAACAAGATGTAATACGCCATCTAAATCACCTACAACAAGATCTTGTCCTAACACAACTGGGTTACTTAAATGACGGTTTAACAAACTATCATTTTCCCAGATTTTTTCACCAGATGCTAAATCGTAAGCTGTTAACTTACCATCTGTTGAAGAGACAAATACTTTATTGTCATAAACTTCTGGACGTTTAGTACTGCTCGAATCTTCACTCCAAACTACACGTTGAGAAGCAAGATCTGTTACAGTCACTTGACCTTGGAAACTGGTCGTTACCATAAACTGTCCAGCTACAGTAGGATCACCATCGATATCAATTAAACGTTGAATATCAGAACGACCTTCACTTACCGCAACACGACGTTGGAAACGCGGAATACCACTAATGGTATCAATTGCATAAACATATGCATTCGCAGAAGCAATTAATACAGTACGAGGGTCAAGGCTAACTGGTGATGCCTGGCCACGTAAACTAAATTGGACATTCGGTAACTTATAAGCCCAAACTTGTTGGCCTGAAGTAGCATCATGTGCAAATACAGTACCATCATTCGCAATGGTAATAACACGTCCAGATTGAACCAATGACGGGCTTAACAATGCGCCAGATAACTGTGCAGCCCACTTCTGTTCGCCTGTCGCTTGATCTAGTGCAAAGAGTTGACCTTTACTATTACCAACAACAACAATTCCTTCAGCAGCTTCAACACCAGAACTCAAGCCTAATTTGCTGACTTTCTTTTCCCAAATGCGTTGTTTACCACGGTATGCAGCTACTTCACCTTTTGGATCAAGCGTGAAAACCACACCATCGTTTGCATCAAGTTGCAAACGTAATGGATCAGCTTTATCAGTAGAAGAAACACTACGCGAAAACACTGGCGTTAAGGTCTTTTTCGACTCGGTCAATTTCGGTAGAGGATTTGGTTTAACTTCTTTTACTTTATTACTAGAACATCCCACCAGTACAGCCGATGCGATTGCAATTGCCAAAGGCAGTTTGAATTTCTGATTCATTAAGACTCTTCCACCTGTGTTTCCAAAATTGGGCGCTCAATCTGTGGATCTTCAACTAAAACGCCAACACTTTCGAGTTTAATTTGTAAAATTTGTCGCTCTTGTTTACGTTCTAGTAACGAATTCCAAGCTGCCTGATACGCTTTTTTAGCAGAATCAACATCTTTCTTAGCAACAAAGATATCGCCACGTAACTCTTCTACCGTTGCTTTAAATGCAGGATCGACGTTACCAGACAGAGTTTTTAGTGCTTCATCATATTTGTTTTGCGCCAATTGTGCATCTGCTAAACGCAATTTTACAACTTGAATCAAACCTTCATCTTTAACTTTTGAATTTTCAACTTTCTTTAAGGCTTTTTCAGCAGCAGCATAATCTTGTTTTTCATAGGCTAATTTTGCTAATACAAACTGAGTCTGTATGGCCTGAACAGAGTCGATATCATCTTTTACAATTTTATCTGCTGATGCAGTTACCGAACTTAAAGCATTCGGATTATCGGCACTCGCATTTGCCTCATCCATTAACTGCTGTACTTTTGCAGTTTCTACCTGACTAGTTGCCAGATTCTTTTTTTGCCAGTAAGTCCACCCAAAAAAGGCAATCAACGCAATGAGAATTCCGCTAATCATGGCAGAACCATATTTTTTGGCGAACGACTTTAAGCTGTCGAATTGTTCTTCATCACTTAAGCTCATGTGATTGTCCTTTTCCAGATGTTCAGTTTATTTTGTAAATTTTTGGATTAAAAATGGTACAAGGTCAGCAATTGCGACTTGTGACTGTTCAGCTGTTGCTAACTCTTTAATAGCAAACTGCTGCGCTTCCCACTCTCGTTCCCCTAAAATCAAAGCAAAGATCGCTCCAGCCTGATCAGCTTTTTTCATCTGGCTTTTCATGCTGCCTTGTGAACCTGTTTTGATTCGAATACTGCTATTTGCAGCTTCTAACTGGTCACGTAATTGTTCCGCTAAAATCAAAGCATTCGTTTGATAAGCAGGTTCTGCAACCAAGAAGACTTCACAATCACGAATAACTTCAGCTTTTTCAACTTGCTCAACTAAAAGCAATAAGCGCTCCATTCCCATACCAAAGCCAACGGCAGGTACAGATTGATCTGGCTTACCTTTTAACTGACCAACTAAACCATCATAACGGCCACCTCCACACACAGTACCTTGCGAACCAAGTGCAGTTGTTGTCCATTCAAAAACGGTTTTATTGTAGTAATCTAGACCACGTACCAATTTTTGATTAATGACGAATTTAACGCCTGCAGCAGTCAAATAATCTTGCAACTGTTGAAAGTGACTTAAACTATCTTCTTTTAAAAAGTCATATAATTTCGGTGCATTTTCCAGAATTTTCTGAGTAGATTCAATTTTAGAATCTAAAATGCGTAATGGATTCGTTGTTAAACGACGCTGTGAGTCTTCATCCAACGCATCTTTGTGCTCGTTTAAAAAAGCAACTAAAGCATTACGATACTCTGTACGCTCATCTTTTTCACCTAAAGTATTCAACTCAAGTTGAACCATGTGATCAACGCCCATACGCTTCCATAACCGAGCTGTCATCAAGATAACTTCAGCTTCAATGTCAGGAGTCGCAACGCCAAAAGTTTCTACACCAAACTGGTGGAACTGACGGTAACGCCCTTTTTGTGGTTTTTCATAACGGAACATAGGTCCCATATACCACACACGTGGCGTAGCGCCGCGCAACAAATTATGTTCAACCAACGCACGAACACAACCAGCTGTACCTTCCGGACGTAAAGTTAATGACTCTGGTGGGTTGCCTTTATCGAAAAAGGTATACATTTCTTTTTCAACAATATCGGTGGCATCACCAATAGCACGTTTAAACAAGCCCGTTTGCTCAACGATCGGTAAACGAATTTGTTGATAACCATAAGCATCCATTAACGATGCTAAATGTTGCTCAAGACGTCTCCACGCTACTGTTTGCGTTGGCAAGACGTCATTAAAACCTTTGATTGCGACAATTGAACTCATGATGAACTACGAATAATTTCTTTAGATTTAGCTTCTTCAAGCTCTTGGACACGTTGACGAACCATTGTTTCGATTTCATCAACCAATTGATCGGTATCGATTAAATGGCTTTTCTCACCATTACGATAAACCAGTGAGCGAGGCGCAGCCCCAACAACCCCGATATCGGCTTCTTTTGCTTCACCCGGGCCATTTACCTTACAACCAATCACTGACACATCCATTGGAGTACGAATATCTTCTAAACGTTCTTCCAAAGCTTGCATCACTTGAATAACGTTAAATTCTTGGCGAGAACAACTCGGACAAGCAATAAAGTTAATCCCGTTAGAGCGTAGACCAAGCGATTTTAAGATATCAAAACCAATCTTGATTTCATCTTCTGGTTCGGCAGCAAGCGAAATACGCATTGTATCGCCAATACCTTCCATCAATAATCCGCCAAGGGCAATCGCTGATTTCACAGTACCCGTACGGTAAATACCCGCTTCGGTAACACCAAGGTGCAATGGATTATCAATTTGCTGAGAAAGCAAGCGGTAAGCATCCATGGTTAAAAACACATTTGAGGCTTTTACGCTAACTTTAAACTCATGAAAATCAAGGCGGTCTAAAATATCAATGTGACGTAAAGCTGATTCAAGAAGTGCTTGCCCTGTAGGCTCGCCATATTTTTTCTGTAAATCTTTTTCTAGAGAACCCGCATTCACACCAATACGCATTGAAATACCATGATGACGTGCCGCAGCAACGACCTCACGAACTTTCTGGTCTGACCCGATATTACCCGGATTAATACGCAAACAGTCTGCACCATAATCTGCAACTGCCAAAGCAATTCTATGGTCAAAATGAATATCGGCAACCAATGGTACTGAAACGCGCTTACGAATTGCACCAAATGCCTCAGCAGCCTCCATAGATGGGACCGAAACACGCATAATATCAGCACCTGCATCAACGCAACGCTCAATCTGAGCAACGGTTGCATCAACATCGCAAGTTTCAGTGTTTGTCATACTTTGCACACTAATAGGTGCATCGCCACCGACATACACCGACCCAACACGAATTTTGCGTGTTGGTCGACGTTTAATTGGGTTCTCTATCATTGTATCGCTCAACTCATGGTATTAGCGGGATAAACGGAATTCAGCTTTACCGTTTACCGTATATGGAGACAATGAAATCTGTTCTTGGTTTAAACTTAATGACACCGCAGTTGCATCATCAAGACGAATCTGAAATGGAGACTCGCCATTTAAGTTTAAAGTTGATGACTGACGGCCTGTCGCCAAAACTTTACCTGTTGCATCAACAATATGAACAGACGTTGGACGGTTAAAGTTTAGCACCAATTGATCACCCACTGTTGAGGTGGCATTTCCTTTCATAGGCAAAACTTCAACACTAGATTGATTTACTTTAGGTAAATCAGCATCTTCTTTCTTAGAAGTCCATTTTTGAATACCCATGACAATCAATGACACAACAGCAATAACCACGATTGCAAGAAGTGCACGCTTTAACCATTTCTTATTACGGTCACTATTAGAACCAGGGAGTTTACCCATGATTTTAATCGGTGAGTTGTTTAAGGCATGGTTTGGTAAAAGCCCGGTATCATTTGCATAAATTTCATCAAAGCGCTGAATAATTGCCGTCGCATCTGTATTTAAATATTTTGCATATGAACGGTAATAGCCCTTGATAAAAGTCGCTTCTGGCAATGACTTGTAATCATCTTGCTCTAAAGCGGTTAGAGTCTTAACCGGCATGTTTAAATCTGAAGAAACTTGCCCTAACTCTTTATTCTGAGCAACTCGAATTTGACGTAAATACTCACCAGGACGTTGAATATTTCCTAAAGCAGAAGTCGGTAAGCTTGAGCCAGTTGGCTGCTGTGAATTAGGATTTATTTCCATACGGCCTCAGTACTATACTGTAATTGCAAATAACGTTGATATTCTGGACTTTCCGGGAACAAAGCACGTAACTGGTTTACTAACACTTGCATTCCCATTTTATCCGCATTGGCTCGAGCCACTCTTACACCAATCCAAAGTGCTCTTGCACCCTGATTTTTCTGCCCCACTGTATGAACATATTGCTCATACATTTGTGTAGCAGCCGGAATCTGCTGCTGCAAATAAAAAATTTCCGCTAACTCTAACATTGAAATATAAGAGTCGCGGTTAGCAAGGAGTGCTTGTTTGAATGTTTTTTCAGCATTCGCAACATCACCCAATTTTAAATAAATACGCCCTAGATTTTCTAACGCCTGATAGCGTTGGTCATAACCTAATGTTGTGCCAGCAATACGAAATTGCTCGATCGCATCATTATAGCGTTCCATTTGATACAAGTACGTACCATAGTTATTATGTGCTTGAGCATTATCTGGTTCAGATGAAATTGCTCGTTTAAAGTAATGTTCTGCTTTTTCTAAGTTCGGCTTACTACCTTCTTGCTGTAGTAAAATGCCCATCATCATGTTTGCCGTTGCATCACGGCTATCTACACTTAAAGCTTGATCAAGAGCTCGCTTTGCTGAATCCAAGTCACCCGAACGGATATGTTCAGCAGCAAGTTGTGTACGCACTTTTACCGCTTTTTCTGGGTCTTTCTTTTGCACATGCGTTGTCTGGCAACCACTTACCAGAAATGCAACTGCAACCCCCATACATAATACCGTTTTTAACTTTGGAGTACTCAAAGCCTGCCCTCAATTTTATCCCTGTGTACGCAAAATCTCTTGACGCTGTGTGACTTTTTTCTGCCACTGTTCAGCACGACGAGTTCTATCGGCCACTTGACCAACTAACTGTCCACATGCAGCATCAATATCATCACCACGTGTTTGACGAATCGTACACACAAATCCAGCATCAGACAAAGTTTTTTGGAACGAGATAATTCGATTTCGGCTTGAGCGACCATATGGTGCATGCGGGAACGGGTTAAATGGAATTAAATTAATTTTACTTGGTAAGTTTTTTAATAATTTAATCATTTGCTGTGCATGTTCAGGCTGATCATTTACACCCTCTAACATCACATATTCAATAGTCACATGTTTACGCGTACTTTCATTACCATCTTTGGCAATATAACGCTGACATGCTGCAATCAACTGAGCCAATGGATATTTTTTATTAATTGGCACTAATTCATTACGTAATTCATCGTTTGGTGCATGTAAAGAAATTGCTAAAGCAACATCAATGTCTTTTGCAAGCTGATCAATTTTAGGTACAACACCTGATGTTGATAAAGTCACACGACGCTTAGACATACCATAAGCAAAGTCATCAAGCATAATCTGCATTGAGCTTAATACGGCATCATAGTTGAGCAATGGTTCACCCATACCCATCATCACGACATTGGTCACTGAACGCTCGCGCTCGGCAACGGGCACTTCTTCCATATAAGAATAGTTTGCCATCCAAAGCTGTCCAATGATTTCATCTGGCGTTAAATCACGTTGGAAACCTTGTTTACCTGTTGAACAAAATGAGCAGTCTAATGCGCACCCGACTTGTGACGAAATACACAAAGTCTTACGCAAGCCTGTTTTATCTTCGGCAGGAATTAATACAGTTTCAACTAAAGAACCTGCGCCATCGCCCACACGAAAAACCCACTTACGTGTACCATCTTTTGAATAGTGACGGTGAACCACTTCAGGAGCTTTGATTTCACAAATCTGTTCAAGCTTCGCACGCAATTTTCCTGAAATATTGGTCATTTCAGCAAAATCAGTAATGAAGTATTGATGTATCCATTTCATGACCTGACCGGCACGAAACTTTTTCTCGCCAATATCTTCAAAAAATTTTTCTAATTCAGTACGAGACATGCCGAGTAAATTCACTTTATTTTCGGCAGCAGGAATTACCAGCTTGGACGAAGATTGCTGCTGTCCATCAAGATTTTCAGATGAAACGACCTCTGCAGAACTCATGTGTATTTACCTAAACCATGTCAAAAAACTGAAGATATTGTTCAAGAATCAAACAATATTCTCTTGAGAGAATAAAAAAACCAGATAAGTAGTATACCACTTATCTGGTTTGAATGCTTTCGATTAACGAGTGCGTGGGCAGATCTCGTTGTCAGCAAAGAAGTAAGCAATTTCACGCTCTGCAGAAGCAACTGAGTCAGAACCGTGAGCAGCGTTTTCGTCGATGCTTACAGCAAAGTCAGCACGGATAGTACCAGGAGCAGCTTCTTTAGGGTTTGTAGCGCCTAAGATTTCACGGTGTGCAAGAACTGCATTTTCGCCTTCAAGAACAGATACTACAACTGGACCAGAAGTCATGAATGCAACTAAGTCACCAAAGAAACCACGTTCTTTATGCTCAGCATAGAAACCTTCAGCATCAGCTTGAGAAAGGTGTTTCATTTTAGTCGCAACAATTTTTAAACCCGCTTTTTCAAAACGAGCAAAAATATCACCGATGTGGTTTTTAGAAACTGCATCAGGTTTTACGATAGACAAAGTACGTTCAATAGCCATGAGTGGCTCCTTTATTTTAAAATTTAAACATTGAAAAATTTGCCGCATTATACCGATGTCATAGGCAATAATCAGCTTTGAATGTGTAAAAGTTGCGATTTTTTCTACTGTTTTTAGCGAACTTCGTCTATCCAGGCCATTTGAATCCCTTCTAGCAATCCTTCTGTCGATTTATTTGGGTCATCGCTGAAGTCTGGTAATGCGCACACCCATGCATGTAAATCGGTAAAACGAATCCATTGCGGATCAACTTCTGGATGTGCTTCTGACAATTCAATGGCAATATCAATCGTATCTGTCCAACGTAAGCCCATAGCGGCTCCTATCTGTTTAATCTGCTAAATCACGAACTGTGTACTTTAGCAAATCCACAAACCTAATCGATAGCTTAAGCTGATAAAAATTACCGATACTTATAAAGCGATGTTCAATAGCGGAGCCATAAAAATAATCATACCCGCGACCGCCGCACCAATAAGCGCACCCACAATCACATCACTTGGGTAATGAAGACCAAGCACCATACGAGACAATGCTACAAGCACCATGAAAGGAAACATCGCCGCAAGCAAAGCGGGCTGGATATAACCCAAAACAATTGTCACCATCACTGCATGAAGTGTATGACCCGATGGAAAGCTAAAATGATCAAGTGGTCTCTCACCGAGCACAATCACCTGATGCACTTGATAAGGACGAGGTCGTGTTGTCTTATGTTTTAAAAATTTATAGATTGCCGTGCCAATAGAACCACCTAATAACAAGTAGATGATTTGCAGGCTATAGGTGATGCCTTGCATCCCCCACACGATTGCCAGCATTAGATACCAAAATGGACCATCACCCACACGACTGATGATTTTGAAGAAAAGGGCAACACGCTGTGAGTGAGAAAAATTGTTAAGATATAAACAGCCTCTCAAATCTAAATCGAGTATTTTTATTTTTGCATTCTTAAATTTCATGGTCATTCTCCTATTTTAGGATACTTAGGTGAAGTCCGCCGAGGGCTCCTTCACTACCTGATAAAATGCCTGCTCCAATTGCTGAACCGGAAGTTGCCAACCGCTTTGCTGTACTTTATGACAGGCTTGTACGCCCATTTCTCTAAGTTGTTGTACTGAAGGAAGCTGATAAATTTGTTGTATAAAGTGGCTTTTTTGTCCAAGTGGGCTTAACCAGCCATTCACACCATGGGTTAAATATTGATGTGCACATGCATAATCATACGCGATAACTGGCAAACCGCTTGCCATCGCCTCTAAAACTACGTTACCAAACGTTTCAACTTGACTCGCAAATACGAATACATCGGCACTCGCATAGGCAACCGCCAAATCTTGACCTCTCAAACTTCCGGTAAAGATAACACCCTTCGCTTCAGGTAGTGACTTTAAACGAGCAAAATCTGGGCCATCTCCCACAATAACTAATTTCGTTTTATGGGGCCTAACAGTTTGTAAGTTGGCATAACTATCAATGAGCACTTGCACTTCTTTTTCTGGCGACAAACGCCCCACATAAAGCATAACGCGAGTATTCTCATCGGCATCCCATTGCTTTCGCAAATTTTCAGAGCGATGCTTTGGTGTAAATCTCGTTGTGTCTACGCCGCGTCCAACAACAACCAGCGGGCAAGTAATGCCAAAACCGCGTAATGCTTCTTGTGTATCTTTACTTGGCACACAAGTTACTTGAGTATTGTTGTGAAACCAGCACAGGTATTTTTGAATCGGTTTAACCAAAAAAGCCAAATCGAAGAATCGACTAAAATCTTGAAATGGCGAATGAAAGCCACTAGAAACCGGAATAGCTTTTGCCTTAGCAGCTTGCATGGCAGTTAAACCTAACGGTCCTTCGGTCACAATGTGAACCACATCCGGTACAAACTTTTCAAAAGCTTTCGATACTTTTAAATATTGTGGCCAACCAAACTGCAAAGTCGGATATTTTGGAATCGCCTGCGACATCACCAGACATTCTTGCTCTGGCGTAAAGTCATGGCATTTTGCCTTTTGCTCTGGACGAATCAGTAAAATCTTATGCCCCTGTTTCTGTAAACCTTGGCATAGTTGTAAGAGTGAAAGTGCCACACCATTAATTTCAGGTGGCCAAGTTTCCGTCACAATCGCAATTTTTAAACGTGGGCGCACCAAATCATGCAATGAATGCGTATTAGATAGCTGCTGCTTTTGTTTAAAAAAGAATTGGAAGCTTTCAGGAAGTTGCTGTTGTTTTAATAGTGCTGTCGCGTATGAGCTTTGCATAGCGCCATCCATCAATGTATTTATTTTCATGCTTAAAGATTAAGCAGTTTTTTTGACATTTTGATGATAAATGCGTGACAGTTTACTGACATGAAAAATAAAAAAAGCACACTGATAACAGCATGCTTTTCTCTTAAGACCTAGTAATACTTAGCGATTTTGCAATTTTGCATAGTCCATGAGTACATTTGCAGCTTCAGTCACAAAAGTTTCTTCTTCTGGTAATGCAGGGCGTTGAGATGCTTTCATTTTAGCGCGAGATTCAGCTAGAGCATCTAATGAAGCTTGATAGCTTTCCCAGTTTGCAAAAGGCTTTTGACCAGTTGCAGCACGACGTTCATTTTCTGCATCTAAAGTTTGTTTCTCTAAACCAAGTAATTCAGCACGGCGTTTATCAATATCAAGCACCACTTGTTTCTGGTCGCTCGTCACTTTAGCAATCGCAGTACGTTTATTTAGATATTTAAACTGGGCATCATTAGCAACACGTTGTTCAGAGAATTGAGACAACTTGGCCACATAAGGTTGCACAGAGCCTTCACGTTTAAATGGTGCTGTAGGAATTGTGTCCCACTTCAATGCATTCTTCGATTTACGCTCACCAAACTCTTCGTTATAGATATCGACGAGTTTAATGTCTGGCACTACACCTTTATTTTGTGTACTACCACCTGTAATACGGTAGAACTTACGCTGAGTTAAAGTCGCTTGACCGTATGCCAGAGTATCAAGTTGCACCTGAGCTGTACCCTTACCAGTCGTTGTACTACCAATAATAATACCGCGCTCATAGTCTTGGATTGCAGCAGAGTAAATCTCACTTGCAGATGCAGATGCCAAGTTCACCATTACAGCGAGTGGACCTGTGTAAACTTGCTGACCACCGTCGTTGTCTTCAAAAACACTTACGTTGCCATTGCCATCACGGATTTGAACCACTGGACCTGACTTAATCACTTGACCCAGCATACGTGCAACTTCTTCTAATGAACCACCTGGGTCATTACGCAAGTCGATAATAATACCTTCTACTTTCTTCGCTTTTAACGCTTCAAAAGCATTGGCAGTATCTTCAGAAACTGAACGGTATTGTTGACCCGCACGACGTGAACGATAGTCAAAATAGAATGATGGAATTTCAATTACGCCCAACACATGCTTTTTACCATCACGTGTCACTTCAACTGTACGTGAACGAACACCAGCATCTTCTTCTTGAATCACATCACGCACTAAGGTCACATTACGTGCTTGACTCATTGATGCGCCAGCACCAAGAAGTTTTAACGTAACTTTAGTTCCGCGCTTACCACGAATGAGTCCAACAATTTCAGAACTTGTCCAACCAACCACATCAATCATTTTCTCGCCTTCTTGGGCGACACCAACGATTCGATCTCCTGATTTCACTTGGCCAGACTTACTTGCAGGACCACCTTCTACAATGGTTTCAATCTTGGTGTAATCTTCATTGCCACGCTCTGGACGAATCGATACACCAATACCTTCTAGTTGCAAGGTCGTTTGGCGATTCAATTCTATCGCATCGATTGGCGGGTAATAGTTACTGTGTGGATCATAAGTTGCCAACATGGCATTTAATGTTTTATCCAACACATCATCGCTTTTCACACGACTAATTCTTTCAAGCTGACGCGTATAACGTTTAGTTAAAGTCTGAGCTGGTGTTAAATCTTCTGGGCCAGTTAAATCTTGACCATCAGCAAGTGATGGATTTTCTTTAAGCGCTTTTTGTTTCGCCTGCTCTTCTTCACGGCTAATCGTCAAATTGATTAACTGTGAAACCAACATTTTACGCCAGTGATTTTGTTGCTCAGCCGATGTTTTAAAATACGGTGCTTTTTCACGATCAACTTCAATATAGCTATTTGGCTGTTTTAAATTTTGCTGCTGTTTTAGCTCGGCTAACATGAACTCATAAAATTGTTTTAAGCGTTCACGATATTGCTGATGAATTGCAAATGGTCCAGTCAAATTCCCCGCTTTTAAAGAAGCACCAAAATTTGAACCATATAGTTTTTTATAATTTTGAACTTCAGCGTCTAAAAATAGAGAGTGATCCGGATCAAGACTATCTAAATACATATCGAGAATACGATTTGATGTCGTTGCATCCAGACGCATATTCAAATAATGTTGGCGATCAACTAAAGTTGCCAGTTGGCGAGCCACCAAAGCCTGTTCTTGCGTTGGCTGGATCGATTGAGAAACCACAGCAGTATTGGTTGCTGCTCTCGCTTCATTCATCGTATGAGTGAAGAATAAACCGCCAGTCGCGATCGCTACTGCACAAGCTATAGTTTGAAGTTTCATAAATTTTTAATACTTCCTTGGGTGTTCCTATCTTACACGCTCTGTTTTCGATATGAACTAAGCAGATTCAAAATCTTAACCAACTAAATTGTTTATACCGTGTAGTTTTATCATATTCTGTACTGACAAAATGTAGCAAAACATTGCAAAATTCGCTTATTGTTTTTCAATCAAAATTCAAATGGAACCAATATGATTGGCGCATTGATGCTGGACATCGCCGGCACAGAACTTACTCAAGAAGATATTGAACTATTACGCGCTCCGCAAGTCGGTGGCATGATTTTATTTGCACGAAATATTGAATCTCCACAACAAGTCCGTGCATTAACGGACCACATGCGTCAAATTCGTCCAGATATTTTAATTGCTGTCGACCAAGAAGGTGGGCGAGTTCAGCGCCTAAGATCAGGTTTTACCTTATTACCGGCCATGGGTCGTTTTGGTGACCTCTATATTACTCAACCTCAAAAAGCACTCGAACTGGCTGAACAATGCGGCTGGTTAATGGCAACTGAAGTCTTGGCTGTAGGTATCGATTTTAGTTTTGCACCCGTTTTAGACCTTAATGCAATTAGTGATGTGATCGGTGATCGTGGCTTCTCTAAAAATATTGAGGATATTGCCCCGCTTGCTGGTGCATTTATGCAAGGCATGAAAAAAGCTGGAATGGCAAACACCGGCAAACACTTCCCGGGCCACGGTTCAGTGAAAGCCGACTCTCATATCGCAGCTGCAATCGATAGCCGTAGCTATGATGAAATTTACAACCATGACATGCAAAGCTTTATTAAGCTGATGCCACAGCTTGATGCACTCATGCCTGCACATGTGATTTATGATCAGATCGATCCAAATCCAGCAGGTTTTTCACCGTTCTGGATTCAAGAAGTTCTACGCAACCGTTTGAAGTTTGATGGTGTACTTTTCTCTGATGACTTAAGCATGCAAGCTGCTTGTGTAGCAGGTGGCGCAGATGCGCGTATTCAAGCTGCTTTAACCGCGGGTTGTGATATGGGGCTCGTGTGTAATGACCGAGGTGCGGCATGTACAGCACTTGAAGGTATTGCAAACTTAGATCGACCAAATCAAGAACGTTTAGAACGCATGCGTGGTCAAATTCCACAAATTCAGATTGGTGAAACCTTATCGCTTGGCGACGAGTGGCAAGCTGTCAAAACAGCCATTGAAGAGTTTAAAAATTCGATTTAAGTTAGTAAAAATTTTAATTGGCTACAAAAACCTATTCACTATCTGATACGCGGTTAAGTCATACGCAACCTGCTCATCTGCTGAAGGATATTGATTGCTTCAATATATTTGATAGATGCAGAAAGTGAACAGGTTTTGCGTATGACAATGGTTTTGGTTACTTTTCCCAAAAGAAAAGTAACTCTAACTGAAAGTTCATCCCAGAATGCGAACCTAATTGACAGGACTCCGTCATGCAGGTTCATTCAACATCAATGCATTAAACCCTCTTCATTGTTATGAATAATGAAGATCACAGAAAAACAATAAATCGAGCTCAGGACGAATGACACAACACCTTTCAAAACACCGCCACATCTCATTTACAGCCCACTATACGGGCTATATCTGGTATCAAATGGGGATCTCTCATGAAGCACTTGCTACAACCAAAGGCAAATCACTGGCGTATTTGGTTCACCCAATAGAATCTTGGGCTGAGAAATATGTGGGCGGTAGCATGCGCACTACGCTCAAACAACGCCATATCATGCTTGACCATCACTTAGAACAACTCATTCAAGAAAGTCCTGATTTACAAGTTCTAGAAATAGCATGTGGCCTGTCTCCACGTGGCTGGTGGTTTAGACAGCATTACCCTTCGATTACCTATCGGGAGCTTGATTTACCCGATATGGCACAAACCAAACAAAATGCGTTACAACAAATTGAAAAAAATGCGCCTGAAATTTTATCGGTTGATTTATTTACCGAAGCTTTTGCACAAGCATTTGAAGTATTTGACCCGAACCGCCCATTGGTTGTGATTAGTGAAGGTTTAATTAATTACTTTGATAAAGATTTATTAAAACAGCTGATTCAATCGATTGCTCACTATGGCGCTTCTTTTAAAAATTTTCATTATTTAACGGATCTCTACCCTGAACCAGTTAAAAACAAACTTGCCAGCATCATCTGGAATAGCAGTAAATTATTGAAATTAATGTCTCGAAGCTCGTTTAGTTTTCACTTCAAAAGCCCCAAAGAAGTTGAAGACTTTTTTAAAGATACAGAGTTCGATCAAGTTAGCGTGGAACAACCACAAATTTTCTTTGGACAAGCTTCTCAAGATAGTCATGAGCAACATTTAGGTGACTTGGTCTGGACCATTCACGCACAAATAAAATAATAAATAAAAAATGGAAGCTCGGAATAAATGAGCTTCCATCTCTAACTATATTATTAAGCTGCTTGTTTTTGACGAGTAATAAAACGGCTTAAACGATCAGCAAGTTCGAAACTACCATGTTTAAATAAAGCTCGAATGCCTTGCTCTGTACTCTCAAAAATTAAGCACTCAATTGCAAAGCTACCTTCTTCATCTTTTAAATGTAGTGCCAAATCACGTGGATGATCATTCACAAAATCAAGCTGCGAAAAATCATGCATTTTTAAATACATACCGAAGAAAGTGACATCAACGATCGTTACAGGTACCTCTACATCAGACTCTCGGTGAGTAAGTTGGGTTTTTGGTTGCAAAACCCGAACTCGCTCTTCACCACGGCGCTCCATGTTTTGCATTTGTTCACGTGTCATAGGAATAATGCCATCCAAATTTTGGATAGATTCACCTTTTAAAAATGAAGTGAACAAACTCATGGTTTCTTTACGACGCTGCAACTGTGGCACATGGTCCGCATTTGCAATAAGGGCAAATTCCATATCTGGGCATTGCAAAGCAAAGTTCGCATTTTCATGAGGCAGAGTAAAACTATCGTACTGCCCTGCTGCAACCAGCGTTTTACACTCTGGAATGGGTACATCAGTTAACCGCAAAAGACGATTACAGTTAATTTCATAACGTTCTCGCTCTGTACCCGTAAACTCAGCCATTTGCCTAAAAAATAATTTTTTAGCTGTTGGTGACATGCGGGTTTTATCTAATTTTGCATGATTAACTAAATATAAAATTACAGCTTGCCCAAACTCTTCCATGCGGTTTTCTTGCATGAGCTTGAGCGACTCTTCCAAAATCATTCGCCAACTTTTTCGGGTCTTTTGCATAACCCCCATCAAAATCATGCGATCCATTAATTCTGGACGATGATAAGCAAAACAAGAAGCAATCACTGACCCCAAAGACATTCCCATCACAGAAACTTTTTGTAGTCCAACAATATCTAACCAGCGACCCAACATTTTAGACAAATCAGGTAGCTCTAAAGTACCTGCTGATACTCCTGTGTCCCGATTGGTAATTTGCTGATTTGCGCCCATAGAAGGTAAATCAATTAATATGACCGGACCGCTTTCAAACAATTGTTCAACACAATATTTATAAGAATTAAAATTCTGGAAAGCTCCGCCCACAATCACAATTGGCGTATTGTGAATCGTTTTTGGGTCGGCAATTGCCATATATTCAATTTTCCAGCCGTCAATCCATGTAGTACGAGCAGGTTGTTTAAAACTATCTCTATGGTAGATATCGAAAAAGCCAAAACCGGCATAAGCTTGGTTGATCTCCGAATCCATTTGAATAATGGAATTCATATCCTTGCTTCCTCCTTGCTGTAATTTTTTTATGCTGCAAGAGTTCCTTCTTGAACACGTAATCTTTTATGCACAAAACTTTAAAATTTGTATTAGTTTGTATTGCACAATAACATTCTAAACAATTGTGTGAAATATACGCAATCGCTCAAATGACCGCTCATCTTGTTTAAGTCGCTAATAGTTTGCAAAATATTTAAATGTTTTTTTATGGCGGTCACATTTTTCAAAAAAAGCCATTCATTGTTCCGCATTTGACTGCTACTATCTTACTCATTGGTAAATGATTAAAAAATGCTATGCAAGATTCAATTGAACAATATATGCAAACAGTTGGGCAACAAGCACGTCAGGCCTCTCGTGTCCTTACAAGTGCTTCTACCTCACTAAAAAACCATGCTCTCTCTGCTATTTATACTGCTTTAGAAAATAATCAGGCAGCAATTTTGGCAGCGAATCAAATCGACATGGATAAAGGTCGTAGCAATCAGCTCGACAGCGCATTGCTTGATCGTCTTGAACTTACGCCCGCACGTTTTAAAGGAATGTTGCAAGGTCTAAAAGATGTGATTGCACTTGTCGATCCAATTGGGGAAATTACGGATCTTGCATATCGCCCCACAGGCATTCAAATTGGTAAAATGCGTGTGCCTTTAGGTGTTGTTGGGATGATTTACGAATCACGTCCAAACGTAACCCTTGAAGCTGCATCTTTAGCCATTAAATCGGGCAACGCCATTATTTTACGTGGTGGTTCAGAAGCACTCGAGTCAAATAAAGCAATTGCTGAAGCGATTAAGCATGGCTTAAAAGTTGCTGGCTTACCTGAAGATTCAGTTCAAGTGATTAACACTTCTGACCGTGCGGCTGTTGGTCATCTTATTACCATGGCGGAATATGTAGATGTAATCGTTCCACGTGGTGGCAAAAGCTTAATTGAACGTGTAACTAATGAAGCGCGCATTCCGGTCATTAAGCATCTTGATGGTAACTGCCATGTATTTGTTGAAGCACAAGCAGATTTGCAAAAAGCTTTACCAATTACCTTAAATGCAAAAACACATCGTTATGGCGTTTGTAATGCGATGGAAACTCTGCTCGTTGATGAAAAAATTGCAGATGTTTTCTTACCACGCATTGCTGAACTCTATGCTGAAAAACAAGTTGAGCTTCGCGGTTGTCCAGAAACACGTCGCATTTTAGGTGCTTCTGTAAAACCAGCGACAGAGGAAGATTGGTACACCGAATATCTAGGGCCAATTCTTGCAGTTAAGGTAGTGAGTGGTATTGATGAAGCAATTGACCATATTAACAAATATGGTTCACATCACACCGATGCAATCGTGACTGAAAACTATACTTTGGCTCGTCAATTCTTAGCTCGCGTAGATTCAAGCTCAGTTGTAATCAATGCTTCAACTCGTTTTGCTGATGGCTTTGAATATGGCTTAGGCGCAGAAATTGGTATCTCTACAGATAAAATTCATGCCCGCGGTCCAGTTGGTTTAGAAGGCTTAACTTCTCAGAAATGGATTGTGTTGGGTGACGGTCAAATTCGCCAATAATAGATTTAACACTTCAAAAAAACGCCTGATCAATATCAGGCGTTTTTTTATCATTTAAACTTTTCTATGATTATTCTTGGCAGACATCACTAACTACACCAAGTTGCTGCATGACTTGCGCAACAATCTGCTCAGGTGTCAAAGCAATATCAATCGTTATTGCTTCATGAATATCTGGTTCTTCTAATGTATCAAGCTGGGTTTGTAGCAATGATGGATCAAAGAAATGACCTGATCTTGCCGCAAGTCTTTGCTGCAATAACTCATAAGAGCCTTTGAGGTAGACGAACTTAACATTCTGATCTTGCCCTCTTAAAATATCGCGATACATGCGTTTTAAAGATGAGCATGTAAATACAGCTGTTTCACCATCTCTTTGTTTGGTTTCAATCACCTGACGAATCGCCTGTAACCATGGCAGACGATCATCATCAGTTAAAGGAATCCCTTGGCTCATCTTACTTTTATTTGCAGCCGAATGAAGCGTATCACCGTCGAGAAATTCACAAGCCAAACGCTCTGATAATAATTCACCAATCAGGGTTTTACCTGTTCCACAGACACCCATTGCAATCACAATCATGGATTACTCACCTTTAATTATAAAATAGTGCTAAGCAGTAGCGTAAAAGATAAACCCAACACTGAAATGATCGTTTCCAATACCGACCAAGTCTTGAGCGTCTGCCCCACTGTCATACCGAAATATTCTTTGATTAACCAGAATCCTGCGTCATTTACATGTGAGAAAACCAATGAACCTGAGCCTGTAGCAAGTACTAAAAGTTCTGGCCTAACAGCAACACCTGCCGTGGCTGCAATTGGAGCAACAATACTACATGCTGTAGCCATAGCCACCGTTGCAGAACCTGTTGCCAAACGAATCAATGCTGCAACAAACCAACCCAACAATAATGGCGACAAATTTGCTTTTAAGGCTGTGGACACGATCTCATTAGAAATCCCTGTGTCACGTAAAATGCCACCAAAACCCCCACCTGCACCAACAATCAACATGATTCCGGCAATAGAAGCTAAACATCCGCCACAGAATTTTTCAATTTGTTCACGGTTAAAGCCTTGCATCGTACCAAAAGTAATAAAGCTGACCAGTACAGCAATAAGCAATGCGATATCAGAAGTACCAATGAAACGTAGTAAATCATTTGCGAAAGTCTGTGGCGCAAAGAACAGATCTGCCCAACTTCCGATTAACATCAACACTACTGGTAGCATAATCGTAAATAAGGTAATCCCAAAGCTTGGTAACTCACGAGTTCTATTTGTATCTGCTTCAATAAATTGTTTTGCTAACGGATTATTTTCAGGCAATTTGACGTATTTATTAATCCAAAGTGCATACAATGGCCCTGCAACAATTGCTGTTGGCACACCAACGATTAAACTGTACGCAATCGTTTTACCAATATCAGCATGATAGGCTTGTACAGCCAACAATGCCGCCGGATGTGGTGGAATTAAGCCATGCACAACAGATAAGCCTGCGACCATTGGCAAGCCCACAACCAGTAATGATTTTCCGGTTCGCTTAGCAATGTTGAACGCAATTGGAATGAGTAGAACAAAACCTACTTCGAAAAATACGGGAAGACCAACAATAAGCGCAATAAACATCATGGCCCAGTGAATATTTTTCTCACCAAACCATTTAATTAAGGTAATTGCTATTCGCTCAGCACCACCCGACTCGGCCATCATTTTACCGAGCATCGTTCCCAGTGCGATTACAATCGCAAGGTGGCCCAAGGTTTTACCAGTACCAGCTTCATATGATTTAACAATATCGCCCATTGGCATGCCAACAGCCAAAGCCAAACCGAGTGAAACAATAATAAGAACAAGAAATGGATAAATTCTGAACTTCGCGATCATGACAACCAATGCAATAATCGCGATTACAGTGTAGATAAGCAACATGCCACCCTGAACGGTCTCCATGTGATACTTCTCCTTGGAATAATGCTATTTAGGCACACTGCCCAAACAAAGGTCTTCAACCACAGTAATTCCTACTGTTAAGACACTAAATTTTTATATTTAGGTGTGACCAGCACAAACTGGCCACCTCAATACAGCCGTAAAGCACATAGAATGCACTTCATTTTTTATAAATATTGACTACATTTACAACGCTCTCAACTGACTCGCAATTTGCGCTAAGTGAGTAATTTCAGCCCAATCTTGTGCAGCTACAGCAGCTTTAGGCGTTAACCATGAACCACCTACACACAATACGTTTGGTTGCTTTAAGAAATCTGGCGCTGACTCTGCTGTAATTCCGCCAGTCGGGCAAAAACGTAAGTTTGGAAATGGACCATAAAATGCTTTTAGCATCTCAACTCCACCTGCTTGTTGAGCTGGAAAGAACTTCACAATCTCATAACCTAACTCAATCGCCTGAATCAGATCACTTGGTGTCATCACACCCGGTAATAAAGGTAAGCCAGCATCTTGTGCAGCCAAATGCAGATCTTTGGTCAAACCAGGAGAAACACCAAATTGAGCGCCTGCTTTTTTAGCTTGAGCACAATGTTCTGGCTTGGTAATCGTTCCTACACCTACCACAATGTCATCCGCCAATTGGCTCGCACGCTCAATAGCAGCAAGACCCGCGGCAGTACGCAACGTAATTTCAAGGACTTTTACACCACCAGCATGCAACGCACGTGATACATCTTCACCTTGCTCAGCAGAATCAAATGCCAATACTGGAATGACTGGGCCTAATTTGACGATATCTTCAATTTTAATCATTATTTTTCAGTTCCTTTGACTCAAATCTGCTCTGGTGAAGTTTCACCAACCAATGCACCAAATACAGATGCTCCATGTTCAGCTGGCGCAGCAGCAGCACGGAAAACACCAAATAATTCACGGCCAAAACCAACTTCGTTTTCTGCCTGATGTTCTGGCTGTGCAACAGGACGCGACTGCCAAGTCTGTTCATCTATTTCAACATCGAGTACGCCAGCCTCAGCATCAATAATCAACATATCGCCTGTTTGAACTTTAGCAATCGGCCCATTTAGCAAGGCTTCTGGAGATAAATGAATCACCGCAGGAACTTTGCCTGAAGCACCAGACATACGTCCATCGGTTACTAATGCAACGTGGAAACCTTGATCTTGTAAAACACCCAACACAGGCGTTAAGCGATGCAATTCAGGCATACCGTTAGCACGCGCACCTTGGAAACGAACGACTGCAATAAAATCTCGGTGTAACTCACCACGATCAAACGCTGCTTGTA
This sequence comes from Acinetobacter sp. ACIN00229, assembly GCF_016106645.1. Lineage (NCBI taxonomy): Bacteria > Pseudomonadati > Pseudomonadota > Gammaproteobacteria > Moraxellales > Moraxellaceae > Acinetobacter > Acinetobacter sp. ACIN00229. Next base: position 137,942 of record NZ_JADWOM010000006.1, read on the forward strand.
CCGCTTCTTGAGAATCAAACACGATTGCTGGAGCTTTAACTTTACGGTGCTCTGGCGCAACAGCAGAAATCTTGATAACACCACGACCAAGGCGACCTTGCATTAAACGCAAGCCACCATCTGGTTGAAACGGCTCATCAATACTACGTAGAACCTTGTCATCAAGGCTTTGAACCACACCATCAACCCAAGTGAGCTTACCATCAATCAATTTCGGTTCTTTGGTGTAATGCTGCAAACCTTTACCAGCCACTGTCGTTACATCGTTATGTAACAAGCCTGCTTCAAGTAAGTTACGAATGAGGAAAGCAACCCCACCCGCAGCTTGGAAATGGTTTACATCGGCCTTACCATTTGGATAGATTTTTGCGAGCAATGGAACAACAGTCGACAACTCATCGAAGTCATCCCAGTCAATCAAGACACCAGCGGCGCGAGCAATCGCAATCAAATGCAAAGTATGGTTGGTTGAACCACCTGTAGCGAGTAACGCCACGATGCCGTTTATAATTGTTTTTTCATCGACAACATGACCAATCGGCGTGTAGTTTCCACGCTCAACTGTTAAATCAAGTACACGAATCGCAGCTTCTGCGGTAAGTGCATCACGTAATGGTGTGTGAGGATGAACAAATGCAGCGCTTGGTAAATGTAAACCCATGACTTCCATCAACATTTGATTACTGTTGGCTGTACCGTAAAAAGTACAAGTCCCTTGTCCGTGATAAGCAGCTGACTCAGCTTCTAACAAAGCATCTCGGCCAACTTGACCCGTTGCAAATTGCTGGCGAATTTTAGCTTTCTCATCGTTAGATAGCCCACTCGTCATTGGGCCTGCTGGCACAAAAATAGTAGGTAAATAGCCGAACTGTAAAGCGCCAATTAATAAGCCTGGTACAATCTTGTCGCAAACACCCAGACACAAAGCTGCGTCAAACATGTTATGAGACAATGCAATCGCTGTGCTCATTGCAATCGTTTCACGAGAGAACAATGAGAGTTCCATACCAGCATTACCTTGGGTAATACCGTCACACATCGCAGGAACACCACCTGCAAACTGTGCCACGCCACCATTTTCACGAGCGGCTGTTTTAATTAAATCTGGAAATGTTTTATAAGGTGCATGAGCCGACAACATTTCGTTATATGACGACACAATACCAATATTTGGTTCACGACCTACTTTAATAATTAATTTTTCATTGTCTTCCATGCTGGCAAAACCATGAGCCAGATTGGCGCATGAAAGTGCCCCACGAGCAGGAAATTTGCCTTGTGCATGTTCAATACGTTGTAAATATGCAGAACGAGTTTTTTGACTACGGGCGATTACACGCTCGGTCACTTTTGCCAATATTGGATTCGGCAAGTCCATGCTGGACGCTCCTGTACAACCGGATAAGCCGGAAAAGAAAAATAGACCAAATGATATATTTTTTATGATCATTTGAAAAAAGGATGAACAATATTATTCAGGCAAAAAGCGACATGCAACCCCAGCCAATGTTGCTGTAATGGCCTCAGTACAACTTTTAAAGACATAACGAGTTTATATTTTAGACAAAAAACTTATTTAATATTTAGGTATATTTACAGCTAAACCAAATCTCAAAAATACGGTAAATTTATTGTAAATCAATATAATAAAATATATTTAACAATATATAAATGATGAGCTTTTCATTCTAATTTTTAGTACTTATAAATCCATATTAGGTTCTTTTTAACGCCCTTAAATACCATCAAAACTTAATTTCAATTACGTATATTATTTGTAATATATGCTTAAAATTTAACTTAAAGAACCAACTCACTTATTCAATAAAGGTTTGGTTTCTAGCATTTAAAACACATGCTTCATTCGGGTTTATTTTTTCATAAATATATACAAAAAACTCGTTTCTATGCGTATAAAAAAACAAGGAATACAGTGGTTAAGCTTTATACTGGACAAATATTAGTTACAAATAATTTGATGGTCGATAGTGCTTAAGTCTAATGGGCTAAAGTCTATCTTGGACAGAAAAACAACACATGTTAAAACATGACAACCCGTTCAATCTGTATGAAAAAATAATACATCTTGAACAGGAAGTTAGGAAAACTATTTTAAATCAGGACTTGGGTATTTCAACGTGGCTATATCAGTATTAGTTATCAATTGCGGCTCTTCATCTATTAAATACGCACTGGTTTCAGAGCGTCGTGAAGACCGTATTTACGGTTTAGCAGAAAACTTGGGGGCAGCTGATGCTCGTATTAAGGGAGTTACAGTTGGTGGTGAACCACTGGAACTTTCAATTCCTTATGCTGACCATGCCAAAGCTTTAGAAACTTTACTTGCACGTCTTGCCAACTACAAACCGCAAGCAATCGGACATCGTGTTGTACACGGTGGTAGTTTAACCAAAGCAGAATTACTCACTCCTGAAATTATTGAACGTATTCGTGCAGCAACGCCTTTGGCTCCGCTTCATAACCCAGCACATTTAATTGGTATCGACGCAACCGTACGCCTATTTCCTGAATTACCTCAGGTTGCCGTATTTGATACTGCATTCCATCAGACCATGCCACCGCATGCATACCGTTATGCAATTCCTAAGTTTTTATATACTGACCACAACGTCCGCCGTTATGGTTTCCATGGTACAAGCCACGCCTATGTGTCTGACAAAGCGAGTGAGCTCGCAGGTAGCCTGAAAAAAGGTGGATGGCTAACAGCGCATCTAGGAAACGGCAGTTCAACTTGCGCAGTGTGGAATGGACAAAGTGTTGATACCTCTATGGGCCTCACTCCACTTGAAGGCGTAGTGATGGGAACCCGTAGTGGTGATGTTGATCCAAGCTTACATAGCTTCCTTGCGAAAAACCTCGGTTGGGATTTAGCAAAAATTGATAAAGTTTTAAATAACGAAAGTGGCTTACTAGGCTTATCTCACCTGTCTAATGACATGCGTACAGTGATTGAAGCTGCTGAAAATGGCAATGAAGATGCTTGTCTTGCAATTGAAGTGTTTAGCTATCGCCTTGCAAAATCACTTGCTGCATTAAGCTGTGGCTTACCAACTTTAGACGGCTTAATCTTCACGGGCGGTATTGGCGAAAACTCAGCTTATATTCGTGAAAAAACCTTAGCTTATTTACCTCATTTTGGTTTGCAGCTTAATAAAGATCAAAACAATAACTTAAAACGTGGCACTGAAGGCCGAATCGACAATGGAACAGGACCACAAATTTGGGTCATTCCAACAGATGAAGAAGGTCGTATTGCCAAAGAAACTCGTCAAGTTGTTGAAGCGGCAGAAAATGCTGCATCTGTAGCAAGCCTTGCTTAATTAGAGCTCAGCGAAAACTCGATATTTATTTATAGGTTTATATGAATACAATTTTATTGATTCCTACAGGCGAAGGGGTTGGCTTAACCTCTGCTTGTTTAGGCATGATTTACGCACTTGATTGCAACGGGATTAAAGCTGGCTTTTTAAAACCATTTTCTCAAGAAGACCAAGAGCATCTTGACCGAACCACTTCATTATTTGGTCACTTATTTCAAAGTAAAACCGTTCAATCTATTTCGCATGAAAAATTAACTCAGCTTATTGCCGCTGGGGAAGTAGATGAATTACTTGAAGAAGCTGTTAGTCTTCACCGTAGCGTTGCAGCAGACCACGATGTCATTATTGTGGAAGGCTTATTACCTAACGGACAAGACCACTTCGCCAGTGAGCTCAACGCAAGTCTTGCACAAGCGCTTGATGCAGAAGTCGTATTGGTCAGCACAGCAGATATTCAAAACCCGAAAAAAGCCGCAGAAAAAGTAGATGCTCATTTACGTCAATTTGGCGGCGCAGCTTCAAATCGTACTGCTGGTGTACTCTTTATGCGTACCCGCGGATTAACTGAAGAAACAGCACAAATTCCTGTTGCGTTTGATCCATCGTTACGACCGACTGAAGAAATCGCAAAATTTACGATCGAACTGCAAAAATATAATCGCTATTTCGGCTCAAGCGATTTACCAATCATTGGACTGGTTCCATTTAGTAACACGCTAAGCGTGCCAAGAACTCTCGATATTGCAAATGTCATTGATGGGCAATGGGTACATCAAGGTGAAGCAAAAACCCGTCGTATTTTGCATTCGAGTTTAATTGCTTCAAGCATTGAATATGAACTGAATAAATTTATTGCAGGCGAATTGATTATTAGTGCATCTGAGCGTACCGACGTTTTACTCGCAAGTAGTTTAGCAACTAGTAATGGTATTCCTCTAGCGGGTTTAGTACTTACAGAACGAGAAGCTCCAGCACCCGAGCTTTTAGAGTTTTGTCAAAGTGCGATTAAACAAGGGTTGCCGATTTTACATACCCGTTTAAACACACTTGAAACTGCACAGCGTTTATCTAATTTTGGCAATGAAATTCCAACCGACGATACTGAACGTGCTGAGCAAGTGACCCGATTTGTTTCAAGTCATATTGATGTTGAATGGCTTAAACAGCACAGCCACAATGCAGCTACCCCTCGCCTGTCGCCATCGGCTTTCCGTCATGAACTGGTGCAAAAATCAATTGCAGCGAAAAAACGAATTGTACTACCTGAAGGTGATGAACCACGCACCATACAAGCTGCGGCAATCTGTCAAGCACGTGGTATTGCTGACTGTATTTTGCTGGCTAAACCAGATGTCGTACAGGATGTTGCAAAAGCACGTGGTATTGAATTGCCTGCTGAGCTGGCAATTGTCGACCCTGATAGTATTCGTGACCAATACGTTGCACGAATGGTTGAGCTACGTAAAGGTAAACTCAACGAACTTCAAGCGAAAGAACAGCTTCAAGATACCGTAGTGCTTGGCACCATGATGTTAGCTTTAGATCAAGTCGACGGTTTAGTTTCAGGTGCGGTACACACCACGGCCAATACGGTTCGTCCAGCATTCCAGCTCATCAAAACAGCCCCTGATTATTCACTGGTTTCATCAATCTTCTTTATGCTTTTACCAGATGAAGTCTATGTCTACGGTGACTGTGCAATTAACCCAGACCCGACAGCAGAGCAACTTGCTGAAATTGCAATTCAGTCGGCTGACTCAGCGAAAGCATTTGGAATTGACCCACGTATTGCCATGATCAGCTACTCAACTGGTACTTCGGGAACAGGTGCTGATGTTGAAAAAGTACAGCAAGCAACTCAAATTGCCCAGCAACGTCGCCCGGACTTACTCATTGATGGTCCACTTCAATACGATGCAGCTTCCGTTGAAAGTGTGGGACGACAAAAGGCACCAGACTCACGCGTTGCTGGCCGTGCCAATGTATTTATCTTCCCAGATTTAAATACGGGTAATACCACTTACAAAGCAGTACAGCGTGCTGCAAATGTTGTAAGTGTGGGTCCAATGCTGCAAGGTTTGAACAAGCCTGTTAATGATTTGTCTCGTGGAGCATTGGTAGATGACATCGTCTTTACCATTGCATTAACCGCAATTCAGGCAGAACAGCAAGCTGCTGCCAAATAATTAATATAATTCACCTTTACTACCTCTCGCCATTTGATGCCCGCTCAAATGGCTTTTTTTATTTTAGTCATTCAAAAATAAATAATTTTCCGATTTCTCTCTTTTAAATCACTTCAATATCTTCTTATGCGACTTTAGGTCAAAAGATCAACCAATCTCCCACAACACTGTCTTTTTGTCATATAATTTAGCCCGCTAGCTAACAGCCCGCTCAAGAGATTTTCTGGTATGACAACGATTATCAAACAAGATGACTTGATTACATCGATCAAGGACGCCCTACAGTTTATTTCGTACTATCACCCGCAAGACTTTATCCAAGCGATGAGCCGTGCTTATGATCGCGAAGAAAACAAAGCCGCAAAGGATGCAATTGCACAGATTCTAATTAACTCTCGCATGTGTGCGGAAGGTCATCGTCCAATTTGCCAAGATACTGGTATTGTTAACGTTTTCCTTGAAGTGGGCTTAGATGTTAAATTTGATTTAACAATGAGTTTAGACGATGCAGTAAACGAAGGTGTTCGCCAAGGTTACCTTGAAAACAGCAACGTTCTTCGTGCATCTGTACTTGCTGACCCTGCATTTGGTCGCAAAAATACAAAAGATAATACCCCTGCTGTAATTCACTACAAACTCGTTCCGGGTAACAAAGTAGATATTACTGTTGCTGCTAAAGGTGGCGGTTCAGAAAACAAATCTAAACTTGCAATGCTTAACCCATCTGACTCGATTGTTGACTGGGTTCTTAAAACTGTTCCAACAATGGGTGCAGGCTGGTGTCCTCCAGGTATGCTCGGTATTGGTATTGGTGGTACTGCTGAAAAAGCCATGATGCTTGCTAAAGAAGCACTCATGGAAGAAATCAACATGGACGAATTACTTCGCCGTGGACCAGAGAATAAAATCGAAGAACTTCGTATCGAAATCTTTGAAAAAGTAAACGCACTTGGTATTGGTGCTCAAGGTCTTGGTGGTTTAACGACTGTTCTTGATATTAAAATCAAAGACTACCCATGTCACGCTGCTGGTAAACCAGTAGGTATGATTCCTAACTGTGCTGCTACTCGTCATGCTCACTTCCAGCTTGATGGTACAGGTGTAGCTCATATTCAAGCACCAAAACTTGAAGACTACCCTTCAGTAACTTGGGACTCTTCACAATCTAAGCGCGTAAACCTTGATACCATTACTCAAGCAGAAATGGATTCTTGGAAACCGGGCGACACATTACTTCTTAGCGGAACAATGTACACAGGTCGTGATGCGGCACACAAACGTATGGTTGAAATGATCGACAACGGTGAAGAATTACCAGTTGATCTTAAAGGTAAGTTTATTTACTACGTTGGCCCTGTTGATCCAGTGGGTGATGAAGTCGTTGGTCCTGCTGGCCCTACAACTGCAACACGTATGGATAAATTCACACGTAAAGTACTCGAACATACTGGTCTATTCGGTATGATTGGTAAAGCTGATCGTGGCCCTACAGCAATTGAAGCAATCAAAGACAACAAAGCAACTTACTTAATGGCAGTTGGTGGTGCGGCTTACCTCGTATCTAAAGCTGTTCGCGAAGCTGAAGTGGTTGCGTTTGCAGACTTAGGTATGGAAGCAATCTACAAATTCGTAGTTGAAGATATGCCTGTTTCTGTTGCAGTTGATGTAAACGGTACTTCAATTCACGCAGTAGCTCCAAAAATCTGGCAAGCGAAAATTGGAAAAATCCCAGTAGTCGACGCTGCGGCAGGCTAATCAAGAAAAGCACCGAATTCGGTGCTTTTTTTTGCATTCTTTTTTTATTTTAAAATCTGAAAAGAATTGTAACAATTACTTCTTCAATCTGTGCTATTAATAAATGCACTCTCTCGCCATATATTGAATATAGGTCATTTCATGACTATTCGCCCTATTCTTAAAAATCTTTCGATCAGTCTCTGCTTAAGCTGTATTACCACAAGCTTATTTGCTTCTCCTGCCAAATTAAGTTCAGTCAAAGAACTCATGCAAATGAGCCAGATTGATTACCTGCTTAAAGAATCAATTAATGAATTAACGCCTTACTATGATCAACAGGCAGAACAGATCGTTAGTAATATCACGGGTATCAAAACTTTAGGTCCCAAAGAAAAAGAGGCCGCGAAAAAGTTAGGCTTACTTTTGAAAGATTCGAGCAATCAGCTCATTAGCAACCCAAAAACCGCTCAAGCTTTACAGGATATTTATCTTAAGACTTATACTGAAGAGGAAGTTCAAGCAAATTTGAAGTTTTTAAAAACTCCTGAAGGCCAATCAATTACACGCAAGAACGTGCAAATTATGGGGCAAATTTCAGAATACATGATGGAGTTAGGACAACAGACCTTTAATGACCCTAAAGCAAGGGATCATATGCAAGAAGAGATGCTTAAAATTCTTGCCCCACTCATGAAAGATAAAGAAAAGTCTTAACTTTTCTTTATCTTTTGCAGTCCATTACCAAGTTAAAGGATTCCATAATTTAAATGGCTTAATCAGATGTACATCTGATTTTTCATCATATTTGGCTGGCTTTAATTCCTGTGGTTTATGACGGATCTTTCCTGAAGCATCTTCAGCCACAAAGTTGTAGCTAGAAGATTTAAGCTCAGTAAATGCTATCTCTCTACGTCCAATATTGTCTTGCATTAACATAAATGGGCCAGTGTGTTCGCCACGGTCCATTTTGTTCTCTTCATCATATTTCAAATAATAAGACGTTCCCGCCTCAACATTGATATCAATATATTTCGGTTCTTGAAAATGAATACCCAATAAAGGACGGCTCGCAGAAAGACGATAAGTGCCTGCAGGCAATTCAATCCAGTAATAATGATTATGTAATAGACTCGGAATGCGCTTGCCATTCACAAAGAGATTTATCGCTGCAATTTCCTGACGATTCCATTTCGTGTCTGGTCGGTAAAGATAAACAACAGCAGCTTGTTGATTTTGTGGTTTGACTGGAACAAAAGTCTGACCCAATTTTTGATTAACCCAACCACCTACAGCAAAACCACCCACATGATATTGATCAAATAAACCAGGTTCTTTTTCAACATCAACTTTAGGTAAGGTTGCAGTCAATTCACCCGTATTTTTTTCTAAATGAGATGAACTTTGACAACCCACAAACAGTCCGGCACAGCACAAAGATACGATTAAATAACGCATGGCATCCCTCAAAGCGTTTTGTTTTTGATTTATTTTTTACAACGCAAAACTATGCGTATTTTGTATTTTTAAGATTAACACCGCGCACATAAATTGAAAACAAAAAAAGCATGAATCACTCGCGTGATTCATGCTTTTTAGATGAATGAAATCTCTATGCAGACTTCGAATCAATAACCTTTAAATCTGCCTTAGCAACACTTTCATGTGTTGCAGCTTCTTTAGGTTGACGCTCTGCCTTATAAACAGGTTCTGCTTCACCATTAATGACTGCTTCATTAATAATGACTGTCCCAACGTCAGTACGACTTGGTAAATCGTACATAGTTTCAAGCAGCACGTTCTCCATAATAGAACGTAAACCACGCGCACCCGTATTGCGTTCAAGTGCTTTCTTCGCGATAGCACGCAATGCAGAATCTTCAAAGATCAGATCAACATTTTCCATAGTGAAAAGATATTGATACTGGCGAGTTAATGCATTTTTTGGCTCAGTCAAAATTTGCATTAATGCTTCTTCATCCAACTCTTCAAGTGTCGCAATCACTGGTAAACGACCAATGAATTCTGGAATTAAACCAAATTTCACTAAGTCGGTTGGCTCAACCTGACGAAACAATTCAGCAAGTTTTTTGGTTTCATCTTTGTTTTTAACATCAGCTGTAAAACCAATACCGCCTTTCTCTTGACGCTGCTGTACAATTTTTTCCAAACCTGAAAATGCACCACCACAAATAAACAAGATATTCGAGGTGTCAATTTGGATAAACTCTTGCTGCGGATGCTTACGTCCACCTTGCGGAGGAATAGACGCCACAGTACCTTCAATCATTTTTAATAATGCTTGCTGTACGCCTTCACCAGAAACATCACGCGTAATTGACGGGTTTTCAGATTTACGAGTAATCTTGTCAATCTCGTCAATATAGATAATGCCCTTCTGAGCTTTCTCTACATCGTAGTCTGCTTTTTGCAAAAGTTTTTGTACAATATTTTCAACATCTTCGCCGACATAACCAGCTTCGGTTAATGTCGTTGCATCTGCCATTGCAAATGGAACGTCTAAAAGGCGAGCCAATGTTTGCGCAAGTAAAGTTTTACCCGAACCTGTAGGTCCAATTAATAGAATATTACTTTTAGCAATTTCTACTTCTTTAGACACATGGCCATTATGACCAACTTTTAGGCGTTTATAATGGTTATAAACCGCAACAGATAATGTCTTTTTGGCAAGATCTTGACCAATTACATATTGATCAAGCGCAGCACGTATTTCATGTGGTTTTGGCAATGCCTTACTCGCCCAGTCCCCTGCTTCAACCTGTTGGCTGGTTTGTACAAGGTCTAAGCAGACATCCACACACTCATTACAAATATATGCGTCCTCACCTGCAATCAGTTTCCCGACTTCAGACTGCGTTTTACCGCAAAATGAACAATGTTTTTGTCCTTGAGGATGTTCGGACATATTCACTCCACAAATAGAATCTTAAATATTAGGGCAAGATGCACTGCATAAATAACTAAATGGAGATCTTTTTCAACATCTCAAGTTATTTATATAATAAGGTCCTTATGGACGCTTACTTAACACCTGATCAACCAAACCATATTCTTTAGCAGACTGCGCTGTCATAAAGTTATCACGGTCAGTATCACGAGCAACAGTTTCGTAGTCTTGACCACTATGCTCTGCCATTAAGCGGTTTAAACGTTCTTTAATAAATAGAATTTCACGCGCATGAATTTCAATATCCGATGCTTGACCGCGGAAACCACCTAATGGTTGGTGAATCATGACACGGGCATTTTCTAGACAATAGCGTTTGCCTTTAGCACCAGCATTTAATAAGAATGCACCCATTGAAGCAGCTTGGCCCATACAATATGTTACGACATCAGGTTTAATAAACTGCATCGTGTCATAAATAGCCATGCCCGCTGTCACAGATCCACCTGGAGAGTTGATATAAAGGTGGATATCTTTATCAGGATTTTCAGCTTCTAAAAACAACATTTGAGCAACAATTAGATTTGCCATGTTGTCTTCAACTTCACCTGTTAAAAAAATGACGCGCTCACGTAAAAGTCGTGAATAAATATCAAAAGAACGTTCGCCGCGAGAAGATTGTTCAACCACAACAGGAACTAAAGCATTTTCAATTGTTGGAACATACATACGTTATTTATTCCTAAATTTTTTGTGACTTAACCTATGGCAACAATATGCGGGATAATTTCTCAAATTGCAAAAGGTTCGCACTGAAATATTATATTATTTATACCTAAGTACTTAATGTCGCACTCAAATTGACCACATAAAGAAAAACAAAAAAGGCGCCTAAGCGCCTTTTTCTAACTTCTAAAAAGATTAGCCCATACGGCGAGCTTGTTGTTCTTTCAATAAGTCATCATAAGATACAGCTTTGTCAGTCACTTTAGCACCAGCTAAGATGTGATCAACAACTTGATCTTCTAATACAACTGCTTCGATTTGAGCACGTTGTTGAGCATCATTTTTGAAGTATTCAATTACTTCAGTTGGATCTTCGTAAGAAGAAGCCATGTCGTCGATGTAAGCATCAACGCGAGCTTGGTCAACTTCAAGTTTAGCGTCAGCTAAAACTTTGCTTACCAATACGCCAAGCTTAACAGAACGCTCTGCTTGTTCTTTGAACAATTCGTCAGGAAGCATGCTCTTGTCAAAAGATTGCGCGCCTGCACCACCAAATTGTTGAGTGAATTGTTGAACCATTTGTTGACGTTGGCGGTCAATTTCTTGAGCAACCATTGCAGTTGGAACTTCAACTTCGTTCGCAGCAACAAGTGCATCAAAAGCAGCTTGTTTAACTTGGTTACGTAAACCATTGCGAACTTCACGCTCCATATTCTTACGAACGTCAGCTTTTAATTTCTCAACGCCTTCTTCTTCAGTTACACCGAAGATTTTCAAGAATTCAGCATCAATTTCTGGAAGTTTTGATTTTTCAACTTGCTTCACAGTGATTTTGAACTGAGCTGCTTTACCAGCCAAGTTTTCAGCTTGGTAGTCTTCTGGGAAAGTAACATCAATTACTTTCTCTTCACCAGCTTTCATACCAACGATGCCGTCTTCAAAGCCAGGAATCATACGACCTGAACCTAATACGAGTTTAAAGTCTTCAGCAGAACCGCCTTCAAACTTCTCACCGTCGATAGTGCCTTCAAAGTCAAAAGTCACTTGCATGTCTTTTTTCGCCATGCCCTTGGTAACAGCCCAAGTTTGACGTTGTTTTTGCAAGTTTTCGATCATAGCATCAACGTCAGCATCTTTAATTTCAGCTGTTTTACGTTCAACTTCTAAACCGTCGAATGCTTGTACTGCAACTTCTGGATAAACTTCTACAGTCGCTTCAAAAACTAAAGCATCTTCTTTATGTTCAACTTTATCAATGTTCGGCATACCTACCGCATTGATTTTTTCTTGTTGAATTGCTTCAAAAACGCTATCACGAATGATGTCATTTACAACTTCTTGATAAATGCTTGCACCGTATTCGCGGCGAACAACGTTTTCAGGTACTTTACCTGGACGGAAGCCGTTGATCTTCACAGTTTTGGCAGTGCGTTTCAAACGAGCTTCAAATTGCTCGTTAATACGGCTCGTCGGTACAGACACATTTAAACGACGGGCAACGCCCGAAACCGCTTCAGTCGTTACTTGCATGGCTTCCTCGATAAAAATTAGTGAGTAGGAACAGTTTTTTTAAAAGTGCTGTATTATATGACAACTTTCAAGATATACAAAATTAACCGATCACTTCATTTAAGTTAGCATTGTTATTGTCGTAAATTTCACAGTAATTTTATGATTCTTTAAATATTTTTCATAAAGCCTTAAGTAAAACTAATTTTTTAGTTATTCTTCATAAATCTAAAATTACAATCAAAATTCAAGTTTAATCGTTTTTACAAACAATTACTAAGAATCAGTAGATTAGCTGCATAAATGCACATTCATCCATTCAATTATTCATATTTTCCTCACAATTCAATTGGCAAATCCAATTAACACAAACTATACATATAAATAAGAATTATTATTATTCGCATAACCTTTTAGTTTTAGAGTCCTGAAGTCATGTCTTTGATTAGAACACGTAAAAAAATTGTTTCTTCTGCGATAGCTTCATCGCTATCAATGATTGCAACAACAGCCATGGCACAAGAAGCAATTTCACAATTACCAACGATTCATACTCAAGCGACTCAAGAAGAATCTTTAAAAGTAGACCAGTCTGCAAACTCTAAATTCGTGGCTCCCCTTTTAGATACTCCAAAATCAGTTTCAGTTATTTCAAAACAACTTATTGAAGATACTAAAGTAACAACTTTAGCAGATGCATTGCGTACAGTTCCGGGCATTACTTTAGGTGCAGGTGAAGGTGGCAATCCAAATGGTGACCGTCCTTTCATTCGCGGCTACAATTCAGAAAGTTCGATGTATGTAGATGGCGTTCGTAATGCAACTTCTCAAAACCGCGAAATGTTTGCTGTCGACCAAGTTGAAGTCATTAAAGGTTCTGCATCTGCTTTGGGTGGTGCAGGTACTTCAGGCGGTAGCATTAACCTGATTACTAAAGTCGCTAAAAAAGGTGATTCACTTGAGGGGTCTGTTGCTGGAGGCACAGATAACTACGCTCGTGTCACTTTAGATGGCAATAAAGATTTTGGTAATGGAGTTGCTGCCCGTGTTGTAGTAATGGGACACCAAAATGACAAAGCTGGACAAAGTAATGGTGCTGAATATAAACGTGCCGGTATTGCACCAAGTATTAGTTTCGGCTTGGATAGCGCTACTCGTGGAACACTGAGCTACTACTATTTAAAAACTGATGATACACCTGACTCAGGTATCCCTTACCAATATGACGTAGTAAAAAAAGCAACGGCTGGTAAACCAGTTGATGTTAAGCAAGGGGCTTATTACGGTTGGAAAAATCGTGATTTTCAAAAACAAGAAAACCAGATTGGCACACTTAAGCTTGAGCATGATCTAACTGATGATTTGACCCTTAGCAATACTGCTGTTTATGGTAAGTCTAAAAATAATTATTTATGGACTCAACCAGATGACAGTCAAGGTAATATCGTAAATGGTAAGGTTTGGCGTCGTGTAAACACAAATATTACTGATACGAGCAGTTTTACTGACCAGTTATCATTAAAAGGCAAGTTCAATACAGGCTCGCTTAAGCATAAATTTAATATTGGTGCTGAATATAGCAAGCAAGATTCAGATCGCGGCACAAACATCGTAACTGATCCAAATACTTCAAAAATTGGTGGTAGTGGTACAAACAATGCTTGTTCACTGCCTAATTCAAATGGCTGGTGTACTGACTTAAACAACCCTAATCCAAATGATCCATGGTTGGGACATGTACAAGCAAATCCAAATGTTACCAATATTACGTCTAAGACCCAGTCAATTTACGCATTAAACAATATTGAAATTACACCTCAATGGTTAATTGATCTGGGTGTACGTTGGGACAAATTTGATACTGATGTCAAATATAATAAGGACTCAGGTTCAGGTACATCACTCATCAAAGCTGGTACAAAATATAGTTCAAGCAATGACTTCTTTAACTATCAAGCAGGTGTAACATTTAAACCAGTTGAAAATGGCTCTATCTATTTGAGCTATGCAACTTCAGCTAACCCAGTAGGCGTAGATGCTGGTGATGGTTCAGAAGGAATTAGTGTTCCAGGTCGTAACACAACCGATGAGCAAGCACGCGCAATTAACAATCTTAAGCCAGAAGAAGTTAAAACTTATGAGTTAGGCACTAAATGGGATGTATTAAATGACCGTTTAAACTTAACTGCTGCGATCTTCCGTACTGAAAAAACTAATACTCGTGCTTTAGGCACAGACGGTTTCACAAGAAATATTGGTGAAACACGTGTTGACGGGATTGAGTTAGGTGCGAATGGTAATATTACTGAAAAGTGGGCAGTCTCTGCTGGTTACACGTATCTAGATAGTGAAATCGTTGACGGTGGATATGCCAAAGATAGTAACGGCAACTATGTTCCAAGCCCAACAAACGGCAATCAAGTACAAAATGTAGCTAAAAATTCAGCAACTCTTTGGACAACTTATAAAGTATTACCACAACTTACCTTAGGTGGTGGTGCAGTTGCTATGGATAAAGTATATGGTGATGCTGCAAATACCAAATATGTTTCAGGTTATGTTCGTTACGATGCCATGGCTCGTTATGACGTAAATAAAAATGTTAATTTACAGCTTAACCTAAACAACTTATCTGACAAGCGTTACTTCCCAAAAGCTTATGCTTCACATTATTTAACCGAAGCAGAAGGTCGTAGTGCAGTGCTAGCGATTAACTTTAAATACTAAGTTAACTTAGAATCCCATAATATTTTTATGGGTTCTGATATAAAATAGCCTCTATTGTTAGAGGCTATTTTAATTTTCTACTATTATTACTCGCAGGTATCACCGTGATCCACCATATTCCTAACGTATTGAGTAAAGAACAGGTCCAATATTTCCGTGATGAAATGGAGAAGATTGAATGGGTCAATGGCAAAGTAACCGCGGGTACACTCTCTGCAACTGTAAAACGCAATCAGCAATTACCTGAAGATCATCCGCTTACTCACCATCTGAGCAATATTATTCTTGAGGCACTAGGCACTCACCCATTATTTTTATCTGCTGCAATACCACTTGATATTATCCCTCCCCTTTTTAATCGTTATGAAAATCAGGAGTCTTTTGGTTTTCATGTAGATAATTCTATCCGACGCATACGTGGTACCAACGAACGGCTTAGAACCGATTTGTCATGCACTTTATTTTTAAGCGAACCTGAAGAATATGAAGGTGGTGATCTGGTCGTAGAAGACACTTATGGCTATCACGAAGTGAAACTCCCAGCAGGAGATATGATTTTATATCCATCTACCAGTTTACATGAAGTGACTGCGATTACTGCTGGCTGTCGTATTGCTTCTTTTTTCTGGGTACAAAGTATGGTACGTGATGATGCTGAACGCCACATGCTATTTAATTTAGATCAAACTGTTCAAAATCTTAGAATGCAGTTGGGTGATAACCATAACGAAGTGATTAAACTAACTAACATTTACCATAATCTAATGCGAAAGTGGGCTGAGCTATAATTACATTTATTTTTGCCCTATTGAGATCATATAAATTATTTTACCTAAATATGGCAAAAATATGAAAATTATTTCCTCATAAATATAAAACTGCGCAAAATTAGAAAATTATTTTCTAATTTCCGAGATTAAAATTACGATAAGAATTTTGCACAAGGTGTAATCATTGTTTAGATGTGATATATCTAAATATCAAGATTACCAGCAAACCATCAAACTTATTATTTCACGGTCTAGAGATGAAAACGAATTACTTGTTTGCCCAGCCTACTCAAGCAAGACATCATCCGCAACTCCTGATGCTGCGCCAAGCGCGCGTATAAAAATTTTGTCTGCTTTCTAAAGCAGCACTTTGAAGTTCCCTTTAATTTTTCTGAATTAGATACCATATATTAAGTAGAGACGTTGCCTTTTAAATATATCCAGAGCAACTGCGCTACGAGACAAGGAGTTTTCTCATGATGTTGGCTGACCCAAGCAAAAAATACCGCCGTATGTACCAACGAGTGGATTTACCAGATCGCCAATGGCCAAATAAAGAAATTACAAAAGCGCCAATCTGGATGAGTACTGATTTACGTGACGGTAACCAAGCAATTTTTGAACCGATGAACATGGAACAAAAATTCAAAATGTTCAAAATGCTTGTAAAAATCGGTTTTAAACATATTGAAATCGGTTTCCCTTCTGCGTCTCAGATTGATTTCGATTTTACTCGCATGTTAATCGAAGAAAATCATATTCCTGATGACGTATACATTGAGGTTTTGGTTCAAGCACGTGACCATTTAATTGAACGTACTTTTGAATCTTTGGCAGGTGCTAAACGCGCAATTGTGCATATTTATAACTCTAACTCTCCAACCTTCCGTCAAAAGGTGTTGAATGTAGACGTTAATGGTGCAAAACAATTAGCAATTAATGCTGCTCAAAAAGTTAAAGAGTATGCGGCGCAGTACCCTCAAACTGACTGGATTTTCCAGTACAGCCCTGAGTGTTTCTCTGCAACTGAATTAGAAGTTGCAAAAGATGTCTGTGATGCCGTCACAGAAATTTGGGATGCACGTCCTGACCATAAAGTGATTTTAAACTTACCCGCGACTGTAGAAGTTTCTACGCCAAATGTTTATGCAGACCAAATTGAATGGATGCATCGTAATTTGGCACGTCGTGATGGTGTAATCATTTCTGTTCACTGTCACAATGACCGCGGCTGTGGTATTGCTGCATCAGAACTTGCCATTATGGCGGGTGCTGACCGTGTTGAAGGTTGTGTGTTCGGTAATGGTGAGCGTACAGGTAACGTTGACGTTGCAGCGATTGCATTGAACATGTACACCCAAGGTGTAGCGCCAGAATTAGATTTCTCTAACATTAATGAAGTGATTGCAACGGTTGAAGAATGTACTGGTTTACCTGTACACCCTCGCCATCCATATGCAGGTGACTTGGTATTTACTGCATTCTCTGGTTCGCATCAGGATGCAATCAAAAAAGGCTTCGAGTACCAGAAAAACGAAGAAATCTGGGATATGCCTTACTTGCCAATCGACCCGAAAGATTTGGGCCGCGACTATGACGCAGTTATTCGTGTAAATAGTCAGTCTGGTAAAGGCGGTATCGCTTACTTATTAGAAGCGAACTACAACGTTGTATTGCCTCGCCGTTTACAAATCGAATTCAGCCAAGTTGTTCAACAATATGCTGATGATAATGGTACAGAAATTAATGCAAAAGAAATCTGGACCTTGTTTAAAGACACTTATGTTGATGTGAAAAACCACCATTACACAGTCAAAAACTACAGATTATCTGACATTAATGGCACTCAAATTATCGAACTTGATGTTGATGTTGAAGGTGAAACACAACAACTTCGTGGTGAAGGTAACGGACCGATTTCTGCATTCTTAAATGCGCTTCAATTACCAATTGACGTATTGAACTATGAAGAACGTAGTATTAGTTCAGGTGCAAATGCGAAAGCATTAACCTTGATCGAACTTCAAGTCAAAGGTACAGGTAAAGGTTCATTTGGTGCAGGTGTTCATGACAATACAGTTACCTCATCGATTGAAGCAATTATTGCATGTACTAACCGTTTGATTGATCAAGGCGTTTTAAGTACAGATCAGGTTGTTGCCGCCGCTGTTTAATTTAAAAAAACTCTTTTGAAAGGATACCTAGCTTGGTATCCTTTCTTTTTATTCCTGAAAGATTTAAAAGGCGAAATGTTCCCGTGTCTTTTCCAGCTGATTCAGTGGGGTTAGTCACTCCGCAAAAGTTCCAATTTGAAGAACCATTACATCTTGAATGTGGGCGTGTTTTGCCACGTTTTGAATTAATGGTTGAAACTTACGGCACTTTAAATGCAGATAAATCAAATGCCATTTTAATCTGTCATGCTCTTTCCGGACATCATCATGCAGCGGGTTATCACCATGAAGATGATAAAAAAGCTGGATGGTGGGATAGCTGTATTGGCCCGGGTAAAGCAATCGACACAAATAAGTTTTTTGTAGTTTCGCTCAATAATATTGGTGGATGTAGCGGCTCAACTGGTCCAACGTCACCAAATCCTGAAAATGATAATCGCCCTTATGGACCGGATTTCCCGTTAGTAACGGTACGCGACTGGGTCAAAACTCAAGCCATGCTTTCTGACCTTTTAGGTGTAGATGCTTGGTATGCAGTTGTGGGTGGATCATTAGGGGGCATGCAAGCACTACAATGGTCAGTAGACTATCCTGACCGCTTACAAAAGTGTGTGATTATTGCCAGTGCACCAAAACTTTCAGCACAAAATATTGCATTTAACGAGGTTGCACGTCAGTCGATCTTATCTGATCCAGACTTCCATCATGGTCGTTATTTAGAAAATGATAGCTACCCGAAACGTGGTCTGATTTTGGCTCGCATGGTCGGTCATATCACCTATCTTTCAGAAGAAGCCATGAAACAAAAATTTGGCCGTGATTTAAAATCTGGCAAATTTATGTATGGTTTTGATGTTGAGTTTCAAGTCGAAAGCTATCTTCGTTATCAAGGCGAACAGTTTAGCCGTAACTTTGATGCCAATACTTATCTCATCATGACCAAAGCTTTAGATTATTTTGACCCATCTCGTGAATACAATCATTCGTTAACAGAAGCGATGGGTAAAACCAAATGTCAGTTCCTGATTGTCTCATTTACAACAGACTGGCGTTTTGCTCCTAGTCGCTCGCAAGAAATTGTAGATGCACTTATTACCAATCATAAGCCAGTCAGTTATCTCGATATTGATGCTGAGCAAGGCCATGACTCGTTCTTATTCCCGATTCCACTGTATGTCAAAACCATGCGCGCTTTCTTAGGCGGTGAAGAACACTTAAAATCGACATCACTGGAGGCAAGTTAATGCGTATTGATCAACAACTGGCAGAAAAGTGGATTAAACCCGGCTCAAGCGTACTCGATTTAGGGTGTGGTGATGGTGAATTACTCGCTCATATGAGCCAAAAGCATCAAATTCGTGCTTATGGTTTAGAAATTGATCAAGAAAAGATTGCAATTGCCGTCAGTCGCGGGTTAAATATTATTCAACAAGATTTGAATCTCGGTTTGAGCCGTTTTGCCGACCAGTCTTTTGACTATGTGGTTATGGCACAGGCTTTGCAAGCCGTAGATGCACCGGATGTTTTATTAAGAGACATGGTGCGTGTGGGTAAACAGGCAATTATTACTTTTCCAAACTTTGCGCATTGGAAGACTCGTTCTTTTCTTGCATTAAAAGGAATGATGCCTGTATCGGATGCTTTACCATATATGTGGTATAACACCCCCAATATTCATCTATGTACATTTAAAGATTTCGAAGCACTCTGTGCTGAAAATCAGATACAAATTATTAATCGACTCGCCGTCAATGGAAATCAGCAGGGAAGCCTGTTAAGCAAACATGTTCCTAATTTGTTTGGTGAAGTCGCTATTTATCGAGTGAGTGCACTATGAAAAAGACATTATTTAGCACACTATTTGCAGGACTGCTAAGTATGCAGGCTCATGCAGATTATATCGCCCAGCCACAATCGGTTGCGAGTCAGGCTGCACGCTTTTCAACAATGGGGGTTAATGACCTTCAGAAAGCTGCAAAAGCTGGTCAAGCAGGCGCGCAATTTTACCTTGGTACACACTACCAATATGGTAAAGATGTAGAAAAAGATGAAAAACAAGCTTTCGCATGGTTTAAAGCAGCAGCTGATCAAGGTTTATCACCAGCACAACTCAACGTGGGTCGTATGTACGCCGACGGTATTGGTGTTAAAAAAGATGAGTCAATGGCTCGTAAATACTTTGAAAAAGCAGCAAGCAATGGTGATAACCGTGCAAGCTACAACCTCGCGATGATGGAAGAGCAAAAGAAAAACTACGTAGGTGCTTACCAGTGGTATGAGCTTTCAACTCGTGATGGCATGCTCGATAATAAAGTGATTAGCCTATCTGAAGGTAAGAAAACCGCTCTAGCGGCGAACTTAACTCAAGAACAAATCCGTACAGCGCGTGACCGTGCAGACAAATGGATTCAAGCACAATAATAACGGTTCATCCGTAAAAAAACCTTACTCGACTAAAGCCACCTTGTATGCTGTACAAGGTGGCTTTAGTTTAGGTTGTCTCATTTTATATTCTATTTATTTCCCTCTATATCCCCTCTTAAAAAACACGTAACATAACTCACGTTCGATATTAGCTATAAAGTTTGGTTTTATTATGTCTACCCCACATTGGTTTGATCAGGGCAGTTTAGTTCTTGCCAGCAATAACAAAGGTAAAGTCGCTGAGTTTGAAAAACTTTTTGAACAGCTTAAGTTACCTGTAGAAATTATTCCTCAAGGTCGTCTTAATATTCCTGATGCAATTGAAGATGGTTTAAGCTTTATTGAAAATGCCATTATTAAAGCTCGTCATGCTTCTAAAATTTCAGGTAAACCTGCTATGGCTGATGACTCAGGCATTTGTGTTCCTGTTTTGGATGGTGCACCTGGCATTTACTCTGCACGCTATGCTGGAGAACACGGTGACGATGCAGCGAATAATGCCAAATTATTAAATGATCTTTTGCCATTTCGTAAAAATGGTGAAGTGATTGAAGGTATGTTTGTGTGCGTACTTGCTTTAGTCACTCATGCGGAAGATCCTTTACCACAAATTTTCCAAGGCATCTGGCACGGCGAAATTTTAGAAGCTGCACGTGGTGAAAACGGCTTTGGTTATGACCCACTGTTCTGGTTGCCTGAGTTACAAATTTCTAGCGCTGAACTTTCTAAAGAAGACAAGAATAAGATTAGTCATCGTGGACAAGCGATGCGGTTATTTAGAGAAAGTTTAGTATAATTTTTTCCATATAGCCTTTGAATACCACGTTAGAGAGTATTCGACTTTGTATAGGCAACCCTTACTTTTCAAAGATGAAAAGTAAGCAAAAATCTTTTGTTAGACTGATGGCACGTCCTTGTGCCACAGTCTAACTAGCGGCATCCATGCCGCCTTCTCACACGCAAATGTGGGGAAAGAACTTTAAAAATTATATTGGAAAATGCAAAAACACAGCATAAATCGCAATACACACACAACTCACAATCGTCCCAGAAGCGATATAAGCCGCAGATCTTCCTGTTCCTTGGTAATGTGTTTCTAGCGCTACAATATTGGCTGCTGGTGGCAAACAGAACATTAAAAACATGACTCCAATTTGCTGACTTATATTTGGAATCGGTAGAAATCTATAAGTTAAGCCACAAAGAATAAGTCCACACACCACCTTAAATGCTTGAGCTTTGGTGCTATAGATTAAGTCTTTTAAATGCACTCGAGTACGACGTAACCACATTCCCAATACACACATTCCAGCAAACGTCATTGCGAACTTGGCAACCTCATATACCCAATGTATAGCAGGATGCTCGATATGCTGAGCACCTAACAACCTGAGCACAAGCGCGCAAAAGATTGAAATACACGGTGGAGAAGTTAAAACCTTTTTTAATATATTGAGCTTACTTTGTGGTGCAGTAGTGACTGCAGTAACCGCCCATGCATTTCCAAAAAGAGACATACCAATATATAGCGCAACAATTGGGGCAGTAGCATCAGGGCCAAATAAAGCCATGGCAAAAGGAAAACCGAGCCAGCCCATGTTGGTATAACTCACGCAAAGCGCTAATAATCTGTCTTTAAATAAAGCTAAATATGCAAAGAAAATAAGAAATGCTGAACCGAAGCTAAAGAGCATCAAACTCAAACTACCCGGCTGATAAAATACCATGTTGTAAATAATCACAACTGGAATTAGTAAGCGGGCAAGCCAAGCTGAAAGAACAGGTTTTATCTTTTCTGAAAGAGAAGTCTGAGCAAGTAAAAGTCCAGTGATAAACGCCAATATTGGCAATAATAACGCCACGTTTTCTCCTCTCACCCATCAAAATCAGTTTGTTATGCTACACCTTTTCAAAGTGAAATGTACTCTCCATTTCAAGTAATTTAAGCTTCACTTTCTCAGCTCTCTCTAAAATAACAATCCAATACAGCCTTTATAAAACTACCCTTTTAGATTTTGACTGACGGCTATTGTCTTAAAAATGACATATAAATGTCACATTGTTGTCATAGCAACCTGTTGATATAAAGCAAACTGAAAAGAGGTATAAGATCATGGCCGGTTTATCTATTTGGCACGTCGTTATTTTTGCAATTGTCGTTATTTTATTATTCGGTACATCTAAATTAAAAAATATCGGTAAAGACGTAGGCGGTGCAGTAAAAGACTTTAAAAAATCAGTTCGTGAAGAAGACGAAACTGCTGCTCTTAATACTCCACGTACAATTGATGCCCAAGTCAAAACCCCTGACAGCACATCAGTGAAAAGCTAAAGGTTTTCCACCATGCTTGATGTAGGAATGACAGAGCTACTCTGTTTTGCAATTATTGCAATTTTAGTTTTAGGTCCAGATAAACTTCCAGAAGCCGCACGCTTTGCTGGTCGCTGGTATGTTCGCCTAAAACGTTATATTACCAATTTGCAAAATGAGATTGATCAAGAGTTGCGTCTTTCTGAATTTCGAAAAGAAATGCAAGAAGAACTCAACCGCATTGAAGCACTAGAACGCAAAGTACAACAACAACTTGAAGAAATACAAAAACAGACTACTTCAGACAACTCAGAAAAAACTGAGGTAGCTGAAACTATATCTCAGTCTACGATGTACTCCCCTGTATCGGGTCATTATGAAGTGCCCTTTCTTGCCAAATTTACACCTTTGGTATCTGAAAGCGGCACTTTAGAAACACCTCCCGTTAAATTGAAGATTGCCGTATGAACCAACTGCCTTCAACGACTGTAAATACACAAGAAAGTTTAGACCAAATGCCAATCATGAATCATTTGGTCGTTTTAAGACGTCATTTATTTAGGATTGTCGGGGTAACATTATTTTTATTCTTTTGCTTATTACCCTTTCGAAATAATACTTACCAATTATTATCTGAACCTTTAAGGCTGCAACTTCCAGCATCATCTTCAATGATTGCAACAGATGTAACTGCAACCTTTATGGCGCCTTTTAAGCTCAATTTATTTGTCGCGCTTGTGCTGGCAATGCCATTTATTCTTTATGAAATCTGGACTTTTGTCCGCCCAGCGTTATATCAAAAAGAACGTCATTTAGCACTGCCGTTACTCATCGGCAGTATTGTTTTGTTTTATGCGGGAGTTGCCTTTGCATACTACATTACACTTCCTGCGATTTTACATTTCTTTATTAGTGTATCGCCTGAAACTGTTGCACCTATGACTGATATTAATAGCTACCTAAGCTTTTGCTTAAAGCTGTTTTTAGTTTTTGGTGTCACTTTTGAAATTCCAATCGCGACACTTCTATTGATTTTAATTGGTGTGGTAAATACAAAAAGTCTTGCTGAAAAAAGACGTTTTATCATTGTGGGATGTTTTTTTGTAGCGATGTTCATTACCCCACCAGATGCAATTTCTATGGTGATGTTGGCAATCCCGATGTGGTTGCTTTTCGAACTTGGATTATTGTTCGGTAAAATTCTTGAGAAAAGAAAAGCTCAATCTGCTGAATAAAATAATATTTAAGAAAAAGCCTGAACCTCTAAGTTCAGGTTTTTTCATATAGACCACTTTTTAATCTACAAAGCAATAAACTGTCTTCAAAGTGACTTAAAAATGTAAGAAAAGTGTCATTTCCAGTCCATAGAATCAACTCAACAAATATACTCACAAAAGTTACGGATTTATTATGACAACTGCTTCTAACCACCCAACACGTCGCGACATTTTAAAATGGTTTACGGGGATCCCTTTTCTTCCATTAGGTGCGATGGCTACGGCAGCAACGTTAGCAGGATGTAACGATAGTAATGATGATTCAGACGTTACCACTCCATCAAAACCAATTAACTTTAAAAATGCAACGTTCACGTCAATGCCTGCTCCTTCCGTTGTAGCTGATATTGCCACGACAGCATGTGCATCAAAGCTTGCTATTTCATGGGAAGATGGCAGTAAAACTGAATATCAACTTGCTTACAAACCATTCTTCTTAACAGGTACAGAAGTTCCTGATGGTAAAGGCGGAAAGATTATCGCGGGTGGTTATGTTGACATTAATAATAAGCCAATTATTGATAAATCAGTTGCAGGTAAAGAACGTCAATTCTTCTCTGACTGTCCAGATGGTAGTTCTTTGATTAGCTTTAAACAAGCGACTGGCAAAGATTTCACAGATGCAGACAAGAAAGCATTAGGTGTAACTGGGAATCCAGTGTTCCATGTGGTTCAATTTGAATATTTATCAAAAGACCAAAATGGTGGTGATACGTACGGTAAATTATCATCTCCGATTGCAGTGCTTACTTTAGATCAAGACCCGAAAACTGGTCATTTGACTTTAATTAAATATCACAATGTAGACACTTCAAGTGCGCATGGTTTATGGATTACTTGTGGTGCAAGCTTATCACCATGGGGAACTCATTTATCGAGTGAAGAATATGAGCCAGATGCTTTCAACCAAAAGTTAGGTCAATCACTTTCAACACTTAAAGCATTCAGTAAAAATGTGTATGGTGATGAAAATGCGGCTAACCCATATAACTACGGTCACTTACCAGAAATTACCGTAAATGCAGATGGTACGGGTCGTGTAACAAAGCACTACTGTTTAGGCCGTATTTCACATGAGCTTGTACAAGTTTTCCCAGATAACCGTACAGTTTTGATGGGTGACGACTATACCAATGGTGGTCTCTTCATGTTCGTTGCAGATAAAGAGAAAGACCTATCTGCCGGCACACTTTACGTTGCAAAATATACAACAGCACTTACAGATACAACGACGGGTCAGATCTCATGGATCAAGCTTGGTCATGCAACAAGTGTAGAGATTGAAAACCTAATCAAGAGCGGTATCAAAGGAACTGATATTTTCGAATCGGTTCTACAAATTGCCAAATATCCAAGTGATGCAACGACAGCAGAAAAAGATGCTATTGATGCTGGAGATAAAGGTACGCCTGAACAGCAAGCTTTAGCAAAAGCTGCGAAAGATCGTTTAAAACTCCAACAAGCTGCTCAAAAAGCAGAATTGGAAGCACAAGGTTTCAAATTCACTTATTTGAGCAAAACTGGTGTTTATCTTAAGCTTAAAGATAACAGCGACAAAACTAAACTTGCAGCGGCTTTCCTTGAGACACACCGCTATGCGGCTTACGTTGGTGCTTCAATGGCATTGACCAAGAACGAAGGTACGACTGTAAATATTGCAGATAAACGCGCATATTCAGCTTTAGCTAACATTGTTGATTCAATGGTTGAAGGTGGTAGCGGTTACCTTGCTGAGCACAACGTTAAATTCCCGAAAATCACGGCTGGTGGTATTTTGGAGCATAAACTGACAGGCGGCCAAAAAGACAGCTCAAATGTGGCAATTAACAGTGAATGGGTACCTAGCCAATCTAGTCTTCTCATTAAAGGTAAAGACATTAGCTTTGACAGCTTAGGTAACACTGCTGACCCAGAACAGATTGCTAGCCCTGACAACTTGAAGTTCTCTGAAAAGCTACGTACGTTATTTATCGGTGAAGACTCTGGTAACCACTTAAATAACTTCTTATGGGCTTACAATGTCGACACTAAACAGCTCATCCGTATCTTGTCTACACCAGCAGGTGCAGAATCAACTGGTCTACACGCAGTCGATGAAGTAAACGGTTGGACTTACATCATGAGTAACTTCCAACATCCAGGTGATGAATGGAATCGTTTCTATAAAGAAACTAACGGTGTTCGTACTGGTATCAGTGCAGATTTACTTTCGCAAATTGATACTGCGATTAATACAAACTACAGCAATAAATTTGCAGCAGCAGTTGGCTATATCACTGCTGACCCAATTGCTCCATCTGTTGTGAAAAAATAATCTCTTTCACCAAAATAGAAGAAACCTGCCTTGTGCAGGTTTCTTTTTTTGACTAAACGATCAATTATTTCACAAACCTATCATCAAAACGTCAAAGCCTCGTCACACTCCCCAACTAAGCTAATGAAGATTTTTAGAACAATCTCTTTATTTCTTTACTTACTTAGGAATTTCCCATGACAGAGCTGACGCCATATCATGAAGATCAAGAACTGGACAATAATACTTCTGACAATATCCACTTTCGTGACATTTTAGAACAACATGTAAGTCGCCGTAGTTTAATTACTAAAGCAGCAAGCGGTGCTGTAGCTTTAACTTTAGCCTCTACTTTAACAGGCTGTAATGATAGTAATGATGACTCAGGTTCTAACAACGGTGGAATCCCACCTGTAGATCCAAATAAAAAACCAGAGAAATTAACTTTTACAGCAGTGGCAAAAAACCACAACGATATCGTGACTGTACCAGAAGGCTATGAAGCCAATGTTATTTACGCTTTAGGGGATTCAATCAATCCAAAAGTTGGAGATTGGGATGACAATAAAATTCCACTTGGTCCAAGTTTCCAGTTTCGCTCTGGCGACTGCCATGACGGCATGCATTTCTTTGGCTTAAATACTTCAACAAACCGCTTTGACGAGAGTGTTTCAGCGCAAGGTTTGTTAGTCATGAATCACGAATATATCAACCAGACCTTCCTTCACCCAAAAGGTCCAACAAGAGTTGATGGACGCCGCCCTGAAGATGAAGTCATTCGTGAAACCAATGCGCATGGCGTATCTATTGTTCACATTAAAAAAGATCCAACAACTCAACAAGTAACAATTGATAAAAGTTCTGCTTTTAACCGTCGTATTACAGCATCAACAGAGATGGATTTTGAAGGTGCTGCAGCGGGTTCAAGCCTGCTTGCAACTCGCTTCTCACCTGCTGGACGTCAAACACGTGGCACTCATAATAACTGTGGTAATGGATATACACCTTGGGGTACTTATTTAACCACTGAAGAAAACTTTATTGGTTATTTCCAACGTTCAGGTAGCGATGAATATGCACGTACAGATGCAGAAAAAATTGCATTAAAACGTTATGGGTTAGGTGTTAAAAAAGATGAACTCTACCGTTATGAGAAAGATGAAAAAGGTGCCCCTAAAAAAGATACAGAGGGCAAAATCATTTATGAAAAGGATAAAAATGGTGAGTTCATCCCTAACGTTGATGAACAAGGACGACAAATTTATTTAGGCGTAAGTTCACGCTACGGCTGGGAAACAGCAATTGGTCAAGTAGAGTCACAAGACTTGTATGACCGCTGGAATGCCGACGTAAAAGCAGCACAAGCTACCCAAGATTATCGTAATGGGCCGAATACATTTGGTTGGATGGTCGAGATCGATCCGTTTGATGGTCGCCAAAATCCGGTTAAAAGAACATCGCTGGGTCGTTTTGCACATGAAGACAGTGCTTGCCGTGCCGTAGCAGGTCAACCATTAGCGTTTTATATGGGTGATGACTCTCGCGGTGAATACATCTATAAATTTGTCTCGACTGCTGTATGGGATGTCAAAGACGTAAACGGCGGTTATACAGCTGGCGACAAATATATGAACGCGGGTAAATTGTATGTTGCCAAATTTAATAATGATGGTTCAGGTCAATGGATTGAACTTGCCTATGGCAAAAATGGCTTAAATGAAAGCAACACTACATACCCTTTCAAATCTCAGGCAGACGTTGTCACATTTGCACGTTTGGCGGGTGATGCAGTCGGCGCTACAAAAATGGACCGTCCAGAATGGTGTACAGTTAACCCAGTAAACGGCGAAGTTTATGTCACCCTAACCAACAACTCGAACCGTGGTAAAGATTACGCGACCGATGCAGCTAATCCACGTAACTACACCGACCTCTACAACGGCACGAAAGAGCAAAAAGGTAATGTAAACGGTCACATTATCCGTTTTAAAGAAACTGATGACAAAACCACTGCCGAAACCTTCAAATGGGATATCTACCTATTTGGTGCAGAAGCATCGATGGCTTCAAATATCAACTTATCGGGTCTAACCGACAATAATGATTTGTCATCTCCTGACGGGATGTGGTTTGACCCACGTGGCGTACTTTGGATTCAAACAGATGATGGTGCTTACACCGATGTCACTAACTGTATGATGCTTGCAGCACTACCGGGTCAAATTGGTGATGGTGCTGCTGCCACTACGTCAAATGGCCAACAAACGCTAGTCGGTGCTAAAGTTACAGACTCAACATTACGCCGTTTCTTAGTTGGACCAAAGCAATGTGAAATTACAGGTATTGCCATGACACCTGATCACAAAGCTATTTTTATTAATGTTCAACACCCTGGCGAAGACTCGAAAAGTTACGCAACACCAGACAGTAACTGGCCAGCAACCCAGAAAGATCCAAACAATAAAACAGCACGTCCACGTTCAGCAACTGTTGTGATTACCCGTAAAGATGGCGGTGTGATCGCAGGCTAATTCGTTTATGCCAATAAAAATGCCGGTCAATTGATCGGCATTTTTATTGCTATCGATTTAAAGGCACCTGCTGCTCTACAATTTGACCGCTGTGCTCACCTTGTTGGGTCTTTTCAAACCAAAGCCATTCATTATTCGTCATTCGTAGAAAATTCGAACAGCGTGTGCCATATACAGGACTTTGAATAAAGGTAGATGACAATAACTCTTCCATCTCTGCTTGAATGCCAGTATTCGGTAATAAAGCAGTTGTGACTTTACGCTCATCTTCCAGAATATCCCACGCCGCATGTTGCAAAGTTAACTCTTCTGTCTGATGCTGAAGCATAGGCAAAAACTCTTGTGTAAAACGTGTTCGTAAATGTTTAGTTTTTTCCCAATGTTCGGACATCAAGCCATTCGAAACCACATACACACCGTTAGCCAATACTTGCGGAGCTTCACCACGGTTACTCATATAAACCGCTTGATCAGCATTTCCCATAAACAAGTTAAAGCCAGCAAAATTCTGTTGCTGCTGTTCTAATTGTTGAGCAAATCGAATCGGCAATAAATCAGACTCTAAAAAAGCCTGAACCAAATGCCCTCGAGAAGTCTCATAAGACTTTTGATCTCGCCCATCACGGAAGTTGGTTAAAACAGCCCATCGACCTTGAGGTGTAACGCCCATCCACGTGCCACCCGACTGCAAATCTTGTCCTGCAACAATGGGAGTATGTTCCCACTGATGTAACAAAGCTGTTGGACGATGATAAAACTCATCCCGATTTGACATAAGACACAAGGGCATATCATCCAAAACATGCCATGCTAAAGCCACAATACACATTGATTCTTGTTCCCTATCTTTACACATTGAATGTACAACATTTTTCACATCATTCCGCTACAATCTGTCAAAACGTAAGATCAAGGAGCAGCAATGCTGACCTATCCTAATATCGATCCGGTCGCAATACACTTAGGACCTCTTCAAGTCCATTGGTATGGACTCATGTATTTATTGGCATTTTTATGTGCTTGGGGGCTCGCTTCCTACCGTGCCAAACAACGTGATGGCTGGACATCAGAAATGGTTTCCGACCTAGTGTTCTATGGTGCCCTAGGTGTTGTTCTGGGCGGTCGCGTCGGCTATGTCCTTTTCTATGAGTTTGATAAATTCCTCGAAAATCCGATTTGGTTATTCCAAGTCTGGACAGGTGGCATGAGTTTCCACGGCGGCTTTCTCGGTGTTATGGTTGCTATGCTATTTTGGTGTAAAAAATACCAAAAAACATGGTTCCAAACGCTCGACTTTATCGCCCCTTGTGTACCGACTGGCTTAATGTTCGGACGCATTGGTAACTTTATTGGTGGAGAGTTATATGGTCGTGCGGTAACTGACCCAAATTATCCATTCGGTATGATCTTCCCAACGGATCCGTTACACCTAGTTCGCCATCCATCACAAATCTATCAAGCGCTTTGTGAAGGTTTAATTCTATTCATTGTTCTGTGGTGGTTTAGTTCAAAACCGCGTCCTCGTATGGCCGTTTCTGCCCTATTCTTAATGGGATATGGCGTTGCCCGCTTTGTTATGGAATTCTTCCGCCAACCAGATGCCGACCAAGGTTTTATTCTATTTGGCTGGATGACGAAAGGACAGATTCTAACAATTCCAATGTTGCTAATTGGCCTTTGGATGATGTGGTATGCCTATCAAAAGAAAATTTATGACTGGGGTCCACAAAAGAATAGTTAATATCTAAATTAGAGGAGTTTCGGCTCCTCTTTTCTTTTTTTATGCTACAGTTTTTACTCTCCCAAGATGAAGATATACCATGCTGGAATTCTGGTTTGACACGCAAGTCCCAACACTTAAAAAACTAGTGATTTTGATTATTACGCTGCTTAGTTGTATTGCGCTATATCAATACCAACCACTGCCTTTAGATACGATTCTGATGTTTACTGGAACTGGGGTAATTTTTTTAATCTGTCGTTATTTTAAATTTCATTTCGCTCAAAGCAACCCGACGGGTTTACTCTACCGTCTATTTACTTGGATCCCTATTGCCCTTTTGTTTGCCCTTATTTTTGTTAAAGCGATGCCGAACTTGCTGATCTGGGGCGTGCAAGGGATTGCTTTTATGGCACTTGCTGCTTTTATTTTTTCACCTCAATCGCTTTTTAAAAAATAGGTTTAGTTTTCATGTTGGCTTATTGGTACAACGCTCCGCGCCATATCAAACTCATCTTCATTGTTGCCGTTTGTGTGGCAGTTTACGTAGCTAATCAAATTCAGCCCTTGTCTCCTATTCATACTGTACTCAGCCTTATTTTCGGTTTTGGTTTACATGTTGGACATTACTTAAATAGCAAAATTTCAAATAACAAATCATATAAATCGAGCTTTGGAATTTTAAGCAGCATCTATCCTATTTTTATCGTTGTTATTTTGATGTATCTGCTTCCTGCTCAGCATAAATGGATTCTTGCGCTACAAGCTTTAGGCTTTGTACTGGTTGGCTTTTTTCTTGTTTCGATTTATCAAAATCGCGCCAAGCGATTTGACTAATTACGTCCATTGAAATGCTATACAACCATTTTTAGATTTTCATCTTGAGCTACAACAGGTATCATCTTCAGTGGTTCATGATGAAGCAGCTCTATTGCGTAATTATTTATCATTGAGCTATCTCCCCCTTTTATTTTATGGAATTAATCCGAACTCGAGAGTGTTATGCGTGCATATTTAGACCTTCTACAACATATCCTTGATAATGGCGGTGACAAAGGCGACCGTACAGGCACAGGAACCCGTTCTGTATTTGGTCATCAAATGCGTTTTGATCTCTCTAAAGGTTTTCCTTTACTCACCACAAAAAAAGTTCACTTCCGTTCTATTGTGATTGAGTTACTTTGGTTTTTAAAAGGCGACACCAACGTCCAATATCTAAAAGATAATAAAGTTTCAATTTGGGACGAATGGGCAACAGCAGAACAAACTGCACGTTTTGGCCGCCCAGAACATGAACTTGGACCGGTATATGGTCATCAATGGCGTAATTTCGGTGCGACCAAAAATGCCGATGGTACTTATAACCAAGATGGTTTTGACCAAATTAAATGGTTAATTAATGAAATCAAAACCAATCCGAATTCACGCCGTTTAATTATTTCCGGCTGGAATCCAAACGAAGCTGGACAAGTGGCTTTACCACCTTGCCACACGCTTTTTCAATTTTTCGTACAAGATAACAAATTGTCATGCCAGCTTTATCAACGTAGTGCAGACGTGTTTTTAGGCGTGCCTTTTAACATTGCCAGTTATGCTCTACTCACCCATATGATTGCTCAAGTGTGCGGTTTAGGAGTCGGTGACTTTGTTTGGACAGGCGGTGATACGCATCTTTATGTCAATCATTTTGAACAAGCACAACTTCAATTGACACGTGAACCTTTACCCCTATGCCAATTGAAACTGAATCCAGAAGTAAAAGACTTATTTGATTTCAAATTTGAAGATGTTGAAATTGTAGGTTATGAGTCGCATCCTGCTATTAAAGCACCAGTTGCAGTATAACGACGACTCAAATTTCATTAGGTTACGGTTTAGAGAATAAGATTATGGCATGGCAAAATGTAGAAGTTGTTCACGTTGTGGCAATGGACAAAAACCACTGTATTGGTAAAGGCAATGCGTTGCCATGGCATATTTCTGCCGACTTAAAGCATTTTAAAGAAATCACACAAGGCGGCGTGGTCGTGATGGGCCGTAAAACGCTTGAGTCTATGGGCCGTGCGCTACCAAACCGTGTGAACTGGGTGATTACCCGTGACATTAACTGGCAATTTGACGGCGTTAAAGTTGCCTATTCAATTGAAGATGCTTTAAATGCAGCTTTAGAAGATGTGAAAAATACTGAAAAGCAGGCACTGTTCATTATTGGTGGTGGTGAGATATTTAAGCAGACTTTGTCGATTGCAGACCGTCTTGAACTCACTCATGTTGACTTAGATGTGCAAGGTGATGCACATTATCCAACAATACCGAGTGAATTTCATAAAACTGCGAGTGAACAGCAAGTTGATGAAAAATCAGGAACTTCATTCGAGTTTGCTACTTATAAAAAATAATTCTATGGATGCCTATGCACAATATCGGAACACGTGAATTTATTACTGCCCTACTTTTGGGGCTTTTGCATAGTTTATTCACACTGTTTATTGTGTTCTCTAGCATTTGGGTATGTGTAGCGCTCTGGGTTCAACAACCTTTTGGCTGGTTAGGCAGCCGCATACTCATTGGCATCTGGATTGCTTTTGCACTCAGTATGGCTGGCTTATATGTGGAAGGCCATCTTGTTAGCAGACGTACAGACATCCTAATTTACCTTTTAGCATTTGCCTGCTCTCTCGTTTGGTATTTTTCGATTACTGCACGTCAAGACCGTGACTGGAACCCTGAAGTTGCCAATATGCTGAGCTATGAAAAGCACGGCGATGTTGTCACTTTGCATAATGTCCGTAACTTTAACTGGCATCCCGATGGAACCTATGATGTTCGCTGGGAAACTCGAACTTTTGACCTTAACCAGTTAAATGGAATAAACATCATTGCTTCTTACTGGATGGGGCCACAAATTGCCCATACACTGGTCAGCTTCGAATTTGCACATCAACAACCTTTAGTCTTCTCAATCGAGATTCGCAAAGAAAAAACTGAAGAGTTTTCGGCAATCGGTGGTTTTTTTAGAAAATATGAACTGAGCTTAATTGCTTCTGATGAAAAAGATATTGTCTATACGCGTAGCAACATCCGCAAAGAACAAGTTTATAATTTTCCTATCAATATGCCACGATCTGAGCAAAAAGCTTTATTTTTAGAATATCTTAAAAAATCAGATGAGTTACGTACAAAACCAGAGTGGTACAATACGCTCACCAGTAACTGTACAACTCTAATTTTTGATATGGTTCAAGCGATTAACCCATATCAACTTCCTAAAGATTATCGTCTAATTGCTTCAGGTTACTTACCTAATTATTTATATGATCTTAAAGCACTTAATCAAAACGTCAGTTTAAAACAGTGGTATCAAATTGCACATATCAATCCACGTACTGAAAATTTTGAACAGCTCTCAGATCAGAGTAGTGAACACTTCTCTCAAATCGTTCGACAAGGTTTACCTAAAGCTAAATGAAATAAGTAATGCACTTTTCTTTACTTTTTTATACATGCTTTACTTTGTATTTTAAATACATAAACCCTATTGTAATAGGCAGGAAATAGAGGGAAAAACAATGCAACAGGCATTATTTGGCGGCGGCTGTTTTTGGTGCGTCGAAGCTGTATTTTTACAAATACGCGGTGTAGAAAAAGTAACTAGTGGTTACGCAGGTGGGCACACGACTAACCCTACCTACGAGCAAGTATGTCAAGGAGATACCCAGCACGCTGAGGTGATCTTGGTTGATTTTGATGAAGAGCAAGTAACATACTCCCAGTTACTCGATGTATTCTTCGCGACTCACGATCCAACGACTTTAAATCGCCAAGGTAATGATATCGGCACGCAATACCGCTCTGTTATTTATTACTATAATGAAGAGCAAAAGCAAGCAGCGGAACATACGATTCAAACGTTAAAAGATGATGATCTTGATATTGTGACTGAATTGTCTCCTGTTCCAACGTTCTATTCAGCCGAAGAATATCATCAGAATTACTATGCAAAGAATCCTTCACAAGGTTATTGCAACTTTGCGATTCCACCTAAGTTGCTCAAGCTCTATAGTAAATTCCAGCATCTTATGAAAGATCAATAAATTAGAGCAATAAAAAAGCAACCAATTTGGTTGCTTTTTTATTAGATAAACTAAATTTTAGTTTTCACTGACAAAGGCAATATCGCTCAGTCCGGCTTCACTGGCGCGAGACATTACCTGTGCAACAGTATCGTACTTCGACTCTTTATCTGCACGAAGCTGAACTGTTGGTTTAACATCACCTTGACCTGCTTCTTGGAAACGTTTTTGAAGCTCATCAAGGCTAATTACTTGAGTATCCCAAGCCACTTCACCATTTGCATTAATACTAATCGTAATTGCTTTTGGTGGTGGATCAATAATTTCAGCAGTTGTTTTAGGAAGCGTTAATGGAATCGATGGGTTGGCAACTGTTGCTGTGACCAAAAAGATGATCATTAACACCAACATAATGTCGATTAGCGGAATGAGGTTCATCTCATTTATGCCACTATCGTGGTCTTCACCCAATTGAAAAGCCATTAAGCTTGACCTCCAACATAACTTTGCTGTGCAGTTTTAACATCAGACTTTACAGTTGAGTCTTGCTGCAACATCGTATCAATTAATAAGCTGTGCGCTTGATCTTGTAAATCATGAGCAAGACCACGGTTAGCACGTACACAAATGTTATATGCCAATACCGCAGGAATCGCAACTGCAAGACCAAGGCCCGTCATAATAAGCGCTTCACCTACTGGTGTAGCCACTTGAGCCAAACCAGCTTGTCCACTTTTACCGACTGCAACAAGTGCATGGAAAATACCCCATACCGTACCAAACAAACCAACGAATGGTGCAATTGAAGCAATTGTTCCTAAAACAGAAATACCTTTTTCAGCATTGACTTTTTCAGCAGAAATTTGACGAAGTAGAGCCTGCTCCGCAACCGCTTTACGTTGCTCAAAACTTAAAGGTTGTAACTTTGCTTTTAGCGAAGCGATAGCCTGAGAAAGTTGAGCATAAGCTTGTTGCTTTAATTGGCGAGTCCCCATCAAACGTAAGATGAAAACTGTCCAGGTAGCAATCGACATTGCCAATAAGATGAAATACAGGGTTTTACTCACTGCATCTGCATGTTGCCAATAGATTGAAAAGTTCATATGAACTCCTGATTAAGGTTAGCCGTTGGGACTCAAATTCATTTAAGGGGTTAAATCAAAGGGTTGCTCTGCTTTAATTGGATAAGCAACACCATTTTCCATATAAGGTTTAAATTTCGCACCGCGAACAGCACGGACAACTTTGTCATCTAGACTTGGAATACCACTACTTCTCGTCACTCGCACATTAATAATCTTGCCTTTTTCATCGGCTTCAATCAGTACCATGACAGAGCGTGCTTCGCCTTGTAAATCTTTTGAAGAAACTGTTAAACGTGGTGAACGACTCCACTGTACACCCGAACCACCAATTGAAACTCGTTTTGGTGATGGATCTGGAGCGGGTTGAGCTTTAGGTGCTTCTTGTACTACTGGCTTTGGTTTTTCAACGACTTTTTCAGAAACAGTCGTTGTCACCACTTTGGTTTCAACTTTAGGTTCTGTCTTTACTGTTTCTTTTGGTGTTTCAGCCTTTTTCACCTGTTGAATTTTTTCCACTTTTTTCGGTGGTGTCACAGGCTTTTCAACAACTTTAACTTCTTTTACCTCTTTCTTAGGTTCCGGCTTTTTAGGCGGTTCCTTTGGTTTAGGAGGGAGTGGTTTAGGTTGCTCTTGAATTTTTACGAAACGTACCTGTAAAGGTTTCTTATCGATTGGCTTTAATTCAGCAGGCTTAATATGGCTAACTGCCCATAAGACCCCGATATGACCAATTGCAACTGCAATTAGTGCTGTGATGACTTTCTTTTTCATCGGATTGGGAGCGTTTAAGGCTGCGGAAGATTGACTCATAAGAATCTAATTACCTAATGGATGATGATTTCAGATTTCTATTTATAGAAACGATTTCAAACATCGGATAGAACAATAAAGTGCCACAATAATAAATGAGAAGTGTTTTCATTTGCAACTATTTTTTGAGAAAAACATTTACTCTGTGCCATAGCTTTATGCTTGCTGAGTGTCTTTACTTTAGTTTTCTCATAGTTACATCAATAGACCCCCATGTTCACAATTTGTTTAGCCAAACTTAAATAGCTGGGCTATTTACATCATGAACAGATCTATTTTTATGATAATCTCACTTATTATTGATATGTTATATTATTTCAATTTTATTTTAAATATAAAAAAACACGCAAGAAGCGTGCTTTTTAAAATAACCGTTATTTAAAAAACAACGGTCTTATTACCATCAACAATAATACGATCTTCTAAATGCCATTTCACTGCACGAGCCAATACATTACGCTCTACATCTTCACCTAGCTCACGTAATTGCTCAACATTATAGTCGTGGCTCACACGCTCAACGTCTTGCTCAATAATTGGGCCTTGGTCAAGGTCAGCTGTCACATAGTGAGCTGTCGCACCAATCAACTTCACACCTTTTTCATAAGCTTGCTTATATGGATTGGCACCCACGAAAGCTGGCAAGAAAGAATGGTGAATATTGATGATTTTCATTTCCCATTTCGCAACAAAATCTTCGCTTAAAATCTGCATATAACGTGCAAGAACTAATAAATCATTGCCTTGCATCATTTCATCAATTTGCGCATAAGCTTCAGCTTTATTGTCTTTAGTGACTTTAATTACAGTAAATGGAATACCGAAGTTTTCAACAGATTCACGTAAATCTTCATGATTAGAAATGACATGAGTAATTTCGCAAGGTAACGAACCACGTGCATGACGCCATAACAACTCAAGCAATGCATGGTCAACTTTAGAAACTAAAATACCAACTTTTTTAACATCGTTAACGAAAGCAAGACGCCATTGCATGCCGTAACGCTCAGCAACGTTCGCAGCAAAAGTTTGAATTAATGCATCTTTACGCGACTGTAAATGATCAAGTTCAAATTCAACACGCATGAAATAACGTCCGCCCTGAGCTTCCGTCGCATACTGATCAAGCGCGGTAATGTTTGCACCTTGGTGATACAAAAAGCTCGATACCGCTTGTACGATCCCTGGCTTGTCTTCACAAGTAATCAGTAAACGGGCTGTATTGGCAGTGGTCATATTCATTTGGTTAATATCACTTAATTGAGATAAATCTTTTAATAGGCCGAGTATTCTAGCGCCCTAAATAAACAAGCACAACTATTCGTCTTTTAAGGACGATAAGCTGGCAAATAGATCTGAAGGGCCAAGAGATTCAAGCAACTGCTCATAAGTTGCTCGGCTCTCCCCCATAAGATAAGGACCTTCAAGGAAAACCATTTGGCGTAATGCTTGCCAAACCCATTTTTCTTCTAAATGGTTATTGTCACTAATATGACCAGACATATACAAAAAGTTTGTCCAGTTTGTTAATACAATCCAGAGGTTAATAATGAGGGCTTCAATTTCCGATGCCGTCATTTTCATAAGACCTGCATCTACAAAAGCTTGATAAATCTTTTGCCCCTGCTGCATCACCTGCCCAGCAAAACGCGGATAAATCTTTTTAAAGTCTTCGTTACTTTCAACTAAATGATAAACATCACGATGAATAAAACGGTAGCTCCATAATTGGCCGCTGAGCACCTGAAAATAGTTAATTTTATCATTGGTCGTTAATGGTCTATCGTCAGGTAAAGAAAGCACTTCCAATGTCTCGGCCTGATATTGATACATTAATTCCTTAATAATTTCATGCTTATTCCGAAAATGATAATACAAGTTTCCGGGACTGATACCCAACTCCGCAGCAATATGATTGGTTGTAACTGACCGTTCACCTCGCTCGTTAAAAAGCTGCAAACTGATTTGTAAAATCCGGTCTTTTGTCTTCAGAGCTTTAGGTTGAGACATTTTAATAACCTTTAATAATTCACATGGTTAAGACTTGAACACATAAACTGACTTGACTATTTAGAGTATTTACTCTAAAAAATAAATATATCAATGTATTTGGTAAGTACCGATGAACAGTCAAACAAAAACAAATCCAGAGACTCAGCTTCCTTATGATGTTAAGCATTTACATGATTTGCTTGAACAACAAAAGCTCGCTTATTTACGTCATCCGGTACCCACTGCTAAAGAGCGTATTGATCGTTTAGCTCGTCTTAAAAGAGTCTTGGTAAAATATCAAGATCAGATTGCCGACGCAATTAACCTTGATTATGGCAATCGTGCAGTTATGGAAACAAAAATTGGTGAGCTACTCACCAGTTTGGAACAAATCAAATATTACAGTAAACATCTGACAGCGTGGATGAAACCTTCAAAACGCCATATCAGTGTATTACATCAGCCAGCAAAAGGTTGGGTACAATATCAACCTATGGGTGTAATTGGTATTATTACACCATGGAATTACCCATTACTTCTTTCAGTTGGGCCATTAATTTGTGCACTGGCAGCTGGCAACCATGCCATGATCAAAATTTCGAGTGCCTCTCCTAACTTTGGTCGAGTTCTTGAAAGTGCATTAGCAGAAGCGTTCCCACAAGAATTAGTTGCTGTAGTAAATGGTGGCGGCGTTATTTCAGACGCTTTTAGTCATTTGCCTTTTGACAAAATGATTTTCACAGGCTCAACTTCTGTTGGTAAAACAGTGATGGCAGCCGCAGCTCAAAATCTGGTTCCTGTTATTCTTGAGTTAGGCGGAAAATCTCCTGCCCTTGTGCATGCATCTATGGATATGAAAGATGTGGCTCAACGTATTGCTGTAGGGAAATTATGGAACGCGGGTCAAACCTGTGTTGCACCTGACCATATTTTCTTGCCACGCGGGAAAACTGCCGAGTTCATCGAAAACTTTAAATTGATTGTGGCTGGCATGTATCCGCATTTCCGCAATAATCAAGATTACACGTCTATTATTAATGACAAGCAATACAACCGCATTCAGGGCTATCTTGAAAATGCCCGCGATCAAGGTGCTCGTATTATTGAAATTAATCCTCAAAATGAAATTTTAGATGATGTCCGTAAAATTGCGCCGACTTTAGTTACAGGCGTAACGACTGCAATGGATATTATGCAAAATGAAATTTTTGGTCCGATCCTGCCAATTTTGGAATATGACCAAATAGAAGAAGTTGTTGAATTCATTAATAGTCGCCCGCGTCCTTTAGCAATGTATTATTTTGACTATGATCAGGCACGTGCTGACTATATTGCACAACATACCCATTCAGGACACTTCGGAATCAACATGGTGATTACCCATGTGGCTCAAGATGATTTACCGTTTGGGGGAATTGGTGCATCAGGTATGGGTAAATATCACGGACCAGAGGGCTTTTTTAGCCTTTCTCATGAACGTTCGGTGATGTCTAATCCAAAACTTTATAGCCTTAAATACATTCTTCCACCGTTCAATAAGCCCATTCATCGTTTCATTTCGAAAACCTTGTTGCGCTAACTGATCAAGGCATGATCTGTTATACTAAATCATGCCTCGTTTTTACCAATTCCGCTTGTCTTTTAATCGTATTTTTGGTATAAAACGCCCCTTGAATGAATTCATCCGTTTACATTTAGTATGACTGGCCACAGATTTGCTGTTGGCTGAATCAATGGAGTTACACCATGTCTAAGGTTTGCCAAGTTACCGGCAAGCGTCCAGTCGTTGGTAACAACGTCTCACACGCCAACAACAAAACCAAGCGCCGGTTCGAGCCGAACCTGCACCACCACCGTTTCTGGTTAGAAAGCGAAAAACGTTTTGTACGTCTTCGTTTAACCACTAAAGGTATGCGTATTATTGACAAATTGGGTATCGAAAAGGTTGTTGCAGACCTTCGTGCTCAAGGTCAAAAGATCTAAGGAGTCTGAACAATGCGTGATAAGATTCGTCTCGTTTCTACAGCTGGTACAGGTTATTTCTATACCACGACTAAAAACAAACGTACTATGCCGGAAAAAATGGAAATCAAAAAATTTGATCCAAAAATCCGTCAACACGTGATTTTCAAAGAAGCTAAAATCAAATAATTTTAGCCTCGAAAAAAAACGACTTCACAATGAAGTCGTTTTTTTTTGCATTTTTTTTATAGCTCACTTTTTTTTGTTAAACTTTCCACATATTTCGCCTTGGCATTTTTTATGCTTGTCTTTAGCCTAACTCACGTAAAAGGAGTTTTTAGTGCCGCATGACGTAGATTTAATTGTTTTACTTGCTGTTGGTTTCGGTGTTGCCCTCTTTTTTGGTTATCTTGCAGCCCGATTGCGACTTCCCCCTCTTATCGGCTATTTAATTGCCGGAATTATTATTAGCCCAAATACACCCGGCATAGAAGCAGATATTCATCTTGCTAACCAGCTTGCAGAACTCGGGGTCATGTTCCTGATGTTTGGTGTAGGCATGCACTTTTCATTAAATGACTTGCTGCTGGTTCGACGTATTGCTGTACCAGGTGCGATTTTACAAATTGCCGTCGCTACTCTATTAGGGGTCGGTGTATCCATGCTCTGGGGATGGAGTTTTGGTTCTGCACTCGTTTTTGGCTTAAGCCTGTCGTGTGCGAGTACTGTTGTATTATTAAAAGCTTTAGGAGACCGAGGTCTTTTAGACTCAGTTAACGGCAAAATTGCTGTGGGTTGGCTGTTAGTCGAAGATTTAGTGATGGTACTTGTTTTAGTACTTCTTCCAGCTACAGCGGTTTTACTCGGTGGGAAAGCACCAGAAGGTGCAGATGGTAATATCTGGTTAACCCTTGGACTCACTTTATTAAAAGTAATTGGCTTTATTGCCTTTATGCTGATTGTAGGTAAACGTGTCGTTCCTATTATTATGCAGTTTGTTGCTCGTTTAGGTTCAAGAGAGTTATTCACCCTTACTGTTGTTGCCGCTGCTGTTTCAATTGCCTACGGGTCTTATGCCATTTTTGGGGTTTCAATGGCATTAGGGGCTTTCTTTGCAGGGATGGTTGTTAAAGAATCAGACTTTAGCCACCGCGCAGAAGAAGAAACACTTCCACTACGTGAAATTTTCTCAATTCTGTTTTTTGTTTCTGTGGGTATGCTGTTTGATCCACATATTCTTGTTGAGCGTCCACTCCATATTTTGGCCGTTATCGCAATTATTATGATAGGTAAAACACTTGCTGCAATGGCTTTGGTTTTATTCTTTCGCTATCCAATTAATACAGCGCTTACAGTTGGCGCGAGTTTGGCCCAAATTGGTGAATTCTCATTTATTTTAGCGACTCTCGGCGTCTCATTAGGTTTATTAAGCTTAGAAGCACAAAATCTGATTTTAGCTGGTGCTTTATTTTCGATAACGCTGAACTCTTTTATATTCTCTGCCATTGAGCCTGTACAACGCTGGATTCGCGAGCGCTCTCACCTAGCCCGACTTCTTGAACGTAGTGGTGACCCATTAGCCATGTTACCCGATGAAGTTGATCAGGCTTACTTACGCGATCAGGTTGTCATTGTTGGATATGGTGGTGTAGGACGACGTATTACTGAAAATTTAATTAATGAAAATATTAAAGTCGTTATTGCTGAAGAGAATCGTGAAATCGTAGAAAAGCTACGTCAGTCGAATATTGCTGCTGTGAGTGGTGTTGCAACCGAACCAGGTGTTTTAATTCAAGCACACATCATGCATGCAAGACTCTTGGTGATCTCACCTATGGATATTTTAGATATTCACCGAATTGTGGCGATTGCTAAGCAATTAAACCCTCAAATTCAGGTGTTAATTTGCGCAGAAAGTAAAGAGGAAGCAGCAGTAATCAGAGATGATAATATTGGTGAAGTGTTCTATGCCAAAGAGGAAATGGCAAAGAATATGAGCCATCATATATTAAATCAGATCGAGCTTGCCCATCAGTCAACTATTCATTAACCCATATAAAAAGCGTACTCAAGAGTACGCTTTTTTTAACTCAAGAATTTAGGCTGTTCGTCTAGTACTTCAGCCTGCCATTCATTTACCTGCTTTTCGAGCAGTCCAAATAGTGCAGCCTGAATCATATGCTGAGCAACAACTGGAGTTTGCTCACCCAAGATTGCTTTTACTTCATCGCTAAATTGAATTTTAACCAAGGGTTCATTCTCAGAACCGGCATTACGCAAGGCGAGTTCGCCACCTTCGAGTTGGACTAATTCCAAAACGGCTTCTTGATTTCCAAATAACTCTTTCAATTGCTGTATAGACATATATTTCCTCCATGTTTCAACATGGTGGCAAAGCACCCTTGCACTTTGCATCTCTTGTCTTATTTATATAGGCACACCCGGATTAAATTTCAAGCGTTCGGGCAGTTTAATTTTAGAACTCGACCATTTCATTACGAAAACCATCAATTAAATGGCTTAATTCACGATGCCATTCACGCAAAATCTTAACATCTGGCAACCAAGATTGAGGACCTTGAGTTACTTTGATAATGAGATTAGAAGAAGTTTCTTCTTCTGGGGTCGGCTCTTTAGGTTCTGGTGCATATTGACACATACGGTAAGCTCGTTTGAGCTCTGCAACAAAACCATCTTTCGCCAATTGTTGCAAAACGGACACTTCTGGAGAAACTTGTCCTTTTGCCGCCATATGTTCTTCAATAGATTTTAAAGTGGGTTGCAATTCATTTAAACGGTAATAACGTACGAGTTCTTGTAAGAAAGCTAACATTGCGCCATGTAAATGAAATACAGCTGCTTCACGGTAAGCTTGTATCTGCTGCACATGATCGGTCTGTTCTGCCTGTTGACACGCTAAGCGCGCAAAATAGAGCTTCTGATTGGTACGATCGGCATGATAACGAGCAACACGTGACATAACTAAACTTTCCTGTTCTAAAATCGCTATTGCAACAGCTATTCTTTAGCTTAACGACTCCATTAATAAAATCAACGTTATTTATGGTAAATCCAGCTCAACTTGATAAATTTTACGTTTCGCTAAAACTTTTAGTGGCTGCTTTATAGGACGAACATTACTTAAAACCCAAGCAAAATACCCTTCGTCCCAAGCAGTTGCACATGCTGGCTCAATTTCATCATTTCGCCAAGCATGAATAGAGTCGACATCAATCAAAGCGACAGCAACTCCCTCTTCTTCATCTGTATCTTTAACCAAAAATTTTTGGTTCTCGACAATTAATAGATCTTTGATTGGCAGTTTTGTAGGTACCCATGAACGCACTTCAAGTGTTTTGATACCTTCAGCGATACGAGTGCCATTTGGCGTTACAATCGAAAGAGCTAAAAACTGTCTTTTCACACTGAAGACTTATTCTTCAGCTGCTTTAACGCGAATTCCATTACCTTTAACTTTAAGCAGGTTTAAGCCTTTAATTGCCTTAATTGCTTCACGTGGGTTAGGCATTTCAACAAAACCAAAACCTTTTGATTTGCCTGTATCTTTATCAGTAACAAGAACACACGTTTCAACTTTACCAAATGCTTTGAATAACTCTAAAATTTCAGTTTCACTCACAGCAC
Organism: Acinetobacter sp. ACIN00229; assembly: GCF_016106645.1. NCBI lineage: Bacteria > Pseudomonadati > Pseudomonadota > Gammaproteobacteria > Moraxellales > Moraxellaceae > Acinetobacter > Acinetobacter sp. ACIN00229. Next base: position 182,140 of record NZ_JADWOM010000006.1, read on the forward strand.
GATCTAAATTACGAACTAATATCTTCATTTTCTAACCTTAATTGGCAATTAAAGGGAGTAGCCAATATATTTAAGTAATCACAGTGTCTTATACAGTAGTTTAATCCAGATCGATACCAAAACCTAAATTTACTGTAGGTGAACGGTTCCATTGCTTTTTAGCAAATGGCTGAGGTACTTGCCTATGAATCTTTGCTTGAACTAAATGTGTAGGAAGATCATTTAGGAAATAACTTTCGATTTTACGACCTTGTTCGTCATAATTGTCTTGTGACCATGTATTGAGATTTTGCTTAGTCAAAATTAATTCATTCTCTGCACGTGTTAATGCAACATACAATACGCGGCGCTCTTCTTCGACATCATCAAAATCGCCCTGTGCCCTTGCATAAGGATATTGATTTGGCGATACATGAGGTACATAGCAAACTTTCTGTTCAGCACCTTTAGCGGAATGAATCGTAATTAACGTCACTAAATCCTGATCAGCGGCTTTCTCAATTTCAGAAACTGAAATGGGTTCAAGAACATATTCTTCGAGGAACTCACCTAAAGATGCATGTTTACGCGCAAGTTGCTTAACCAAGTCAAAGTCTTTTAATCGGCGTGACCAATCTTTAGTTTTATAATTTTGCTCTAGTTGTTCACCTAAAGCATCGAGTGCCAAGCCAATGCTTGCTTCCACATGCTGCTGTAATACATCTAGCTGTTTTAAAATTAAAATCGCTTGTAAAGGGACTTTCCCATGACGTTCTAGACGGTTGCAGCGCTCTTCAACGTCAACAATTCCCATCAACTCTTGCGCGAGCTTACTTGCACCAACGTCACCAATACCATCCCACAAGGTTAAAAAACGCATCCACGCCAAATCATCGTGAGGATTGCTCACAATACGTAGCAAGCTAAGCACGTCTTTCACGTGTGCAGATTCAAGAAGTTTTACCCCACCAATAAAACGATAAGGTACTTCCGCAGCAATGAAAGCCCCTTCCAGATATCGTGCACTATAGCCAGAACGGACCAAAACCATATGGTCGTACCAGCTTGCACCTTGCTGATGTCGCGTTATTAAGTCCTGTGCAATCCAGTTTGCTTCTTCATACTCATTACCAAATAGGTGCAGCTGAGGCTTTTGCCCTTGCCCACGATGAGCTTGCAGCTGTTTGTGATAATCAATTGGGCTATGCGCCAACAACCAGTTTGATAAATCCAAAATTTCTTGAGTCGAACGATAATTTAAATCCAGTGTATGAATAACTGCGTCAGGTATCCGTTCTTTAAAAGAATGGATATTTTCAAAGTCTGCACCGCGAAAACCATAAATCGACTGGGCATCATCGCCAACACAAAACAGCTTCACTTTGCCAATCAATGGTTGCAATAAAGCCCATTGCAAAGGATTGGTATCTTGCATTTCATCAACTAGTAATGTCTGACAAAAACCTGCTACCCAATTCGTTAAGGCTTCTGAATTTTGTAAATGGACAGCCACAATTGACAAGATATCGTCGTAATCTAAAAAATTACGCTCTCGTTTACGCTGCTCATAGGTTTTCATTAAATCTGCAATTTGAGTCTTATGCTCATATGCATCTGGAAGCTGTTTGATTAATGCTTCAGAAAGCTTTGTTTGAGTATTTCTCGCATAAGAATATAAATCACACAGCTCTGCGGCTTTAGGCAAGACATTATCTTTATCTTTACCTCTCAATAAGCGGAACATAAGCAACTGATCATCACGATCAATAATACTAAATTGATTTAACCCAAAAGCTTGCGGATTACGGCGTAGCAAATACATACAAAAAGTATGAAAAGTTGAAGCTCGCAGACCCTTTGCCTGTGCTCCCACATGTTGTTCTACTCTCGCAACAATTTCACTCGCAGCACGGCGCGTAAACGTTAAAATCTGGATTTGGTTCGCTGGTAAACCTTGATCAATTAAATAAGCTGCACGAGCAACAATGGTTTTAGTCTTGCCACAACCAGCGCCCGCCAAAACTAAACAGTTTTGCGCAGACGTAGTAGCTGCTTTTTTTTGCTGAGCATTTAGTTCATTAATTAATTTTGCAAGACTCATAACACATATCGCTAAAACACCAAGACATAGTTTAACAGACCGAGGCAACAGATGGGTCTGCCTATCCTAAAAACAAAAAGAGCACTTAAAGTGCTCTTTGGTCGAATATTATTTTTTAAGATACTGTTTTTGAACTAGAAGGAAGATGCTTAATAGCTGAAGCCAAACCTAGAAAGTTAATTCCCTGAAATAAAATATCAATAGCAAGGAACATTCCTAATACCCAGAAAGGTGAATCTTTAGAAACTAAAATTAAAATACCTGTAGCGAGCGTCAATAACCCTGAAAACAGGGTCCAGCCCCATCCAGTAATTGGCTTAAGTAAAATTGCATTTATAGTACGTATAGCACCAGCAATGATCAGCGCTATAGATAATAGACTTGTCAGCACTACTGCTGTAGTGACTGGAGTAGAAAACGCATAATAACCAGCCATTAAATAAAGTACACCAAACAGTGCCCATAACCATCGGCTTGCGCCTTTAAAAACACTCATAGCCGCGACGAGATGCAAAACACCGCCGACCATCATGAGTATTCCAAATAAAAAAACGACAGAAAAGGTCGCAAATGGTAATGAACTAAATAAAATCAGGCCAAAACCAATAAGCACAAAGCCCAATATCAAATACCATTTACGGTCAGCATGTAACTGATTACGTACTAAATCATTACCTACAGTTTTCATCATGATCATGGCTACTCTTATTATCAGGTATTAGAATTTCATCTACCTAATAATAGTGATGCACTTCACATTTTTTGTCTGTATAAAATCTGCATCGTTTCTTAACAATTGATGTGGATAAAGCAGTATTTATCCACAGTTTTATTTTACCCAACCAATTTCTTGAGCTGTAGGTAAACCTATTATTGTTTCATGTAAGCCATTCGGCATTTTACTACTCTGCTCGGACAAAGCCGTTCGACCACCCATGATTTCGGCATCAGTCTGTGGATATAGAGGTACTTTTTCAGGTTGGGCATAACCTAAAGGGTAAATAGGTTGTCCTGTTTTTAAATCATATTTGTCTTGTGCCCCAAAGCCATGTAATAGCTCATGAACAATCACGACCTGATTTTGTGGAGCTTGTGTTTTAGTCGCAAATAAATTCACACTACCAATACGACCTTTTTCTAAAGCAGTCGAATGGATCAAAACTTTTTGGTAATTGGGATCATAATAATTTAAATAAAGTTTGAGTGATGCTCCACTGTCTTCGGGTTGTTTTTGTCGCCATGCATAGAAACGAAATTTTAAGCTCCACCACATAACATGCAAAATATTGGCATTTTGAGGAACCTCGGGCGGTCGTTGCTGCAACTGTTGTCCTAAGCGAATTATAAAGTTTCCTGATTGCCCACGATAATGCTGTGACCACTCACTTAAATAGCTGTTAATTGCCCAAAAATCTTCGTTTTTCAACTGATGAATATAGGCCTGTGTTGTCTCTAAACCATCTGTATTAATAGGATGTAAAACGACTACAACTGGTCGATTCCAATCTTGATTTTGATCTCGCCATGCTTGAACAGCAACAATCAATAAAATAATTAATAAACATAAGACCCGAATGTTTTTCCACATTCTTATTCCCCATAAAATTAAAATTTTCTTTTATTGTTTTAGACATAAAAAATGCTAGCTGAGCTAGCATTTTTTATGGTGGACTTGATTAGCCCTCAACCCATTTACCATCTTGGTAAACTAGGCTCCATTTAGTTTGTTTACCTTCTGGGGTTTCTGAACCGACATATTGTGATTGATTCTTACGACTGAATTTCACAATTGTTGGATTACCTTCAGGGTCTACATCTGGCGCTTGTAAAATAAATTGATATTTTGGATCAAGCTGAGCTGCCACACTACGTAACTCTGCAACTTTTGGTGCACGTGTTTCACGAATTTTCGGGAATTTACTCGCTGCCAAGAATAAGCCAGCTGCACCGTCACGCAACACAAAGAAGTCATCATGTTTCGCTGAACGTAAATGTTCCATCTTGATCGGTTCTACACGTGGAGGTGCAGGTTGACCACTTTTCAAGACCTTACGGGTATTGTCACAGCTTGTACAAGCGAAATACGGGCCAAAACGACCAGTCTTAAGCTGCATTTCACCATCACATTTATCACATGGGATCGTTGGCCCATCATAACCCTTAATCTTGAACTCACCTTCTTCAAGCTCAAAACCATCGCAGTCAGGGTTATTACCACATATGTGTAATTTACGACCACCATCAATCACATAGCTGTCCATGGCAGTGCCACATTTTGCACAGCGATGCTTTGACATCAAGTCAGCAGTTTCAGCACCATCATCATCAGATAACGCAGCTAAAGACTCAACAGGTGTTAAGTTCAATGTACCCTTACAACGCTCTTTAGGCGGCAAGTTATAGCCAGAACATCCTAAGAATACACCAGTTGTACCCGTACGAATCTGCATTGGACGTGAGCATTCAGGGCAATGTACAGCTGGTACTTCAACTGGTTGATTACGGCGCATGCCATGCTCGCCTTGAGCATTAGTAAGACGTTTCTTAAAGTCGCCGTAGAAAGTATCGAGTAACTCTTTCCAGTTACGCTCGCCTGTTGCAACTTTATCAAGCTGTCCTTCAAGGTCTGCCGTAAACGCATAGTTCATCAAGTTATTAAAACTTTCATCCAGACGATCCGTCACAATCTCACCCATTTTTTCGGCGAAAAGACGACGGTTTTCTAACTTAACGTAACCACGTTCCTGAATAGTAGAAATAATCGCTGCATAAGTCGAAGGACGACCAATACTACGTTTTTCAAGCTCTTTAACTAAAGATGCTTCAGTAAAACGTGCAGGTGGTTTAGTAAAGTGCTGACTTGGATCTAACTTTTCTAACTTTAAAATTTCGCCTACTTTAATAGCAGGTAAAATAATATCGTCATCTGACTTATTCGCTCCACGTACTTTAGTAAAGCCTTCAAATACAAGCGTACGGCCTTTCGCCTTTAGCTCAACATTCGCTGCTTCAACAATCAAAGTAGAAGACAAATATTCTGCTGGGGTCATTTGACACGCAACAAACTGACGCCAGATCAAATCATATAGACGTTGAGCATCACGCTCTACACCTGCAAGCTGATCACCTGTAAGTGCAACATTTGATGGACGAATCGCCTCATGGGCTTCTTGAGCACCCGCTTTGTTCCCATAGCGGTTTGGCTTTGCTGGTAAATATTTTTCACCATATTGGCTTTCAATATGCGCACGTACCATGCTTACTGCATCATCACTCAAGAAAGTTGAGTCAGTACGCATATAGGTAATAAAACCAGCTTCATATAAACGCTGAGCCAACATCATGGTTTTCTTCACAGAAAAGCCTAACCGTGTACTCGCAGCCTGTTGCAGAGTTGAAGTAATGTAAGGTGCGCTTGGATTAACCTTAGTTGGTTTATCTTCACGCTGTGCAACTTTATATTCAGCACCTTTTAAAACATCTAATAAAGCATCAGTTTCAGCTTTATTTTTCAGTTTAAGGGTTTTACCAGCCTGTCTAAATGCCTCAAGACGAATCTCATCTTTTTTCGCTTGGGTATCTGCAAAAACTTGCCAATATTCTTCTGGAATAAAAGCACGAATTTCTCGCTCACGTTCTACAACCAGTTTCACTGCTACTGACTGCACACGTCCAGCTGATAAACCACGGGCAATTTTTTCCCAAAGTAATGGCGAAACCATAAAGCCCACAACACGGTCTAAGAAACGGCGTGCTTGCTGAGCATTTACACGGTTTAAATCTAGACGTGTTGGCTGTTTAAATGCTTCTTGAATGGCATTTTTAGTAATTTCGTTAAATACCACGCGGTGATAACGGCTGTCATCACCACCAATCACTTCTCTTAGGTGCCAAGCAATGGCTTCCCCTTCTCTATCCAAGTCCGTTGCGAGATAGATTGCATCGGCATCTTTGGCGAGTTTTTTGAGTTCAGCTACAACATTTTCTTTACCAGGCAGAACTTCGTAATGAGCTTCCCAACCATGCTCAGGATCAACGCCCATACGATTAACTAAAGCCTGACTAGCTTTTTGTTCTTTTTCGGCTTCGGTGAGTTTAGTTCGGGCAGCCGGCTTTTTCTCTGTTGATTTACTGCCGCCTGTTGGCAAGTCACGTACGTGACCTACAGAAGACTTTACAATGAATTGCGAACCCAAATATTTATTGATGGTTTTCGCTTTGGCAGGCGACTCCACAATCACTAAGGCACGTTTATGTGCAGCAGGTGCAGTAGATGCTGTGCTTTGAGATGCAGAGCGCGAGGTATTCGCCATATAAAATGTTATTCCTATACCAATAAATTTAAAAATTAGGCTTTAGCCAAGGTCAACAGATAAGCCTTCATCTCATCTAATTGTGTTGCTCTTAGGTCTGATTCCTCATCCCAATAAAGCCCTACACAGTTTGCCTGCATATCAATAGCATAAATCCCTTTTAATGCAATGGGAGAATCATTAAATTTCTCATCGCCCTGAACCACTTTTAACTTGCCATCTATAACGCGAGCACGCATTAAGGATAAACGGGCATCAGGAATCAATACACTATAATAAGCAACCATGCTGGCACGTTTTTCAGTAGCCATTGGAACATGTGTCCATTCAGGTGCAACAATTACACGTGGATGTAACCCTATTTTTCGGGCTTTATCACGCATAATACCAAGTGCCTTTTCACGTGGGCTCACTCTTAAACCAAAAATGGAGCCTAGTACGAAAAGAACAATGATAACGGTAACCCAAATTCCCATATTGTCCATAGCAAAACCTATTAATCTCTTTTATTAGAGTTGCATAAGCTGACCAGAAAACGCAAGTTACATCAGAAAAATAATGCTCGATAAGATCGCAAGACCCAAAATATCAGTATTTCACGGTGCAAATTGCCATGTTGTCACTCAAATATAGTTAAGAGTTCTGACCATCCTTAACAAGCGTCAACTTTCCAAATCGGTCGATATGGGCATCACCCCACAGTTTTAAAGCAAATAAAATTTGCTCAAGACTTTGCCCTAATTCGGTCAGGCAATATTCCACTTTAGGTGGGACCTGAGGGTAAACTTCCCGATGAATAATTCCGTCTTGCTCTAACTCACGTAACTGATTTGTCAGCATTCTTTGGGTAATGCTCGGAACACGCTTTCGAATTTCATTAAACCGTAAGGTACCTTCATTAAATAAATGCCAAAGAATGACGCATTTCCACTTTCCGTCAATCAAACTAATGGCCGCCTCCACTGAACAACCTGGAGAGCAATCAAAACTTGAATGTCGTAGTTTTGCCATTTTACAGTATCCTTTTTGACACTATGAGCGTTATTTGTCTGTAGTCACTAAATTTAAGCTTACGTTATGATCAAACTCTCAACAAGAGGAATTATTATTATGAAAGCTGTGGCATATCAAAAAGCAGGTTCCATTACGTCACCAGAAGTACTCGTTGATATTGAACTCGACACTCCCGTTGCAGAAGGTCGTGATTTACTTGTTCGTATTCAAGCGATTTCAGTTAATCCGGTTGATACAAAAATTCGCAACAATGTAAATCCAGAAAATAATCAGTGGAAAACTCTTGGTTGGGATGCGGTAGGCATCGTTGAAGCGATTGGAGATCAAGTCTCGCAATTTAAAGTTGGAGATGCCGTCTGGTATGCAGGTGCACTCAATCGCCAAGGCAGTAATAGTGAGTCACAGTTGGTTGATGAACGTATTGTTGGTCATAAACCAAAAACTTTAGAAGCAACTGAAGCTGCTGCTCTTCCTTTAACTGCTATCACAGCATGGGAAATGTTATTTGATCGGTTACAAGTACCTAAAGTTGCCCCAGAAAATACATCAATATTAGTAATTGGCGGAGCTGGTGGTGTAGGCTCAATCACAATTCAACTTCTTAAACAGTTGACTAACCTAACAATTATTGCAACAGCTTCACGAGCAGAAACTAAAGAATGGGTTAAGCAACTTGGTGCTGACTATGTATTAGATCATCGAGAGCCTTTAGCAGCCCAAATCAAGCAATTAGGCTTAACTGCACCTTTATATGTATTCTCAACGACTCAAACAGATCAGCATTTATCAGATATCGTAGAGTTGATTGCACCACAAGGTCATTTTGGCTTAATTGATGATCCTGCACAGTTAGATATTAAGCCTTTTAAATCGAAGTCTGTATCGGTGCATTGGGAATTTATGTTTACACGTTCACTGTTCCAGACCGAAGATATGCAAAAACAAAGTGAACTATTAAATGAAATCAGCAAACTGGTTGACGAAGGAAAAATCAAGACGACCGTAACCGAGGTTATAAGTCCAATTAATGCTGAAAATTTAAAACGAGTTCATCAGCAAATTGAAACCGGTACAACAAAAGGGAAAATCGTATTACATGGTTTTTAAGTAAAATTGAAGATATTCCCTAATAAAATGGCAAGCATTGAACTTGCCATTTTATTAATAGTGAGGAGGTTTATTGGTTAATGGGTCAAAAGGTGCAATACCTTCCGATAAATCCGATGATTCCACACGTTGATAAAGAAATTGCATTTGTTTTTTTAAATCAGCTATTTCTTGGGTCTGAATAGCGAGTTGTTGATTTAATTCTTCAACTAAATCATCCAAAAATGTAATTCGCACTTGCAAATCTTCAATGGGTGCGGACAATGACGCTTGATCATCATGATATGGTGGTTTAGTCATTTAAATCCTCATTTGAGATTCTGGAAAACATTATGGCCTATATTACCCTAAGGGATGTCCAACTTGCTTTTGGCGGACCTGCCCTACTCGATGGCGCGAACTTTAATCTAGAACGTGGCGAACGAGTCTGTTTAATTGGGCGTAATGGTGAAGGTAAGTCTACTTTACTTAAACTGATCGAGGGAAGCCTATTACCAGATTCTGGTGAAGTTTCCATTCAAAATGGTCTAACTGTTTCAATGTTAGCCCAAGACGTTCCAATGGACTCTGGCAAAGTAGCTGACATTGTGGCTGATGGTGCAGGCGAAGCTTCTGAAGTACTCAGAGCTTATCATGAAGCAACCGACGCTTGTATGTTAGGAGATATGGAAGCCTGTGATCGCATGGGTAATCTTCAGCATAAGCTAGACCAACTAGATGGTTGGGCATTAGAAAATAAGGTAAATGCTCTTTTAAGTAAAATGGGGCTTGATCCAAATGCAGACTTAGCAGACCTTTCAGGTGGACGTAAACGCCGTGTTTTATTGGCTCGCGCTCTTTTAACACAGCCAGACGTATTACTTCTAGACGAACCAACAAACCATTTAGATGTTGAAAGTATTGAATGGTTAGAAAAGTTTTTATTAGATCAAAATAATTTAACGCTTCTATTTATTTCGCATGACCGTTCTTTTGTAGATAGCATTGCAACTCGAATTGTGGAACTCGACCGCGGTATTCTACGAGGTTATGAAGGCAATTATTCTCGCTATTTAGAGCTAAAAGCTCAGCAAATGGAAGCAGAAGAAAAACAGAATGCTTTATTTGATAAAAAGTTAGCTGAAGAAGAGGCTTGGATTCGCCAAGGTATTAAAGCACGTCGTACCCGTAATGAAGGCCGTGTTCGTGCTTTAAAAGCTTTACGTGAAGAATCGAAAGCACGCCGCTCACAACAAGGCAAAGTGAGTATGGCAACTCAAGATGCGAATCGTTCAGGTAAATTAGTATTTGATATCGAACATTTAAGTGTCGCTTACGATGATAATTTACTGATCAAAGATTTCTCTACCCTTGTCATGCGTGGTGATCGTATTGGCTTGGTAGGTGATAACGGCGTTGGTAAAACGACGTTGATTAAAGCCATTTTAGGTGAAATCGAACATGGCGGTTCAGTTAAAACAGGTACACAGTTAGAAGTTGCCTATTTTGACCAATTACGTAATGCCTTAGACCTTGAAAAAACGGTAATGGCAAACGTTTCAGAAGGCTCTGACTTCGTTGATGTAAATGGCAACCGTCGTCATATTTACAGCTACCTTCAAGACTTCTTATTTTCACCTGAACGTGCCCGTACTCCGGTAAAGGCACTTTCTGGTGGTGAACGAAATCGAATCTTACTGGCTAAATTGCTACTCAAACCGTCGAATCTAATTGTAATGGATGAGCCAACCAATGACTTGGATATGGTGACCCTTGAGCTTCTAGAAGAAATGTTGTCTGATTACAAAGGCACATTGCTACTCATTAGCCATGACCGTGCATTTATGGATAACGTAGTAACATCTACGTGGGTATTTGATGGTAAAGGCAATATTGCAGAATACATCGGTGGCTACCAAGACTATTTGCAGCAACGTCCAGATGACAAAGTAGTCGATCAAAAATCTGATGTTAAAAAAGCTCAGGCGAAAGCTGAAGCGGAAAAAGCTGCTGCCCAAAGTACCGTTAAAAAGGTCAAACTGAGTTATAAAGATCAGCGTGAACTTGAACAATTACCCGCTGAAATTGAAAACTTAGAAAAGGAACAAGCAGAACTTTCTGAGAAACTTGCAGATGGTTCATGGTTTGTTAAAGATGCAGATGCTGCGACCCAAGCAAGCCAACGCCTAGCAGAAATTGAAGAATTACTGCTTGAAAAATTGGAACGTTGGGACGTGCTTGAACAAATGAGTAAAGGAAACTAATTCATTTTACTTTCCTAAAAAGCCTCTAAAAAAAGAGCCTTCTTAAATTAAGCAGGCTCTTTTTTTTATATTGTGAATATAAGCTTTTAAAAACTTAAAGCTTATAAATCACATTCCTATCATGGATTATATCTTGGCTATTTTTAGTATTTTAAAATAGCCTTGTGCTTGAATATAGGACTTATAAAAATAATTATGTTATATCTAACAGCATAATAATATTGGAGTGTTTTGGCATGCTGGAGCTTTCTCAAATTTTAGCATTTGGACTAATTTGTTTGGCGATGGTACTCACTCCTGGTCCCAATATGATTTATCTTATTTCCCGATCAATTTGCCAAGGGAAAACCGCTGGATTTATCTCTTTAGGTGGCGTAGCTGTAGGCTTTATCTTTTATATGCTTTGCGCATCTTTTGGTATTACGGCGTTAATTGTAGCTGTTCCTTATGCTTACGACACGATTCGTATTGCTGGCGCGATTTATTTACTCTGGCTTGCATGGAAAGCCCTGCGTCCAAATGCCGCTCCTATTTTCAATGTAAAAGATTTATCAGTAGACTCCCCAGCTAAACTTTTTTTAATGGGTTTTGCGACTAACCTGCTTAATCCGAAAATTGCCATTATGTATTTATCTTTACTGCCACAGTTTATTCATCCACAACAAGGCAGTATTTTATGGCAATCAATTCAACTCGGTACGATTCAAATTTTTGTCAGCGTTTCAGTAAATGCGCTTATTGTACTTTCTGCGGGTAGCATTGCCCTTTTTCTACAACAAAAACCTCTTTGGGCAAATATACAACGCTGGCTCATGGGAACAGTATTAGCAGGACTCGCTGTTAAAATTCTTTTAGAAAATCGCCGATAACTCAAGCTTCTTATTTCATCCTCTCTTAACACTCAATTGAACAGTGTATTACGACGATAAATTCAGTTCGTGATACACTTTTGCCTGTTTTAACTTTTTGAACTCTTTATATCGTTATGAGCCAAAAGCAGCCTTATACGCCCGGTGAATTTCAATGGTCCTTTTTATTGCCTAAATATTGGGGTGTTTGGATTGCTATTGTCTTTTTAATGCTTTTGGCTATTTTACCTTGGGCCATACAATTGCGTCTGGCGCATGGCGTAGCTCATCTAGCTTGGAAATATTTAAAATCACGCCGTAAAACCACTATTCGTAATTTAGAAGTCTGCTTTCCTGAATGGTCTGCCGATAAGGTTCAACAACAAGCTCAACAAGTTTTCGTCGATATGATGCTTGGAGTATTTGAAACCTTAAATGCATGGTATAGCCCACGCTGGTTTAAAAACCGAGTCACGATTGAAGGTTTAGAGCACATTACCAATGCTCAAGCTCAAGGCAAAGGTGTTTTATTACTGGGGACTCACAGCACACTTCTTGATGCAGGCGGCTATGTTTGTGCGCAATATTTTGAACCCGATGTTGTCTATCGACCTCAAAATAACCCATTACTCGATATGCTCATTTATCGTTGCCGTGGCACAATTTATAAAGCACAAATCGACCATGATGATATGCGTGGTTTAATTCGTCACCTTAAAGATGGCGATGCAATTTGGTATAGCCCCGACCAAGACTTTGGACTTAAACAAGGTGTTATGGCACCGTTTTTCGGCGTACCTGCTGCCACAGTAACTGCACACCGCCGCTTATTAAAAATCTCAAAAGCAGTCGCCGTGCCTTTATATTTCTATCGCCATGGAGACATTGAGAACCCGAAATATCACGTTCTAATTGAACCTGCGGTCGACAATATGCCAAGTGAAGATGAAGTCGATGATGCAACACGCGTCAATAAAATTATTGAAAATCAACTTCGCATCGCACCGACTCAATATATGTGGTTCCACCGTCGATTTAAGACACGTCCTGAGGGGTATGAAGAGATCTATTAAGATAAAGCTGTGATAATTTTAAATTGATAGTAAGCACAACATTATTTATATGACTCGCGGGAACATCATCCACAACCTGCCCAAAATCAGTGAAGATACTGTTTCTGCGATATAATTTGATATACACAAGCAGTGAACAGGTTTTGTGGATGAGAATGGTTTTGCCTACTTTTGCCAAAACAAAAGTAGGTCGAACCGAAGGTTAATCTCTAAATTTCGACTTCAAAATCGTAAGATCCCGCTTTGCTACAACCTAAAGGCAAAAAACAATGAAAGTGATGCAACTTCTCCCAGAACTCAACAGCGGTGGCGTAGAACGCGGCACACTAGAAATTGCACGTGCGCTCGTTGCACAAGGCCACCAATCATTGGTTGTTTCAAATGGTGGCCGTTTGGTCTCACAGCTCGAAGCTGAAGGCTCTACTCACTTAACGCTACCCATTCATAAAAAATCACTTTCAAGCTTGTGGCAAATCCGCCCATTACGCCAGCTGATTGAACAGCATCAACCAGATATTGTTCATGTACGTTCACGTGTACCTGCTTGGCTGACTCACTTTGCTTTAAGAAAAATACCTGCGAACAAACGCCCTCACCTCATTAGCACGGTGCATGGCTTTTATTCAGTCAATCGTTATAGTGCAATTATGACGCAGGCCGAAAAAGTGATTGCTGTTTCAGACAGTGTAATTAAATACATCACTGACCATTATAAAAACTGCCCTCACCAAGATATTGTTCGGATTTATCGAGGAATTGACCCAGCCGCGTTTCCACATAATTATCAACCATCAGCACAGTGGTTTAATCAAGTTTTTAATGACTTTCCTGAACTCGAAAATAAGTTTTTGCTTTGCTTACCTGGGCGTATTACACGTTTAAAAGGACATGAAAGTTTAATTGAATTGATGCAAAAACTAGGTGAACAATATCCTCAGCTACATGCTGTGGTTGTTGGTGGTGCCGATGCAAAAAAACAGGCCTATTTAAGTGAGTTGCAGAGTACCATTCAAAGTAAAGGACTCGCAGATAAAATTACCTTTGTAGGTCATCGCTCAGATATTCGCGAATGGCTCGCTTTTAGCGATATTGTGCTCTCTCTATCCAATCAGGCAGAAACATTCGGTAGAACAGCATTAGAAGCGCTTTCAGTCGGTACTCCAGTCATTGGCTGGAACCGTGGAGGCGTGGCCGAGATTTTATCGAATGTCTATCCACAAGGTCTTGTTGAAGTAGGAAATGAAAAGGCTTTACTGGAAACAGTGGAACAGCATATTGAACAACCTCAGGTCGTTGCCCCTGTTACCATGTTTAGCTTGAAAGACATGTGTGATCAGACACTGGCGTTATATGAATCTGTACTGAAATAACCTCATAAAAAAACCCGCGATCAACGCGGGTTTTTATTACAACAATTAAAAGTCAGCTTTATTTAAGCGATGCTTCATAAGCTGCTGCTTTTTCATAGTCGTATTGTTTTTCCCATTTACTAATCACAAGTACTGCAAGTGCATTACCTACAACGTTCAATGCGGTACGTGCCATATCCATGATACGGTCAACACCAGCAATAAATGCCAAGCCTTCTACAGGAATACCAACACTACCTAATGTTGCTAATAACACAACAAACGATACGCCAGGAACACCCGCAATACCTTTAGAAGTAATCATTAAAGTTACAACTAAAATGACCTGTTGGCTAATTGACATTTCAATACCGTAAAGCTGTGCAATAAAGATTGCCGCGATACTTTGGTAAAGCGTAGAACCGTCAAGGTTAAATGAATAACCTGTTGGGATTACAAAACTAGAAATTGCTTTAGGCGCGCCATAAGCTTCCATCTTTTGCATAATACGCGGTAAAACTGTTTCAGAGCTTGCAGTTGAATATGCCAAAATTAATTCATCTTTCAAAATCTTAAACAAAGTAAAGATATTGATGCTGAACATTTTTGCAGTTAAACCAAGTACCACCAAAGCAAAGAATAAGATCGCGCCATATACCAACACGACTAACTTGCCTAAAGGGATAAGCGAAGCGAAACCGAAGTTTGCAACCGTTACTGCAATCAAACCAAACACACCCACTGGTGCATATTTCATGATGATATGCGTTACACGGAACATTGTTTCCGATACAGCATGAAATACGTTTAATAATGGATCTTTAGTTGTTGCTGGTAATGAAGACAAACCAATACCAAATAACACAGCAAAGAAAATCACAGGTAACATTTCGCCATGCGCCATTGAACTAATAATGTTCGTTGGGATAAGCGATAATATTGTCTGCATGATGCCATGAGACTGTGACTGAACTTCTTCAGTTGTATGCTTATATTGAGAAATATCAGTTTGAACCAGTTGAGACATATCAATGCCTGAACCTGGATGGAAGATATTCGCTGCAACTAAGCCCACCAAAATAGCAATAGTGGTAATAATTTCAAAATAGAGAATGGTTTTAAAACCAAGTCGCCCTAAACTTTTCGTACTGCCAACACCTGCAATACCTAAAATTAAGGTAGAGAAAACGATTGGAATAACAATCATTTTAATCAGGCTAATGAAAATCTTACCAAGTGGCGTAAGAACATTAGTTACAATACTGTCTTTGATTTCAGGCTGGTTATGTAAAACAGCCCCGACAACTATCCCTAGGATTAAAGCAATTAAAATTTGCCAAGCAAGGCTAAATTTAAAATTCTTCATAAGACAATCCTTATGCACCGCAAAGTATCAAATATGAGAGGGAGAAGACCACTAACTAAGAGTGAAACCTCAATATGTACAGTAATTTCCAAACAGAAATTTAAATGCACAAACAAATCACAACTCGCCGATCTGACGAGATAAACAACAATGCCTGTTGACGATCCAACATGTCAACGATCGGCACATTCTATTGAGATTTGCTAATTAAACAACCCCAATTTATCTCTAAACAGATGAAAACCCATATTTATTCATCAATAATCTATAAAAACAGAAACTTATCTGAAAAAAAAATTGTATCTATTTTCACTGAAAATTACTCAGATATAGACGAGCACTTATGGGCGCTTACCTATAATTAGATAGATTTTAAAATTAAGATTAGCTTAAAAATATTTCTTTTTTTACGATAAATTAAATATGGTATATATAAAATATTAACCCGAGTTCTGCGTCCTGCAAAACTCGGGTAAATGAGGTTGTGCTTTCAGGTTAATCGTTATTTTTATCGTTTCCGTTCCAACATCTAATCCGTGATGCTATTCCATATCAGCTTTGTGTATCCTTACGTGGGATCGTCCATTCCCGTTTCCGTGTGCCGATGAATGTAGAATAAGGTTTTTATCCCCCCCTGCCTATTCGCCCTAGACTCAAATCTCTGTACGATATTGCTTACATCAATTTTTATATTCTTTTTATTTATAAGGCTGTGCAATTTTATCAGTCACAATTTTTTCTTCTTTTTCAGCCTTTGCAATCCCTTCTTGTATGGCGCTTTGAGCCTCTTCTTCATCGGTTTGAGTTTGTTCTAATTCCTCTTGAATATGTTCAAATATTCGGCCAGTCTGCAAAACAACATATACAGGAAAATGATCAGATCCAATATGTGGTAAACGCTGCATTTTAACTAAACCAAAATCAGTACTATGAAAAATATGATCTAAAGACCAACGTAGCAATGGGTAATCTGCATGAAACGTATTAATAAAATGTCGCCCAACTCGTGGGTCAAGTAACCCACTAATCCGCTGGAACAACCGCGTAGTTCGTGACCACGCTACATCGTTTAAATCTCCCATCACAATACAGCTTTCATCTAAGTCTTTAATCTGGTCGCCAACAATTAAAAGCTCTGCATCACGTAAAGTCGAATCTTTCGCCTCGGTTGGACTCGGTGGCTTCGGATGTAAACAATAGAGTTGAACTGGCATACCAGATCGTAAGGTCACAGTAGTATGAATAGAAGGAATTTCATCACTTAAAATAAATTTAACTTCAGTATTCGATATAGGTAATCGACTATATAAATGCATGCCGTATAAATTATCTAAAGGCACGGGAACGCGATAAGGATAATCTTCTTCAATTTCTTTTAAAGCATTTTCCCAAGTCTTATCACTTTCCAATGTAAGCAACAAATCTGGTTTTAATGTCCTGATCTGCTCAACAAGTAAATAATATTTATCATTTGGGGTTAGAACATTCGATACAATTAAGGAAATCTGCTTTTGTGGGTCTAACTGGGATGATTTGACCTGTTTAACCTGTTTTTTCCAGAGCAAGGTATAAGGCAAAACCATTTTAAGCTGATAGGCGATGGCCGCCATAAGCACAGCAAGCACTATTTCACGCCATAGATTCCATTCGCCAGGCCAAAACAGCATACCAACAAAGGCTAATAGACCAACAAATAGAATCTGCAAGCGAGGAAAATCGGCGCCACGAAACCACCACTCATCACGAGGAATAAGTGACCAGAAACTTAACCAAATCACCAGACCAGCTAGAACTTCGACATAAATCATTGAATTTTCTCTTTTAAGATGATTTGGTTTTTAAATTTTTTGTCATCTTTATCAATTTTGTATGTAACATAAACAAGATATTCTACTCAATAAACATGGTGTTTTGTTTCTGTAACGCTTGCAGTTGTGGACACTTTTGATACACTCAACTCCCCCTAACAATTTTAACGCACCGAGGCAAAATGACATGAAAGTAGGTCTGGTCGGTTGGCGCGGGATGGTCGGTTCCGTCCTTATGCAACGTATGGTTGAAGAGAATGATTTTGCTCATATTGAGCCATTTTATTTCTCTACCAGTAATGCAGGTGGTGAAGCTCCTTCATTTGGTGGTAAGACTGCCCCAGCACTTATGGAAGCTACAGACATTAATAGTCTGAAGCAAATGGATGTCATTATTACCTGTCAAGGTGGTGACTATACGTCTGAAGTTTTCCCACAGTTAAAAGCAACTGGTTGGGATGGCTACTGGATTGATGCAGCCTCTACTTTACGTATGTCAGATGATGCGATCATCGTTCTTGACCCAGTAAACCTTAACGTTATTAAAGACGGCTTGGTTAACGGCACCAAAACTTTCGTAGGTGGTAACTGTACAGTATCGCTTATGTTGATGGGTGTAGGTTCACTTTTCCAAAACAATTTGGTGGAGTGGATGACTGCTATGACTTATCAAGCAGCATCAGGCGCTGGCGCACAAAACATGCGTGAGCTAATTACTGGTATGGGCTACTTATATAACAATACCAAAACATTGTTAGATGATCCTAAATCTGCAATTTTGGATATTGATCGTCAAGTTGCTGAGTTACAACGTGGCGAAGGTTTCCCATCTGCTAACTTTGGCGTGCCATTAGCTGGATCGTTGATTCCTTATATTGATAAACAGCTCGAAAGCGGTCAGTCAAAAGAAGAGTGGAAAGGTCAGGTTGAAACCAACAAGATCTTGGGTAATTCACAAATTGTTCCAATCGATGGCCACTGTGTCCGTATTGGCGCGATGCGTTGTCACTCTCAGGCACTGACAATCAAGTTGAAAAAAGATGTTCCGCTTGATGAAATCGAAGATATGATTCGTACTTCAAACCAATGGGCGAAAGTTGTACCAAACACTCGTGAAGCGTCTATGACTGACCTTACACCTGTGGCTGTAACTGGTACCTTAACTGTACCTGTTGGCCGTTTGCGCAAACTTAATATGGGTAAAGAATATTTAGGCGCATTCACAGTAGGTGATCAGTTACTTTGGGGTGCTGCTGAACCTTTACGCCGTATGTTACGTATCTTAGTAGAATACAAGAGCTCATAATTTGGTCTGAATTATTCAGTCAAAACGAAAAGCCGATCACATTAGATCGGCTTTTTCGTAACTGGTTTGTAAAAATTTTACAATTTATTTACATTTCATTATTGTATAATTTTGAACGACTTTACGACTTATTAGGTCATGGATTGAGATGACTGTTTATAACAAATTAAAAATTGCCATTTTCACCATTATGTCTTCGCCTTCTCTTTATGCGATTACATTAGACCCTATACAAATTCAGTCTGCGCCCGGAGATTTGTTATATGCAGAAATGAATTTCCAACAAGCTGACCCCAACGCTACATTACAAGTGAGTTTAGCGACTCCTGAAGATTTAAGCGCTTTGGGTGTAACTCATCAGCCTCCGGGAAATCTTAATTTTTATACACGCCAAAATGGACAAGGTTCTGGGGTTATTGTGATTACCTCGTCCCGACCTGTTAATGATCCTGAACTTAATATTGTTGTGAAAATCAGTGAAGGCTCTGCAACGCGTTTACAGCATATTAAAACTGTAATTAAACCTTCTCCGATAAAAAAGACTGAAAATAACGAAAGTACTTTATCTCCTCAGTTTGTTGTTAATGAGAAGGATATTGCATTAAATCTGCCAGAAAGTACCCAATATGTTTCATCAACTTCGACCCCAACTACAACAAACTCTAATAGTGAACAAAACCTTAATATCAGCTCTGGCACTGCCTCTGCATTAAATACGAATTTAACTCCCTCACTTAGTGAAAACGCTTCAGCTCTAGCAACTCAACAAGTTGTAACAGGTACGGCGCCCGATCAGGCACAAACCAAACCTACTATCACTAAGTCAAATGCCCATACTTCGCCAAAGACAACAGTTAAAAATTTAGCAGGACAAAAGAAGACTACTCCATCCAAAAATCTCAATCAAAATACTGCAAAGAAACAAACCCTAAGTCCATCTAAAGGACCAGTAACTTCAGGTAAATATGTAGTACAACATAATGAGTCTTTATGGAGTATTGCTAATCGTATTGCTGCGAAAACCAAACAGCCAGTTGCAAAGGTCATGCATGA
Organism: Acinetobacter sp. ACIN00229; assembly: GCF_016106645.1. Classification (NCBI taxonomy): domain Bacteria; kingdom Pseudomonadati; phylum Pseudomonadota; class Gammaproteobacteria; order Moraxellales; family Moraxellaceae; genus Acinetobacter; species Acinetobacter sp. ACIN00229. The sequence continues at coordinate 201,700 of NZ_JADWOM010000006.1, forward strand.
TATCCAAAAACAAAACCAGCATGCTTTTATTCAAGGTGATGTAAACCGTTTACGTCAGGGAATTTCTCTAAAACTCACACACCCTCCTGTCGCTAAAACTCAGCAAAATAAATCAAAAACTGAAATAACGCATACTGCAAAATCATCTTCTGGCCAAGCTAAATACCGATTGCAACAAGCAGAAATGAGTATCGTGGCTGAAAACAGTCAAAATTCTACACATGGAAGTGCTAAAAAGAGCACACAACAAAGTCAAAACAATACTGAGTTAGCAGTAAAAGTTATGACAAAAAGAGAAAAAAACGTTACATTACAAAGGAGTGTAACCAAACTAAATCAAACTTTACGTTTAAAAGACCAGCGTATTCAACTTTTGAATGCACGTTTGGCAGAGTTACAACAGCAGTTAAAAGCACAGCAACAAACTCACAAACAAAAACATTAAGTTAAAACTGGAGTTAGCTCGCTTTATATTGCAAATATTTATTTTTTAAGGGGAAAGTAATGTTATATGTGATTCCGTTCATCATATTACTCGTGGTCGCTGTTATTTTTAAAAAACGCGAGAATAGCCAGAAACAAGAGGCCACTTCTCCTAAAACGGTAAACAAAAAAACCAATAAAAAAGCGAACTCTAAATCGAGTAAAAGCTCGCGTGAAAAAAGCAAAGTAAATGTAGTAGAAGATACTCTTCCACCTGTTCCACAAAGCACTCCTGTTCCAGAGGCTGTACATCAAAAAATTCAACAGCTCATTCAAGAAAAGCAATATTCAGCTGCTGAAGCTCAAGTCAATCAGGCGTTAAAAAAAGACAATACTCAGCATGCGCTTTATTTATTGTTACTTGAAGTTCATATTGCACAAAAAGATGAGTTTGCTATAACACAACTGATTAGCCATATTCGTAGCTTGGCATTAAATGAAATAGTGACTCAAGCAGAAGCTCGACAAAAAGAATATGAGACATTACGAAAAACAGAACATGAGTCATCTAGCCAATCTGATACCATCGATTTTCCTCAAGCTCAAACATATGAAGAACCAAAAAATGCACCAGACACTACAGCTCAGTTTGATCAGTTAACAACAAGTTCTTCTGAAGCTTCTTTTGATGACTTGCAGAAAGACTATACACCGGTAAAACAAGAACCTGCTGTTGAAGTTAAACTTTTAGAATTTAACTTTTCACTCGAAAAAACTACTGCTACCGAAACTACCAGCCAACCTGTACATGAACCAGAAGTATCAACATCTGAGCAAGTACCAGAAGTATCGTCATCTCAAGAAAAAAATGAGCTAGCTGATTTAGAGTTTTCTTTTGACTTGGCACCTCTGCATGAAACTGAGGAAAAAGCTCAAGCAGTAGAGGTAAAAGCAGCTCAAGAAAATAGCGTCAATGCATTAGATTTTAACCTTGACTTAAATCCTTCAAGTTCAGAGACAAAATCTGTTGAACAAGCTCCATCATTAGATGAACTTACACTCGTAGAACAAGCGCCATTAGAAGCAACTTCAATCGCCTCTCTTGAGTTTTCGATAGATGAGCCAGTGCTAGTTACAGCACCAGAGATTGAAACTCAAAACCATATAAAGGCAGTCAATGAAGAGGCAACTCAAACTCAAATAGAGGATTCACTTCTAGACGCATTTCCAGAATTAAAACAGTTAGATGAAAATGAGCTCGACTTACAACTTGCAGAACAATACATCAAATTAGGTGCTTACCCAGCAGCACATGCCTTGTTGGCAAGTAATGAGCAAAAATTCAACACAGAGCAACAACAACGCGCGAAAAATCTACTAAATCGCATAGCTTCTTAAGGCCGATCGTTTTACCATAAGCAGTCAAAGATGACTGCTTTTGTGCCTGAAAAAGATGAAAAAAATTGCCTTATTTTATATGGGTGGTACTTTTGGCTGTGTAGGTGAACCTTTAGCGCCTATGCCATATGACCAATTCTTGCCTCAACTTGAAAAAGTTATACCACCCCACTTAACAGTTGACTGTTTTGCTGCCCCAAATATTGTAGATAGCAGCGCTTGTACAGCGCCCGATTGGCTAAGTCTTATTCAACGTATACAACAGCTCCAACTCGAAGGTTATCAGCACTTCGTCGTTATTCATGGTACAGATACTCTTAGTTATGGTGCTGCAACCCTAGCCCGTTTTTTAGGCCAAAGCTGTCATATTGTGATTACTGGTAGCCAATACCCATTACTCAATGTTCAAGGTGATAATACTCGTGAATTTACTGATGCAATTGAGAACTTATATCTTGCATTAGAACAAGTAATTGCCCTACCTGTAGGTGCATATCTTGCATTCCATCATCAAGTATTCCATGCACAAACTGCATTAAAAACGCATACGACTGAACTCGATGCATTTTCAGGTTTAAGTAGTGAAGTTGAGTTTACGCCTCAGCAAAATGAATTGATCGTACAAGATGCTCAAATTGAAAAAGCGGCTTCATTCCAGATTTTGAACTGGATGATGCAACCGATTGCAACACAGCACTTGGTACAGCAATTACGTCACTTACTTCCTGCCCCACCACACTTCTTGGTGTTACAAGGCTTTGGTACAGGCAATATTGCAGTAAACCCTGAATTATTGGCAACCTTAGATGAACTGTATACTCATGGTTGTGTTCCGATTCTCACGACACAGGTGACGTTTGGTGGTATTGATCAACGTTATGCGATTAGTGCTTGGGCCAAAACTGCAAAAATTGTCATTAGTGATGCGCATAGTCATGCAGATCTTTATGCAAAAGCACTTCAAATCTATTTAAAATACCCAACCCCAGAACAATGGTTCAGCCATTGGAACGAAAATTTGCATTAAATAGAGGTAAAGCCATGCAACGTTATGCAGTCGGTATTGAATTTAGCGGAGTTCAATATCGAGGTTGGCAAACACAACAGCCAGGCGTTGCCAGCGTACAAGAAACTATTGAACGTGTGCTTAGCAAAGTCGCAAATGAACCTATAGCTCTCCATGGTGCTGGTCGTACCGATGCAGGAGTACATGCGACAAATATGGTGGCACACTTCGATACTCATGCCATTCGTCCAGAGACGGGGTGGTTAAGAGGGGCAAATAGTCAGCTGCCTAAAGATATTTCCATTCAGTGGATTAAGCTGATGGATGAAAGTTTTCATGCCCGCTTTAAAGCAACTGCTCGACGTTACCGCTACATTATATATAACACGCCTCATCGCCCTGCACTCCTGCATAAACAAGTTACTCACGTTTACCAAAAGTTAGATGTGAAAAAGATGATTGAAGCGGCAAGTAAATTTGAAGGCACTCATAACTTTGAAAGCTTCCGCGCAGCAGCGTGCCAATCAAATCAGCCTGTTCGACATGTAAAACATTGTCGCTTATTTGAACATGGGCGCTATTTGGTTTTAGATATTGAAGCAGATGGTTTTTTACACCATATGGTTCGCAACATTGTTGGATGCTTACTTGAAATTGGTCAAGGTATGTATGAAATTGATCATATCGATACAATGTTTGCTGCACAGGATCGTAAAGCGGCAGGAGTAACAGCCCCACCCGACGGTCTTTATTTTATTCAGTGTAATTATCCTGAGCAGTTTGATTTGCCACAGCCACCGCTTGGACCACATTGGCTAAACTTACCTGAGTAAGCTTAGCCAAATGCTGTATGTTTCTACCGATGTTGTTTACGTTTACGGTATTCAACCGGTGTCTCATTCGTCCAACGCTTAAATGCGCGGTAGAACGTACTCGGTTCAGAGAAGCCAGTTAAATACACAATACGCTCAACACTCTCGTTGGTATTTGCCAAAAGTTTTTTAGCTAATCGACAACGATAATCTGACAAGATTTGCTGAAAACTAGTATTGGCTTCGCTTAGCTGAGTACGTAAGCGACGTGGAGTAATATTCAACTGAGCAGCAACCGTTTCTAAGGTTGTTTCTCCACTTTCCAACGTTGAACCAATTGCGCGACGAACTTCACCCACTAAATCATAACGAGCTAATTCCTGTAATTTTTCAATCGCGAGCTGCTCATGCAACTGCAATAACTCAGGCTCTGCTTGCCAAAGCTGAAAATCTAGAATAGCTGGATCAAAATATAAACGTGTCTCTTTTTGGCCTAAACTGACTGGACAGCCATATACTCGGAAATATTCATCCTCAGAAGCACCTTCGCTAAAATTAAAATCGATGAAGATGGGATGAAATTGCCCTTCGGTAATAAATTTAAAAAATCTAAGGATGCCCGAAATTGCACATTCAGAGAAATGTCGATTAACAAGATTATCAGCACCGATCTGTTGGCCATTGGTTAAATAACAACGCCCTTCCTCAATGACTAGTTTTGCATCAAAAGCATCACTAATGAGTCGCTGATAAGCCAAGGCCCGTTTTAGACCTTCACCAAAAGTTTCACTACTAATAAATAGATGTTCAATGACCTGACCACGGTACAAAGGCAAATGCTCGCCTAAATGCAGACCGATATCTGGATCTTTACTGACTTCCTGAGCGGCAGTCCAAAAGGCGTACTGTGCACTTAACGGTGTACGTGCATTTGTATCAACCTGATTTAAAGCAACTCCCGCTTTGGTTAATATTTCTTCTGTTGGCAAACCCGCACGACGAATCGCTTGATAGCCAAAGCGTAATACAACTGATGCATCTGTTAGCTGACCCACGCAGTGCCCTTCCATGTAGATACTTCATTGATATTTAGGGCTGTTGACCTTTACGCAATTAACAGTCCCTAATAACTATGATTTTAGATTAGCGTTGATTGACCAAACTGACAACAGAATTACTCTTCTTTTATGAAAAAAATTACATCTTTTTTTATTAGTCATACTTTAACCAGATGCTTTAGCAAAAGGATGTCTATCTTGTTTTTTTTAAATAAATTGACTATAATTTGCGCCTTTCCAATTTGATCATCAGGTAGGCTATGGCCAATAAAGAGGAACTCATTGAGTTCGAAGGCGTTGTCACCGAAACGCTTCCTAATACGATGTTCCGTGTACGTCTTGAAAACGGTCACGAAGTTATTGCACACATTTCTGGTAAAATGCGTAAACACTATATTCGTATTCTTACTGGCGACAGTGTAAAAGTCGAAATGACTCCATATGACCTCACTAAAGGTCGTATTACGTACCGTGCTCGCTAATTAGTGAATGCAAAAAAGCCACTTTATGATGTGGCTTTTTTATTGCGTTGTTTATTCACTTAAGCGACTGGTTTTACATCCCACCGTTTGGCATTCACGCAATCTTTCTTGCAGCCAATGGTTTCTTTCTTGCGTTGTCTGTAAACGACATTGCACGTCTACGCTATTCCTATTTGAATCTGTACAATCTGCATCACGTTGACGTATCCACGCGAGTTGAGATTTTTTAAGAATATTTTTTTGCGCCGTATTTAATTTTACGCGCAATGCTTGATAGTTCTTGTTCAGATCTGCATCAGCACTCGCATAAATTTTATTTGTACAGTAAATATCATCGTAAGTATTTCGGGCACTATCACAGTTATCTGCATAGACCGCAGTCATTCCAAAGATGCATAAAAAAGCAAAAACTATTTTTTTCATACTTTTCTTCCTTAAGTTTTCTATGAAATTATTATTAAAACGATTTGAATGTAATGATAAATCGCAAGACAAATTTACCTTCTATTTATCATAATCTTCCTTTTTTACTTTACAAGTATTCAAATCCAACCTATTGTTCTTTAATAATAAATATAATTTTTTTATTGAGATAAAAATGAATATAGATACCCGATATCAAATTGGCCTACTTTGTTTAATCATAATGAATGTGAGCGGTTGTACTAGCCATCCACGCCAATCTATAGATTTACAAGAATATTTAAAGGGCTTTCTAGGCAAATCATCGAACACCATTCGGCAAGATATCAATCTACGAAGTCTTGGTTTTCAAGTCGCAAACACTCCCCAGAAAACATCCAATCAACTTATCTATACGATTTTACGGCCATTAAACATTCCAATCCCGATGGTGACTAATGTCGACATGAGAGGTAATTCTGTCGCTATACAATCAGGAAATTTGGGTGGCAATTCTTACGATTTAAATTTCAACTGCAAAGTTATTTTTCAGCTGAAGAATGATATTGCCGAGTCTATTCAATATGAAGGTAAAGCCTGCTAAAACATAGGCACAAAAAAACGCAGCGATTAGGCTGCGTTTTTTTAGTAAATTAGCGATTAAGCAAGAGCAGCGACAACTGCCTCCCCCATTTCAGCTGTACCAACTTTTGTCATACCTTCAGACATAATATCTGCTGTACGCAAGCCTTGATCAAGTACTTGACCTACAGCATCTTCAATTGCTTTTGCAGCAGCTTCTTCGCGGAAAGTATAACGAAGCATCATTGCAACAGAAAGAATCGTTGCTAATGGGTTAGCCACATTTTGGCCCGCGATGTCAGGTGCAGAACCATGACAAGGCTCATACATACCTTTGCCATTTTCATCCAACGATGCCGATGGCAACATACCGATTGAACCTGTAAGCATTGCTGCTTCATCAGACAAGATATCGCCAAATAAGTTACCCGTTACGATCACGTCAAACTGTTTAGGCGCACGTACAAGTTGCATTGCAGCATTGTCGACATACATATGTGAAAGCTGAATGTTTGAATAACTTGCTTGCTGTAAATCAGTAACTGTTTGCTTCCAAAGTTCTGTAACTTCTAAAACGTTGGCTTTATCGACCGAACAAACTTTACCACCACGTAACCCTGCAAGTTCAAAAGCTACTTTTGCTATACGCTTAATTTCGCTTTCAGAATAAACGTCTGTGTTATAGCCTTGTTTTTCGCCGTTTTCGAGTTCACGAATACCACGTGGCTGACCGAAATAGATACCACCAGTCAATTCACGAACAATTAAAATATCTAAGCCAGCAACAATTTCAGGTTTTAAGCTAGAAGCATCTGCTAATTGCGGATATAAAATCGCTGGGCGCAAGTTAGCAAACAAGTTAAGTTCACTACGAATTTTTAAAAGACCACGTTCAGGACGAATAGAGCGCTCAATCGCATCCCATTTTGGTCCGCCTACCGCACCTAATAAAATTGCATCAGCTTTTTTTGCTTGTTCACTCGTTACAGCTGGATACGGTTCACCATGCGCATCAATTGCTGCGCCGCCCAATAGACCATGTTCCCAAGTCAAAGATAAATTAAATTTTTCATTTACTGTATTTAATACTTTTTCTGCTGCCCCAACAATTTCAGGACCAATACCATCACCAGCTAAAATTAAAATCTGTTTAGACATGAACTTTTTCCATTTTCCAAAAACAAGCAGCGTTATATTTACCGCGGTGTTAGTTTTTTCTGTTCAAGGAACTCGCCTAGCCCTGTTGTTACATCAAATGGTCGACAAAAACGGCGAATTACACGCCCATCCTGATCTAAATCGACACATAATGGATCTGGTACAGAAACATTGAGCAAACTACCCGAACGGTTAGATTTGTCTCGGTACATTTTAAAAGTATAGCGATGGTTGGCATTAAACTGGTGAATCACATGAAATGTTTCTGCCCGATCTGGAGAAATCGGATAGAAACGGATCACCACTTCATATTGTTTAGCGGGCACAGATAAATATAAACTGTTGGTTTGACCAAGCACTGAACCATGCAATCTTACAATTCCTTGATGAATTGCCTGATTACTAATTCGTCGTGTTTGCGCATCCACTACAGTAATATCATTTAGTCGTTCAAATTCACAACTCTTCGCGCCCGAACAATATATTGCTGCATTCTGCCCCAAATTTTCTTGTTCAGCCTGCTTAATACGGACAGTATCCACTACATTGTACGTGCTCTGACAAGCACTGAGTGTTATTGCGCACAGGCTCAACAAAAAGCTATGAGTAACGTTCCTCTTCATTGTTCAAGCCCAATCCTCATCTAGTGCATAATTTTAAGGTGTTTTTATGCTTTAGCATGTTAGCAAGAGTTTGAACACTACGCCATGGCTATGTTTAAAATGTACCAAAAGGTTAATTTAACTCTTGGAATACCCAAGGACGAACTTGTTTAGTTTTTTCTTCATAAGCACGAATAGCATCGGCATTTTGAAGGGTTAAACCAATATCATCCAAGCCATTTAACAAGCAATGCTTGCGAAATGGGTCAACTTCAAATTTAAAAGCTTCACCTGTTGGCGTGCGTACTTCCTGAGCAGCTAAATCAATTGTTAATTGATATCCTTCATTTGCTGCACATTCTTTAAATAACTGATCAACAATTTCTTCTGACAAAATGACAGGTAACATGCCATTTTTAAAACAGTTATTAAAGAAAATATCAGCAAAGCTTGGTGCAATAACAGTACGGAAACCGTATTCATTTAATGCCCAAGGCGCATGCTCACGGCTTGAGCCACAACCAAAGTTAGTACGAGCAATTAAAACATTTGCGCCTTGATAACGTGGTTGGTTCAAAACGAAATCCGGATTTTTTGGACGTACCGAGTTATCTTGTCCGGGATAACCTTCATCTAAATAACGAAGTTCATCAAATAAGTTATCGCCAAAACCAGTACGTTTGATTGATTTCAAAAACTGTTTTGGAATAATTAAATCTGTATCAACATTGGCACGATCTAATGGTGCAACGATACCTTGTTCAACTGTATAAGCTTTCATGGTTTGCTCCAGACCGAATTAAAATGAACGAACATCAACAAAGTGACCTGCGATTGCAGCCGCTGCCGCCATTGCCGGGCTCACCAAGTGAGTGCGACCACCATTGCCTTGACGACCTTCGAAGTTACGGTTAGACGTCGATGCGCAGTGTTCACCCGGTTGTAACTTATCTGCATTCATTGCTAAACACATTGAACAACCCGGTTCACGCCATTCAAAACCAGCTTCCAAGAAGATTTTATCCAATCCTTCTTTTTCTGCCTGTTGTTTCACTAAACCTGAACCCGGAACAATCATGGCTTGCTTAATGCTAGAGGCTACTTTACGGCCTTTAACCACTTCAGCCGCAGCACGAATATCTTCAATACGAGAGTTAGTGCAAGAACCAATGAAGACACGATCAAGTTGAATATCCGCTAATGCTTGACCTGCATTTAAGCCCATATATTGATAAGCACGCGTCCAGTCATTACGTTGAACGTCATCTTTCGCTTGTTCTAAAGTTGGTACAGCTTCTGTGACCGGAATAACCATCTCAGGTGAAGTTCCCCAAGACACTTGTGGCTCGATCTCTGCGCCATTTAATTCAACGATTGCATCAAACACTGCATCTTCATCTGAATGCAAAGTGTCCCAATAAGCAACTGCTTGTTCCCATTGCTCGCCTTTTGGTGCGTAGCTACGGCCTTTCACGTATTCAACAGTTTTGTCATCAACTGCAACCATACCGACACGTGCACCAGCTTCAATCGCCATGTTACATACCGTCATACGCCCTTCGATCGACATATCACGGAAAACTTGACCACCGAATTCAATTGCATAGCCTGTACCACCAGCAGTACCAATTTTAGCAATGATTGCCAACACAACATCTTTTGGTGTGACGCCTTTACCTAATACGCCATCTACACGTACTAACATGTTTTTAGATTTTTTCTGGATCAAACATTGTGTTGCTAACACATGTTCAACTTCAGAAGTTCCAATACCATGTGCCAAGCAACCGAAAGCACCGTGAGTAGCTGTATGTGAATCACCACATACGACTGTCATGCCGGGTAAAGTTAAGCCCTGTTCAGGACCAACCACATGCACAATACCCTGACGGATATCATTAATGCTGAATTCAACAATATTAAAAGCTTTACAGTTGTCATCTAAGGTTTGAACTTGAATACGAGACGTATCATCTTCAATACCTGCGATACCTTGGTCACGTTCTTTTTTAGAAGTTGGAACGTTATGGTCCGGTGTAGCAACGTTTGCACTTAAACGCCATGGTTGACGACCTGCAAGTTGCAAACCTTCAAATGCTTGTGGACTAGTCACTTCATGCAATAAATGACGGTCAATATAAAGTAAACATGAGCCATCATCACGCTGTGAAACAACGTGGTCATCCCACAATTTGTCATATAAAGTTTTGCCTGCCATGTCGTCTTGCTCCATTGGACTGGGTAATTCTAATCTTTCTTCGATTATAGCCAGAGTTTCACATAAATCTAATTTATCATTTTTATAAATTAGAAAACTTTTTGGAATAAATTATAATTCCTTTGAGGTATCGCAAATTTAATAAATCGTTTTTGTTAATGATTATCATTTGCATAATCAATTTTTAATCTTATACTCTCATCTCTATACTAAAAATATCAAAGCGGCTAAAGAGAATGATCATGGCTAATATCCAAAAATTCGTTATAAATAATCAACGTACCTTAAAGAAAACCTTCAGCTATTACATTATGCATATTAGTGTAGCAATGATAGTTGCATACTTTGTAACAGGTAATATCTGGATGGCTTTGACCCTAAGCATGCTCGAACCAACCGTACAAGCCTTTGCTTTTTTCTTCCATGAAAAAGTTTGGGCAGCTAAAGATCGCCGTGTATCAGCCTTAGCCGAAAAAGAAACAACGGCTTAGGCTAAGATTAGTGCGGTAATTCACAACTTTCTCACTCGTTTTGCTGCAAGCATGATACGATTTTGGCTCGGCAACTTTAGCCCCTCGATTTTTCTATTCCAAGTTGAGTTGTATTATGAATCTTGCAGCCTTTGAAGCTTTTGTAAAAGTTATGGAAACAGGGTCTATCTCTGTGGCAGCAGATCAATTATTTATTACTCAACCTGCTGTTACCAAACGTATTCACAGCTTAGAAGAATATTTTGGTGTAAAACTTTTTGAGTCCGCAGGCCGAGGTGTGCAGGCAACTCATGCTGCACATTCATTATTACCAAAAGTTAAAAACTGGCTAAATGAGCTTGGAGATATCCACCATACGCTTAGCCATGAACAAACTCAGGTGCAAGGCCGCTTAAAAGTCGGTACGAGTCACCATATTGGCTTGCATCATTTACCGTCTCCACTTAAACACTTTGTTCAACAATTTCCGCAGGTTACTTTAGACGTGCATTTTGTTGATTCAGAGCAAGCCCATGAACAAGTACTTGCTGGTGATTTGGAGTTAGCATTTTTAACACTTCCTCCTTCAGGTGATGAGCGCCTTAACTACATTACAATCTGGAATGATCCTTTAGTTTTTGTTGCTGCGCCATTTCACCCACTTGCACAAAAAGAGCATCTGACCTTACAAGATTTAATTGAATACCCAAGCTTATTACCCGCTGCACAAACTTACACAGCTCAAATCACATTAGCCGAGTTTGAAAAACAAGGGCTTAAACCAAAAATCACCATGAGTAATAACCCTCTTGAGTCTATTCGCATGTTGGTGTCGATTGGTTTAGGTTGGTCAGTACTACCAAAAACTCTACTGAATCAAGATATGCAGCAACTTGATTTAGATGTAGAAATGAATCGCCAATTAGGCATGGTGTGGCATCCTGCACGTACTCAATCTAGAGCTATGCAAGAACTCATTAAAATGATGCAGGAATAATTGAATTAACGACTATATTTTTTAAAAAGAATATAAATTAAAACAGCAAAAGGTAGTAGTAAAAACAGAACGCCCCAACTGAAACATATAGCAGCGAAAATAATTCCGCCAAATGCACTCATAAACAGTAAAGCAATGATATAAATAAGTAATTCACCAAAAATAGCAGTAATGAGCTGATCTATAAACTCTTGAAAGAAACCACTACTACTTTCATTTTTAGTGCGCTTGTCTTTAGCCATGCTATTTTAATTAATAAAGTTATATATTGATTAGAAATGATACTGTAAATATATATCCTTTTCTCTACTATCATTATACTTTTCACTTAAGATTCATGATCGTGAAGAATCAATATTCAAAGATAATTAAAATCGGTTTATACGGCTTCATAACTTTAGCTGTGTTAGTTCTAGTTACATTTATTTGGTTTAAACCGATACGTGTTGTTTTCGCCCATCACCTGTTATTGTTACAGTGTGATGGTCAGATATGTGTAGATGATCCAAAGACAGAGCCTCTTGCAAAGATACTTTATAATCAGGCATTAAAAGAGACCCAAGATAAAGTAGGTGCTTTTCATCAACAACCCACTATGGTTTTTTGCTCAACTCCACAATGTGCAAATACCTTTGGTATGGAAAAAGCAGCCGCTAAAGCTGTTGGTAATTTGGGTTTATTGGTTGCACCGCGTGGCTGGAAAGATTTCTACATCACCCATGAGCTTATTCATCACCGTCAAGCCGAAGAATGGGGAAATATAGCAATGCTGACTAAACCCAAATGGCTAGTAGAAGGCATGGCTTATAGTTTAAGTGATGACCCACGCCCTAAGTTAACGGCACCCTTTCAACAATGGCGGACTCAATTTAAGCTTTGGCATCAACAAAACCCTGACCCAAATATTTGGCATACTACAGAGAAAGTTAAGTAATTTATTAAAGAGCTTCTAAAAACTTATTTTTTCCAAGAAGCTCTTGCTTTTAAATTAAATCGACCAGTCCTGAATTTCCCAGTTGTGCTCTTGAGCTAACTTTTCTAGACGATCATCAGGATTTACCGCAATCGCATGGGTTGCATATTCAAGTAAAAAACGGTCATTGATTGAATCTGAATACGCCCAAGACTCAGAGACGCTGCGCCCAGCTAACCAGTCATCTAGACGTGCAAGTTTGCCCTTTTGGTAACACGCCAAACCAGCAACTTTACCTGTATATTTCCCCTCAGCAACTTCAGCATTGGTTGCCAAAATTTCTGTAATTCCAAATTCACGGAAAATTGGTGCAGTAATAAAATCACTTGTTGCAGTAATTCCGACAATCGTATGACCTAAATCTTGATGTTTTTTGATTGCATCAAAACCCTTAGGACGCATTTGTGGGCGAATCACTTTTTGCATGAACAACTGGTGAAGTTCAGTTAAATAATTATTGTCGTGCTTTGTTAAAAATCCAAAGACAAATTCATTATAAGCATATGGGTCAAGTTGTCCTGCTTTGTAATCTTCATAAAATTTATCATTCATCTGACGATGATGAACCGGATCAACCAAACCTTCATTGACTAAAAATTCACCCCACGAGTGGTCTGAATCGGTATTTAACAAGGTATGGTCTAAATCAAACAACGCCAGTTTCATGAAAATTCTCGTTTAAACTGAAATTTAAGAAAAAAAATGTAAATCTATCTCCGCTAGTCGATAGAAATTCGTTAAGATCGTAGCAATTTAAACATTTTACTTTGATCTTTTCGAGCTGGACATAAAAAAGTGTTTGTCCCCGCGATTAAAGTCAACGATATAGACAATATTTAGGTAGCCAAATGATCGACTCAGAAGGTTTCCGACCGAATGTCGGGATCATTTTGGCAAACGATGATGGACAGGTTTTATGGGCAAAGCGCATTGGTCACAATGCTTGGCAATTTCCACAAGGAGGCATTCAGTTTGGAGAAACTCCTGAACAGGCACTTTTTCGAGAACTGAGAGAAGAAATCGGCTTATTGCCCGAACATGTCCAGATTATTGCGCAAACCAAAGGATGGCTGCGTTATCGTTTGCCACATCGGTACATTCGGTCAGACTCTGACCCCGTATGTATCGGACAGAAACAAAAATGGTTTTTACTGAAATTAACTGCACATGCAAAAAATATTCAGTTAAACCTCTCCGACCCACCCGAATTCGATGAATGGCAGTGGGTTAGCTATTGGTATCCCCTTGGACAAGTGGTGAACTTCAAGCGTGATGTTTATCGTAAAGCCATGGTGGAGTTGTGTACACAGTTGCCGATGCAACAATTACCCTAAAAATCATTTATCTAGCAAATGATTTTTATTAAAAGTGCTGTTATAAATACATTCATAGTCTAAAAAAATACTGGAGTATACATCCATGTCAAACATGCAACTCGACACTTTACGGCGCATTGTCCAAGAGGTTAATGCGTCCGTCAGTTTGCATGAATCGTTAGACATCATGGTCAATCAGGTTGCTGAAGCCATGAAAGTGGATGTTTGCTCTATTTATTTACTCGATGAACGCAACCAGCGCTATGTTTTGATGGCCTCTAAAGGCTTAAACCCAGAATCTGTGGGCCACGTTTCACTGCAACTCGGTGAAGGCTTGGTCGGTCTGGTTGGGCAACGTGAAGAAATTGTTAACCTTGACAACGCACCAAAACATGAGCGTTTCTTGTATTTACCGGAAACAGGCGAAGAAATTTATAACTCATTCCTTGGCGTACCTGTCATGTATCGCCGTAAGGTTATGGGCGTTTTGGTTGTACAAAACAAACTTCCTCAAGATTTTAGCGAAGCAGCCGAGTCATTTTTAGTCACTCTGTGTGCTCAGCTTTCTGGGGTTATTGCTCACGCTCACGCAGTTGGAAATATTGACGTATTTCGTAAACCAAGTAATGGTCCTGCCTATAAAACCTTTCAAGGTGCTTCAGGTGCAGGCGGTGTTGCTTTAGGTCGCGCTATTATTTTATATCCACCTGCCGATTTAGCCTCAGTACCTGACCGAGAAGCAGAAGATATTAGTCATGAACTTCGACTTCTAGATCAAGCCATTTCATCAGTTCGTTCAGAGATTCGTTCTTTAGATGAAAAAATGCATGATTCATTAATGGCAGAAGAACGCGCTTTATTTAGTGTTTTCTTAAGAATGCTAGATGAAAATGCATTGCCAGCCGAAATTAAAGAACTTATTCGTGACGGGCATTGGGCACAAGGTGCAGTACGCCGTGTGATTGAAAAACATACTGCCCTATTTGCACAAATGGAAGACGACTATCTACGTGAGCGAGTTTCTGATCTTAAAGATTTAGGCCGACGTATTTTAGCCTCGTTGCAAGAAGAAGATTCTAGTCACCGTGAACTCAGTCCAGACAGTATTTTAATTGGTGAGGAAATTAGTACTGCGGCACTCGTCGAACTGCCAGTAGACAATATTGCTGCAATTGTGACATCAGAAGGTGCAGCCAATTCACATATGGTGATTGTGGCTCGTGCATTAGGTATTCCAACCGTAGTTGGTGTAACCGAACTGCCTGTTAACACACTTGATGATGCGGAAATGATTGTGGATGCCTATCAGGGCCGTGTTTTTGTTAATCCTCCACGTCGTTTACGCCAACGTTATAAAGAAATTCAAAAAGAAGATGAACAGATCGCAAAAGATCTCAAACAATACGAGACCAAAGAAGCGATTACGCCAGATGGTGTATCTGTTCAGCTTTATGTGAATACGGGTCTCATGATTGATGTCGTCCGCGGAGTACAACGTGGCGCGCAAGGTGTGGGTCTATACCGAAGCGAAATTCCATTCATGTTACGGGAACGCTTCCCAGGTGAAGAAGAACAACGTGCCATTTATCGTCAACAATTAAGCCACTTCGCCAACAAACCTGTGGTGATGCGAACTCTCGATATTGGTGCCGATAAAGACTTACCGTATTTCAGTATCGAAGAAGAAAACTCAGCATTAGGCTGGCGTGGTATTCGTTTCACGCTTGATCATCCTGAGATTTTCTCGTCACAAATTCGCGCCATGCTCAAAGCCAGTATTGGTCTAAATAATTTGCATATTTTATTGCCAATGGTGACTACAGTAAGTGAAGTCGAAGAAGTACTTTATTTACTTGAGCGTGACTGGATTGCGGTGCAAGAAGAAGAGCAAGTTAAAATTACCAAGCCTAAAATTGGAATTATGGTTGAGGTGCCAAGCGTATTACTACAAATTGATGAGTTTGCTGAACTCGTCGATTTCTTCTCAGTCGGTTCAAACGACTTAACCCAATACTTACTCGCAGTTGATCGTAATAATCCACATGTGGCAAACGTTTACTCGCATTTCCACCCATCCATTTTACGTGCTTTATCTCGCTTGGTTAAAGAGTGCCATGACCACAAAAAACCAATCAGCATTTGTGGTGAAATGGCAGGTGATCCATTATCGGCAATTTTACTTATGGCGATGGGCTTTAATACCCTTTCGATGAGTTCAAGTAATATTTTGCGAGTACGAAAAGCAATTTGTCATGTACCTATGACAGATGCACAAAAATTACTTGATGATGTTATGAAAATGAATAACCCACTCATTGTGAAAAGCTGGCTTGAATACTATTTTAAAACTCACGGCCTAGCCGACATGGTCAAATCAAATCGAATCGTAAATGTATAATATTTAAAAAAGGAGAGCCATGCTCTCCTTTTTTCTTTCAAATAACTTAATAAAACTAAATATAAAAATTTCTTTTCTCTCTTATATCCAACTTTTTAAACGAAACTTCAATCGGTTTTTTAAATTAATATTTGCAATTTAATCCATTTGAAAAATAAATCCTCTACTTCTACTATATTTAAAGAGCGTTATTCAAAGATCTTAAGTTGTTCCAGCAATTGAAGAGGTAATTCTATGCATCATTATTTTCAAACTTCATCTTATTTTTCCTCTTGTTTTTTAACCTTCATGCAGTAAATTGGAGGAATAACAACTAAAGGAATCTGATGCATTATTAAATTAAAAATAATGAGCCGAAATCTTGGTGAAAAGACTTTTTAAACGGCTTCTCTCACCATGTGTTCTCTCATTTCTTTATTTGATAAACATGAGTTTTAAACCAGAAGTCCAGGAAAATGAGCCCTACTACTTTATCAAGAGCTCAATAATTATTACCCAGAGAGAATATAATCATGTCAGACGAATCAAAATGCCCTTTTTTAGGACATAACTCAAAACCCCAAGTAACGATCGGTGGTGGCACGCCTAGTTTACACTGGTGGCCAAAACAACTACGCGTCGACCTACTCAATCAACATTCAGAACGTTCTAATCCACTCGGTAAAGATTTTAATTATCGTCAAGAATTTAAAAAACTCGACTACTACACCCTCAAAGCTGATATCAAAAATGTATTAACCGATTCTCAAGATTGGTGGCCAGCCGATTGGGGAAATTATACAGGCTTATTTATTCGTTTAGCATGGCATGCTGCCGGCACATATCGTATGGGCGATGGCCGTGGTGGTGCTGGTCGCGGTCAGCAACGTTTTGCGCCATTAAATAGTTGGCCTGACAATGCGAGCTTAGATAAAGCACGCCGTTTGCTATGGCCAGTTAAACAAAAATATGGTCAAAAAATATCGTGGGCAGATTTATTTATTCTTGCCGGTAACATTGCGCTTGAGTCTTCTGGCTTCCGTACCTTTGGTTTTGGTGCGGGTCGTGAAGACGTTTGGGAACCAGACAACGATGTAAACTGGGGCGATGAAAAAGAATGGTTAGCTCATCGAAACTCTGAAGCATTGGAAGGCAGTAATCTCGCTGCAACCGAAATGGGTCTAATTTATGTAAACCCTGAAGGTCCGCAAGCCAGTGGAGATCCAAAATCGGCTGCACCATTTATTCGTGCGACTTTCGGCAACATGGCAATGGATGACGAAGAAATTGTTGCATTAATTGCAGGTGGCCATACTTTAGGTAAAACCCACGGTGCTGGCTCTGCTGACCATGTTCAGGCTGATCCTGAAGGTGCTCCAATTGAACAGATGGGCTTTGGCTGGTCAAATAGCTTTGGTACAGGCGTTGGTAAAGACGCGATCACTTCTGGCTTAGAAGTCATTTGGTCACAAACGCCAACACAATGGAGCAATTACTTCTTTGAAAACCTATTCAAATACGAGTGGGTACAAGAACGCTCACCTGCTGGCGCAATTCAATGGGTAGCAGCAGATGCTGAAGCGATCATTCCTGATCCATTCGATCCATCAATTAAACGTAAGCCAACAATGCTGACTACAGATTTGACCTTACGTTTTGATCCTGAGTTTGAAAAAATCTCTCGTCGCTTCCTTAACGATCCACAAGCCTTCGCCAATGCTTTTGCCCGCGCATGGTTCAAATTAACTCACCGCGATATGGGACCAAAAGCACGTTATCTAGGTCCTGAAGTTCCAGTTGAAGATTTAATTTGGCAAGATCCATTACCTGTAGCTAGTGCTGTACCATCGGCTGCCAGCATTGCTGATGCAAAAGCAAAAATTGTTGCACTAGGACTATCTGCTGGTGAGTTGGTTTCTCTTGGTTGGGCTTCAGCGTCAACTTTCCGTGGTGGAGACAAGCGTGGTGGAGCAAACGGCGCACGTATTGCCTTATCACCGCAACGTGATTGGGAAGTAAACAAAAAAGCGGTTGAAACTTTAACTAAAATTGAAGAAATCAAAGCCTCAACTCAACTTTCATTGGCTGATCTAATTGTGCTAGCAGGTAACATTGGTGTAGAGCAAGCTGCTCAAGCGGCAGGTTTCAACATTAGCGTTCCATTTGCCTCTGGTCGTGTTGATGCATTACAAAGCCAAACTGATGTCGAATCTTTCCAATTGCTCCGCGGTCTTGCCGATGGTTTTAGAAACTGGAAAAAAGAGGGCGTCAATGCAGCAACCGAAGCATTATTAATTGATAAAGCACAGCAACTGACTTTGACTGCACCTGAGTTAACCGCATTGGTTGGTGGTTTACGTGTTCTAGGCACTAACTGGGATGGTTCGCAACACGGCGTATTCACTCAGCAGGTTGGTGTACTCAGCACAGACTTCTTCACGAACTTACTCGACATGTCTACTGTATGGGCACCTGTTGATTCAACAAGTGAAGTATTTGAAGGCAAAGACCGCAAAACGGGCACCGTAAAATTTACTGCAACACGTAATGATTTAGTATTCGGTTCAAACTCAATCTTGCGTGCACTGGTAGAAGTTTATGCTCAAGCAGATGGTAAAGAAAAATTTGTTCAAGACTTTGTAGCGGCATGGACTAAAGTCACGAATCTTGATCGTTTTGACTTAGCTTAATTTAAGTCAGAATGATAAAAGCCAGTTCAAATTGAACTGGCTTTTTTAATTAAATATAAAATGATGTACTTTTATACAGTCAATTTATGCCCTTCTCGAATGCAATAAAAAGGATTCGCAAGTTTCGATGAAGCTTTAATTGCTTGAGCTAGCGCATGTTCAGGATCTTCTCGGTCTTCGTCGGTCAACTGAAAAGTTCGATAATGAATCGCAACAGAACGATGAGCTTGCAAATCTAAATGTGCATGCACAGCATCTTGAGGATTCATATGAACATAACTCATTAACTTGCGAGGCTCATAAGCTCCGATCGGAAGCAAAGCAACACGTGGTGCGCCATAACGAGCATGAATTTGCTTAAAATGCCCCGCATAACCCGTATCACCAGCAAAGAAACAATGACCTGTTTTCGCTACAACCGAAAAGCCTCCCCAGAGCGCTTTATTCTGGTCACGTAGGCCACGACCAGAGCCATGCTGTGCAGGTGTATAGATTATTCTTAGTTCGTGATAGGGAATTTCTTGCCACCAATCCATCTCAATCACATGAAACTCTTTGGGTAGGTAAAAGCCATTCCCGAGTCCAGTGTAAATCGGCATTGCGAATTTTTTATGTAGCCACTCAAGCGTAGCCAAATCCATATGATCATAATGATTATGACTGAGTAGAACACCATGAATCGTTGGCAATTGTTCTAATGCAAAACCTGCTGGACACACACGACGAGGCCCACGCCCCTGTGAAGGGCTTGCATAATCACACCATACTGGATCGGTAATAAAGTTATAAGGCCCGATCTGAATTAATACCGTTGCATGTCCAACAAACCAAACTTGCCAATCATCTAAATCCGCCTGAGGACGATTTTGAGGCAATGCCACAGCCGTATTTACACGGGTATCGTATTCATTTTGAATATCAACTTTCCATGTAAAAGACTCACGTGTAACTAACCAACGTAATAGCTCTTTTGAGCCTCTAGCCGGTGATTTAGGCTGTTGGTTATAAAAACGTGTATCAGATTCACGCCCTGACTCGGGATGATAAAAAGGAGGTTTTATCCATGTATGCGTCCAACAGGACTGAGTCGGCAATTGATATGTTAATGTCGGCTTGTCTTTCATGGGCTTTTCTATGTTTTAGCATCGGCAGAATGGATGTGTTCAGGTTTCTATCTTAACAATTAAAACAAATTAAGCTATGGCACTTACACTTATTTATCATATAAATATCCCTTTTATTGTGGTCATAGCCAACATAAGTTGAATTAGATTGCCATAAAAAATACATAGATGTGTTGGGTTTATGCGTCGATAATTACTATTCTTATTAAGACTGCTTGTATAACATAACAATCATTAGTCACGTGAAATTGTGGGTAAGTTGTTTGGTTTTGCCTTGGTAAGCCCTACTTTTCAAACTTCAAATGTTTTGCCAGATTACAGAACAAAATATTTAGTAACACTTAAAGCCATTTCATTCTTAAAGAATTTATATTTTATAATATTATTTTATATTTCTTCATTTTTGCATATTATGAGAATCACCTATGCTAATATTTAAA
>NZ_JADWOM010000007.1:0-208772 GCF_016106645.1 Acinetobacter sp. ACIN00229
CGTGCCAAGTTAGAAATGGGCTTCTAAACCGACATATTAATTAGTTATCCGGCAAAATTTTTCATTAAAAGATCCACTTTTTCTTCTGGAAATTTCACACCAATATATATGATAAATAGAAACTATATGTTATAAATATTAAGTAGGCATGATTTTTGCTTGTTTAATGGAATCTAAAATATGAAATTATCTGTTGGGTTGAAAGTTGCGAATTCTTTATCGTTAACACCTCAATTGCAGCAGGCGATTCGTTTGTTACAGCTTTCTAGCTTAGAGCTTGAACAAGAAATTCAAATTCAACTAGATAGTAATCCTTTACTTGAAAAAATAGAAGAAGAATCAATAACAGAAAGCCTATCTGTATTAGAAAGCAAAGAATCAGATGATTTAACAACTGAATTAAATGCAAATCATTTGCCTGATGATTTACCAGTCGATACTGATTGGGATGATATTTATACTCATCAATCAACAGCATTGGCTACTCCAGAATTTGAAGAGAGAGAGGATAATCGTCAAGTTCAATTATCTCTAAAGGAACATATTTTAGAACAAGTTAATCTTTTGCACTTTTCTAAAATAGATCAATTAATTGCTTACTGTATTGTTGATGCATTAGATGATAAAGGTTTCTTAGATGCTGAAATAGAAGAAATAATTTTAGCTGCCCAACAATTATTAAATGAGATGGATATCGAAGAAGAAATTGAAAAAGATGAGGTCCTAGTCGTCTTAAAGCATATTCAACGGCTTGATCCACTAGGGATCGGTTCACGTAATTTAGCGGAATGTTTAAAAATACAACTCGAATTTCTACCAAAAGATGTTAAATACTTAAACGAAGCAAAAAGCTTATTGCAATATTATGAGCTTTTGATAGCAAATGATTTAAATAAATTACTCAAACAAACTGGTTTAACAAAAGACCAATTAAAGTGTGCAATCAATCTCTTAAAAACATTGAAACCCTATCCAGGTATGGATTTTGATAAACAAGAGTCAGATTATCAAATCCCAGATGTAGTGGTTTCCAAAAAAGATTTACATTGGCAGGTCCAACTAAACCCAGATGTATTACCTAAATTAAGAATTAACTCTTTTTACTCTAGTATGATTCGTAGAGCAGACCAGAGTGAAGATAATTTATATTTACGTAATCAAATGCTTGAGGCGAAAAACTTTATTAAAAGCATTGATGAAAGACATAAGACACTATTAAAAGTAGCATCTTGTATTGTGGAACATCAGAAAGCTTTTTTGGAGATCGGTGCAGAAGCAATGAAACCATTGGTTCTTCGAGATGTTGCTGAAGAAGTGGAATTGCATGAATCTACAGTTTCTCGTGTAACCACAAATAAGTATATGCTTACTCCACGTGGCCTTTTTGAGTTGAAATATTTTTTCTCTAGCCATGTAGGCACAACTGCTGGAGGAGAGGCTTCTTCCACTGCAATTCGTGCAATGATTAAAAAACTCGTAGCAAGTGAAAATCCGCGTAAACCTTTGTCAGATAATGTAATTGCTACATTATTGAAAGATGAGGGGATAGAAGTAGCAAGAAGGACAGTCGCAAAATATCGTGAATCGTTACATATTCCTTCATCGTCTGAAAGAAAAGTCTTGATCTAAATTTTGAAGTATGGCTATTCTAGAGATTCATTATGACGAAATAATGAAATTTTAATTTCACCAAGAGGAGCCGCTAAAATGGTTTAATTGTCCTAATATTTTTTTGATAGCATTAAATCGTTTTAGTTCTTCTTTAAATAACCTAAAAAAGGTGAGGGATAGAATTATGCAAATAACGATTCGTGGACATCATTTAGCAATTACACCAGCTATAGAAGAAAATATTAAATCAAAGTTTAATCAATTGACGAAACACCTAGATCAGGTGAATAGTATGCAGATTAAATTAACCAAAGATCATCAAATTGATAAGCGCTCTCATAAGGGCAGTTCAAATCATGTTGCAGAGGCTATTGTAAGATTGCCTGGGATTGAGTTGTTTGCTCAGGCAACCGCTGATGATATGTATACTTCAATTAAAAAATTGACAGAAAAATTAAAAAGACAATTATTAAGATATCGAAAAATGCAATGTACTTATTCGCAAGTTACTGTTTCTGTTTAATAAGTTTTGTTAATTTAAGAGAGGCTTGAAAGATAGCCTCTTTTTTATTGATAAAATATAAACACGTACTGAATTCTTGGAAAAAGTTATAGTAAAATACTCCGTTTTACCCCTTAGGTTGTGTCAGAGGTCTTTGCAATGAATAGTGAACAGCTCACTCAAATTTTAAAAGAAGCTTTCCCTGTAGCGGAAGTAGCGGTGAGCGGACAGGCTGGAAAATTTGACCTCCGTATTGTGGATGATCAATTTGAAGGTAAGCGTACAGTGGCTCGTCAACAATTAGTTTATGCACCATTAAATACTTATATTGCAAGTGGGGAAGTTCACGCGGTAACAATTCGTGCAATGACCAAAGATGAATGGCGTAAAGCAAGCCTTTTCGGAGCTTAAATATTAATGGATAAATTTTTAATTACTGGTGGTGTTAAGCTCGAGGGTGAAGTGCGCATTTCTGGTGCAAAAAATGCTGCTTTGCCATTACTTGCTGCAACTATTCTTGCAGATTCTCCAATTACAATAACCAATGTTCCAAATCTTAAAGATGTTAATACTTTGGTAAAGCTAATTGGTGGATTAGGGGTAACAATTGGCTATGAAAATGACACAGTAAAAGCAGATACCTCTACTTTAGATAATCAGTTTGCACCTTATGAGTTGGTAAAAACAATGCGTGCCTCAATTTTGGTTTTAGGACCATTATTAGCACGTTATGGTAATGCTAAAGTTTCTTTACCTGGTGGTTGTGCGATTGGTTCAAGACCTGTGGACCAACATTTAAAAGCTTTAGAAGCTTTGGGTGCGCATATTGAAGTTGAAAATGGTTATGTCCATGCTTCAGTTGATGGTCGCTTAAAAGGTGGCGAAGTTGTTTTTGATATGGTTACTGTTGGTGGTACCGAAAACATCTTGATGGCAGCAGCATTAGCAGATGGTGTTACGACTATTCGTAATGCAGCACGTGAACCAGAAATCACTGATCTTGCTCAAATGTTAATTAAAATGGGCGCCAAGATTGAAGGTCTTGATACAGATACTCTTGTTGTAACAGGCGTAGAAAGTTTGCATGGCTGTGAATATGCTGTTGTTGCTGATCGTATTGAAACAGGTTCATATTTAGCAGCTGCTGCAATTACGGGTGGTCGTGTCAAAACTACACATACTGACCCTGCATTACTTGAGTCTGTTTTGGATAAGTTTGAAGAAATGGGTGCTGAAGTCACTCGTGGTGATGACTGGATTGAACTTGATATGATGGGTAAACGCCCTAAAGCTGTAAGTTTTAGAACTTTGCCACATCCAGAATTTCCAACTGATATGCAAGCACAGCTGATGGCAGTAAATGTGATTGGTCGTGGATTCGCAACAATCTCTGAAACGATCTTTGAAAATCGTTTTATGCATGTTCCTGAATTGTCACGAATGGGCGCTAATATTCAGATAGAAGGTCACGATGCTGTCGTAACCGGAGTTGAAACCTTACAGGCAGCACCTGTTATGGCAACAGATTTACGTGCTTCATTCTCTTTGGTTCTAGCTGCTTTAGTTGCAGAAGGGGATACGTTAATTGATCGTATCTATCATATTGACCGTGGTTATGAACATGTCGAAGAGAAGCTTCAAGGTTTAGGTGCCCAAATTAAGCGAGTAAGTTAATGAATGATGTAAGAAACGATGATCCTAATTTTGATGTGATGGGTAATTTTGATCATGGTTTGACCTTGGCATTGAGTAAAGGGCGTATTTTAAAAGAGACGTTACCTTTATTGGCTACAGCGGGTATTAATTTACTCGAAGATCCGGAAAAGTCTCGTAAACTAATTTTTCCTACTACACATAAGCAAGTACGTATTTTAATTTTACGTGCGTCTGATGTACCAACCTATGTAGAAAATGGTGCAGCAGATATCGGTGTGGCGGGTAAAGATGTGTTGATGGAACATGGCGCTCAGCATGTATATGAGTTGCTTGACCTACAAATTGCTAAATGTAAGTTAATGACTGCTGGTAAAGTAGGTATGGAACATCCAAAGGGTCGTCTAAAAATTGCCACGAAATATGTCAATCTTACACGCCAGTATTATGCAAGCTTAGGTGAACAGGTTGATGTTATTAAGCTCTATGGTTCTATGGAGTTAGCACCTTTGGTTGGTTTGGGTGATTACATTGTGGATGTGGTCGATACTGGTAATACTTTAAGAGCAAATGGTCTTGAGCCATTAGAAGAGATTTGCAAAGTTTCTTCTCGATTAATTGTAAATAAAGCCAGTTTTAAACGTAAACAAACTTTGTTAAATCCGATCATTTCACAGCTTGAGCAAGCTGTTCAATCGCGTTAAAAGCAATTTCCCATCATGCTTTTGCGATAGTTAAGCTAGATGATGCCCACAAGCGCATAGAAAAAGGGTAAACTTACTTTTTCTTTTTCGCCTTGTGGGTAAATTGATGCGACGTTTATCGACTCAAGATCAAAACTTCAAACAGGTTTTTGCTGAGCTATTGGCATTTGAAACCGTGAATGATCTTAATTTAGTGCAAACAGTAGATCAAATTATTGCTGATGTTCGTCAGCATGGTGATGATCATGTTTTAAAGCTTACTCAACAGTTCGATCGACATCCTGCACATCAATTTTCAGATTTAGAATTATCTCAAGAACAACTTAAAACTGCTTTTGATAATTTAAGCCCAGAAATTCGTGATGCTCTAGAGTTGGCAGCAAAGCGTATTCGTACATTTCATGAAGCTCAGAAACAAGATAGCTGGACTTATATAGATGACTTGGGCAATACATTAGGGCAAAAAGTTACGCCTTTAGACCGTGTTGGTATTTATGTGCCAGGTGGTTTAGCCTCTTATCCATCTTCAGTTCTAATGAATGCTGTACCTGCTCATGTTGCAGGTGTACCTGAAATTATCATGGTTGTTCCAGCACCGAATGGTGAATTAAATCCATTGGTTCTTGCCGCAGCTTATCTTGCGGGAGTTAGCCGGGTATTTACCATTGGTGGGGCGCAGGCTGTAGCAGCTTTGGCTTATGGTACTCAGACAATTCCACCTGTAGATAAAATTACTGGTCCTGGGAATCGTTTTGTAGCAGCTGCTAAACGTGCTGTATTTGGTCAAGTCGGCATCGATATGATTGCTGGACCTTCTGAAATTTTAGTCTATGCAGAAGGTGAGAATAACGCAGATTGGTTAGCTATGGATGTTTTATCACAAGCTGAACATGACACAGTTGCTCAAGCTATTTTTATAACTCCAGATGAAGCTTTGCTTAATGCAGTCGAGTTGGCAATTGAAAAGCATTTAAATGAATTGCCAAAGGCAGATATTGCTCGAACTTCAATTGAAAATCGTGGTGCTTTGGTATTAGTCAAAGACCGTGTAGAAGCAATTGAGTTAATTAATCAGGTTGCACCAGAGCATTTGGAACTGTGCTTAGATGATGCCGAAGCAGTGAGCGAAGAGATTCGTCATGCTGGAGCAATTTTCATGGGACGTTATACACCTGAAGCAATCGGTGACTATTGTGCGGGTCCAAACCATGTATTGCCGACATCTGGAACTGCTCGTTTTTCTTCTCCGTTAGGCGTTTATGATTTCCAAAAACGTTCGAGCTTGATTATGTGTTCGCAAGATGGGGTTAAAACGTTAGCTAAAACAGCCGATATATTAGCTGTCCAAGAAAACTTAGATGCCCATGCACGCTCAGCTCGCTATCGTTATCAATAAGCTTATAAACCTTGTAGTTTTTTAATTATTACTCAGGGCTGATTTTCAGCCCTTTTTTGAGATAAGACCATGACTTTATCTACAGCACAAATGCGCTTTTGGAGTCCAGAAGTTCGTGAATTAGAGCCTTATGTTCCGGGTGAGCAGCCTAAAATTCAGAATTTATTGAAACTCAATACGAATGAAAATCCATATCCGCCATCTCCAAAAGTAGTTGACGCAGTTCAAGCTGTTTTAACTCAGCAAGCTGATGCCTTGCGTTTATATCCAGATCCAGATGCAACAGCTTTAAAGCAAGCAATTGCTAAACAACAGAATATTGAGGTGTCTCAAGTTTTTGTTGGTAATGGCTCAGATGAAGTACTTGCTCATATTTTTAAAGCATTTTTCCTTCAGGATGAACCGATTCTTTATCCAGATATCACTTATAGTTTTTATCCAGTTTATAGTCAGTTCTTTGGAACAAAAACTAAAGAAATTCCCCTCAATGAGAATTTCGAGATAGAAGCTAAGGACTATATACAACCAAATGGTGGGATTGTTATTACAAACCCTAATGCACCAACTAGTATTGCAATGAGTTTGCCAGATATCGAGCAAATCTTAAAAGCAAATCCAGATCGGGTGGTAGTGATCGATGAGGCTTATGTTGATTTTGGAGCAGAATCCGCAGTTGGTCTTGTAAATCGCTATGAGAATCTAGTTGTTTGTCAAACAACCTCAAAATCTCGTTCATTAGCTGGTTTGCGTGTTGGTTTCGCAATCGCTCAACCACATTTAATTGCAGCGCTTGAAGCTGTCAAAAATAGTTTTAACTCATATCCTATTGACCGTTTTGCAATTGCAGCCGCGGTAGCTTCTTTTGAAGATCAGGCTTATTTTGAAGAACACTGTCAGAAAGTTATTTCTAGTCGTGAGAAGCTAGTAGATGACTTAACTGCTTTGGGCTTTAAAGTTTTACCTTCTAAAGCGAACTTTATTTTTGCTTCACATTCAGTCCATGATGCAGGCAAACTTGCACAGCAATTACGTGAACAAGGTATTATTGTGCGTTATTTCAATAAGCCTCGTATTAATCAATTTTTGCGTATTACAGTGGGTACTGATGGGCAGAATATGCGTTTAGTGCAAACATTGAAACAAGATATTCTTTAAGTTTTAGCCTGCTGTGCTGTTCATCAAGTTCAGCATGGCAGAGATTTTATCAAGGCTTTCTTGATATTCTGCTTCTGCATCTGAGGCAATCGTAATACCACCACCGGCCCACAAAGAGAGCTGATTTTGATATTGTTGGAAGCTACGGATAAGAATATTCCAGCGGCCCGTTCCATCAAAATTGAAGTAACCTAATGTCCCACAATAAGCACCTCTTGCTTCTTCTTCTAGTTCTTCAATAATTTGCATCGCCCGAATTTTTGGGGCTCCTGTAATCGATCCCCCCGGTAAAGCAGAGAGCAACATTTGCATTGGATTAATATCATCTTTAAGCGTGGCAACAATCTCACTGACCATATGATGAACTTGATTAAAACTTTCAATCTCGAATAATTGCGTTGTTTTTACAGACCCTGTATTGGCATAAATGCTCAAATCATTACGTAATAAATCAACAATCATGACATTCTCGGCCTGATCTTTTTGCGAGTTTTTTAAAGTTTGTTTTGAAATAAAATCTTTTTCGATATCTTCATATCGAGGCATGGTTCCCTTAATAGGTCGGGTCTTAATTTGTTTATTTTGATTGAATTCAATGAAGAGTTCAGGAGAACAACTTAATAATTCAAATTGATCTAATTTTAAATAACCTGCATATGGTGCATTAGTAAGGCTCCATAAATCTTCAGCTTTATTTAATAAAGACCCTTTGAAATCAGCTTTAAATTCTTGGGTTAAATTAATTTGATAACAATCCCCAGCTTTAATGTATTCTTGTATTTTGTTAAAAGCCTCGAAATATTGTTCTTTAGACCATCTTGGCTGAATAGCAGTTTTTAATTTAAATATATTTTTAGATTTATTTGAATTAGGAATCTCTAACTTCTTTTCAATATATTTAAATAGGTCTAATGCATTTTCTTCATCACTAAAAAAATACCAAACATTATCTACATATTTTAAAAAAGAACGATATTGGCCTAAGAATAAAGATGGCTGTATATGAGTCTGAACATTAATAAATTGATGTGCAGCAAAATCATAACTAATAAAACCGATATAGCCGCCATTAAAACTTGTTGTTGATTTAGTATTCTTGATTTCTTTTAATTTATTTTCTTTTAGTTGAATAAAGTCTAATAATTGATTCGATTTTAATATTTTCTTATATTCATTAAAATTTTGACGTTGAAATGTTATATTTTTTTCATTCTGAATAAGAATATATTGTTGTGGGAGAAAACCAATAATAGGATTATTATTGTCATTTAAATAAATGAGCCCAGTTAATCCTTGTAAGTTTTTTAAAATCTCGGCAGTACTTTTACCATGTAATGAGATTTTTTTCTTTAACTGAGACATTTTTAAATAAGAGAATAGTTAATGAGGGAAATATTAGTTTACTACAACTTGCGAATCATCAGGGAGAAGACTTAGAAGAGAGGTACTTTTTGTTGATAAAATAGTCGAATTTTGAGTGGGATTAGCGTTGGCATTAGACGTTAAAAGCGAAATAAATTGAGCGTACCGTTTGTCGGGTAGTTGGCAAAAAATGCACAACACTAGTTGAACAAAAAGTAACGTAGATGTAATTTAGTAATTGCTAAGCAAAACTACTCAAGGATTGGAAGTTTCGGTTGCTATATAAAGAAAAATGCAACTTGAGACAATGAGAGTGGTTAAAGTCAAAAAATAAATGCTCTTGGGAGAGTGCTCAATGAAAATGTTCACTAAACTTGCTTTAGTTTCTTCTTTAGCTATCAGTGCAAATGCAATGGCAATGCAGTCAATGGACGATGCTGCACTAAGCGCTGCTACAGGTCAAGATGGTATTAACATCGGTATCGCTTTAGGTTCTGGCGGTATTTCTATCGATAAATTATATATTCATGATAACGATGGTTTAAACCCTACTACAGGAATTACAGGTGCGGCAGCAACTGCAGGTGCGATTGCAGTAAGTGGAGTAACTGTTAAACAAGTTGATACAACCACAAACCTGTTAGATCTTAAAATTGATAGCGTTGGTGCTTCAGGTGCAAATGGCGCATTTTTAAACGTTGCTGCAAATGTAGGTGCGGTTGATGTACATGTCGGTTCTGTTGGTGTAGGTACTTCTGGTACATTAAATACAACTACTGCTGTACGTGGTATTACTGAAACTGCTCCAACTGAAATTATTTCTGGTTTAGATTTATCATTAGGCGCAATTTCAGCGAATGTACAATTAGGTTCTACTCCGCAAGGCGCAATGATTAAAGTGAATTCAGCTTTAAAAGGTGGTTTAACTTTATCTAACTTCGGTATTAACGACGCTGCAGGTGGCGGTAAAATTGTCCTAGACAAAGTAATGGTTCGTGGTGCTGGTAATACAACTGGTGACTTAGATGTAGATGCTAATATTTCAGTTGTACCAACTGGCTTGAAAATTCAAAATAATAGTACTCAAGGTATGAATGTTTATGTACAAGGCGTACATTTAGGTTCTAGTACTGCTTCTTCAATTGGTGATGTTGAAATTCAAGGTTTAAAAGTGGGTACTTCTACAATTACAATTTCTGGTCACTAATTTAAAATTAAAAAAAGCGCGTTTTTATACGCGCTTTTTTTATTGAATAAAAAATGAAATGATTTTATATAGTTGTTTAATATAAATTATTATATGAATAATTTATATATTAGAAAGACCAATGTTCAAAAATGAGATTTAATTAACAGTTTAATTAGAGTAGAACTATACATTCATCAAAAAGATTAAAAAAAAGCTGTTTTTTACAAAAAAAAAAGGTATCTTCAAAACACAGGGATGTAGAGCTATTGCTCTAAGAATAAAATGAATAAGGCCAGTTAGGCCACCATTTAGACCAAGTGCTTATGTTAGAGATTGTTTTAGGCTCAGCATTGATGTATTACTTTGCGACAGAAGCCTTCGAAATAGAAAAAAAGCCACCGGGAACTGTTTATTACACAGAGACTGCCGATTCACGTAATTTATCTTTTCGCCGAAATCATATTGAACCAGTACAGATTAAACCAGCTGTAGAAGATCAGTTTCGAGGTATTGTTCGACAAGCATACGATTATAGTTGCGGTTCAGCTGCTCTTACTACGCTTTTAAATGGTTATGTGGGAACTAGTTTGACTGAACAGCAGACCATGAGCGGCTTACTACAGTATGGTGAATACCAACGTATTATTGAGCGTCGAAGCTTCTCACTACTTGATATGAAGCGCTTTGTAACTGCTATTGGTTTGGATAGTGGCGGTTATCGAGGGGAGTTTTCTGATTTAATCAATCTTGGACAACCTGCAATTGTTCCAATTTCTTATGCTGGTTTTAAACATTTTGTCGTATATAAAGCTTATAAAGATGGACGAGTATATGTTGCTGATCCTGCATTAGGGAATATCAGCTTTGATGAAAATCGTTTTAAAGAAGTTTGGGATAACAATACATTATTTGTTGTTTCTGTTCCTGAATCTCAGCGTAAAGATTTATTGGCCTTAAAAGACTCAGATATGCGTCATGTAGAAGATGCAACTGTTAACCGTTATGCCTTTGTGGATGTGCAATATCCAACATTTAATTATGACCGTTTAGCAAATAAAGCATCAACCATGCGTCGGGTACTTGATAAAGACCCAAATTCTGCAACCTATAATCAGCCAATTGAAACGTATATGCGTCTTTACTATAAGCGTAAATAATCAAATATGAATTGAGTAAAATAAATACATTAGGTGGGAAGAAACATGAATAATCTATGGATGAAGATGAGTGTATTGGCATTAAGTATGAGTGCTATTACGGGCACACTTTATGCAAATGATCAAGTCGCACAAACTGAAGCTGAAGCACAAAACACCGCAGTTGTTTCTGATTCGAGTACAGGATCAGTAGTAACACCAGCAATAGATTCAGTTCAAGATACAAGTACAGCTCCAGCCGCAGATATTGTAACTACTGAACCTGCGTCTGTTGCATCTTCAAATACTGGAGCTAATCAAGCCGCTACTGCTTTACAGAAAAAAGAAGGCGATGCGACCCAAGAGACAAATTTACAAGAAGTATTTACATCAAATGAACGTCAATATTCATTGATTAAAAGAGGCATATTTTCAGCTTATTACGATCTTGACTATACTTATTATCGCGATACTCGAATTGATTTAGCTTTAGCTGATGATTCATCTCAACTCAACCGTTTACGTGTTGAAGAAGATGCGAACCATACTTTAACGAATAGTTTTACTGTTCAATATGGTGTATTGGACAACTTAACTTTATCAGCAACAGTTCCTTTCGTTGCAAAATCTGAAATTATTCGTGATACAACTACTGCTGGTTTAGGTGATATTTCTTTAGGAGCTCGCTGGGAACCTTTCCCGTTAAAGCAAGGTCGTTTGCCATTAGTGTTATTTGGTAATCTTTCCACAAAAACTGGAGACAGTCCTTACGAAATCGGTTTGGATGAGCTTTCAACAGGTAAAGGTTATTATTCTGCTGGAATTGGAGCAAGTACCCGTAAATATATTGATCCTGTGGTTTTATTTGCTTCAGCCTCTGCTAATTATGGTTTTAAAGAAACAGGGTTAAATCAGGCACGTGGTGGTGGAGCTAATGGTCCTCGTTATCTAGAGAGTTTTGACCCTGGTATTAGCGGTGGTTTCTCTTTTGGTTTTGCTTACTCATTTAACTATGACGTGTCATTAACCATGTCATATCAACAAAGCTTTAACATGGATGCTGAGTTCCAGTTTAAGAATGGTGAATCATATAAGTCGCCAGACCAAAGTAGTGCAATGTTGTCTTTTGCTTTAGGTGTACGTGTTTCACCTGAAACAATTGTTAATGGTACAGTGGGTATTGGTTTAACCGAAGATGCACCAGATGTTTCGCTTGGTCTATCTTTCCCGCTAGATTTTATAGGTTTTGGCAAAAAAACCAAATAAGGAGATATGCAGGTGAAATATCCTAAATTATGTCCTTTAACGGCGGCAATTGTTATCTCCGGTTTTTCTAGCTTTGCCAATGCTCAATTAGGACAAAACCTAGCTGTTGATATTCGTTCACTATCGATGGGGAATGCTGTAACTGCAGATCCTCCCGGCATTAGTGCAGTTCACTTTAACCCTGCAGCTTTAGCAAAAATTGATGGCTTACAAACAGATGTGCAAGGAATTTTAGCGAACTTTGATATTCAACGTGAGTTCTCAGCCCCTCCTGGTTATAACGTTTTTGGCTACTCAGATGACCCTCTTGTTTGTAATGATGGTCCAGAAGTTACAGCTAATATTTGTACTGATTTTAAAGGCCCTGTACGTGGTGATGTTGAGTACGCCAGTTTATATATACCGATTCTCAAAAAAATGGTTGATCTGGGTGCTGGTTACCCACTCGTTGCACCTACAGCAGGGATCGCCTATAAACCTCCAGGTTCAAAGCTGACCTATGCTACTGCAATTTATGCACCTTTAATTGCAGGTTTTGGCGCTGAAAATGGTAATGCGGGAAACTTTATGGGCCAGCAAGTGGCTGTTGAGCGAATTACTTATTTGTCTCCATCTTTTGGTTATCAAGTAAATGACCATTTGTCGATCGGTGCCTCTGTGGGGATGTCTTATAACGCTCTTGCCATGAAAACCGATTTGCGATTTCCCAACGATATGATTGGAGTGTTGCGGATGGTTGATGACGTGGTATGTGGACCTTTCAAAGACAATAACGATATGATTACTAATCTATTGTTATTTGGCTTATGTAATACTCAAGAAGGAATGAACCCTTTTAAGAAAATGGGATCACTTCAAGTTTCTATGGAGCAGTCTTTAAGCCCAAGCTATAACTTAGGATTAATGTGGGAACCGACGGACGATTTTGGCTTTGGTATGGTTTATCAAAGTGCAGCTAAGATGCGTATGAAAGGGAAATACCTGATTAATAATGCTAAGGCTCCTCAAGAATTAATTAAAGGCTTAAACTCCTCAGCTACAGGTCAGGTTTTGGGTCAAATTCTCGGTTTACCGGTAAATGTACCGAGTTCTGAGTCTGGATTAGCGGCGATGGATCTGGAATATCCAGCCCATTTCCAAGCAGGGATTAAATATAAGATATTCCCTGATTTGCAAGTTAACTTTGATGTGGGCTGGACTGACTATTCTGCATGGGATAAGTTCAAATTTGAATTTGATAGACAGATTACTTTACTCAAAGTTGCCAAACTTTTATCAAATGATGTGACAGATGCTTCATTAGGTTTACCTTTAAAGTTTACCTCACCATGGAGTTGGGGTATTGGTTTAGAGTATTCCGCAACAGATCGTTTGAAGTTACGTGCTGGTTATGAGCCTCGCGCTAGTGCTATTCCGAATGATAAACGTAATACCATGATTCCAATTAATAATGCGCAATTATTCGGTTTGGGTGTTGGATATCGATTTGATGCTGACACAGATTTGGATCTTTCAGTTGGTTTCTTACGTAGCCGCGATAATATTCCAGCAGGGACTAGTACCTTATCTAATAAAACAGGAGTTGATAATATCCTGTTAAACCCTTATGCCGGTTTGGATGTTAAAACCAATACCAAAGTTACAGTACTCGGGTTAAATTATAGAACAAAATGGTAAAATTAAATTGCGAATGGATGTTTCGACCTGAATTTGCTATTGCGATTTTTTTTGTTGCAATAGCAAGTAACTCTGCTATTTACGCGGATGGTTTTTATACGATTATTGGTCCTGATGGTCGACCAATGATTGTTCCGAGTAAAAGGGTGGAACGAACTGTTATACCGTCTAAGGTATTAACAAATCCAGAGATAAAGTCGACTCCTCTAGAACATCAAGTGTTGCCGGAAATATCTTTAAAATCAAAAGAATTGCCTAAAGTAAATACAAAGTCGTCTAATACTGCACCAACTGCACCAACTGCACCAACTGCACCAACTGCACCAACTGCACCAACTGTCTCGATAAAGAAACAATCTCCTGTTTCAAAACAGATAAAAATAAGCAAAGAAGAATCAAAAGTTATTGATCAAAAGTCTAGGTTAGCAACTACTAAAGAAAAAACAGTGATAAAGGATTCTGCTTCCCAACGAAAGATTGAAGAAAAAGCAGAACTGAATTCAGCTCCACCTTTGTCTAAAGATATCGTTACTTCGTCAGCACAAGTAGCTCCAAAAAAGGATGAGACGAAGTACACTACTATTGATGGTGTTGAATACGTCAATAATGAATATTTAGAGAACCAAGAGTTTAATCTAGAAGGAAAAAAACGTTTTTATATTATGCCTGACGGTTTAGGTCGTACTGAATCTATTGAGCGTAAAAAAGGTGTTGGTCAGTCTATCCTTGATAACGTATTGCATCGATCTCAAGAAGATCAAGTCTCTTCTGTGGTATTAGCTCCTACTTATGTGAGACTTTCGCACAAAGAGTTAGCAAGCACTTTTGAAAATGATTTATGTTTTATTAATGGCTATAACAAATCAATTAAAAAGCTAAGCCAGAATAAAGAAGTGGGGTTATGGCCGAGAAAACCTCTTAAAGAAAAGTTTGAATACGAAGTCGTAAAAGTAGACTCCTCTATTAAGAATATACAAGTAGCTTCCTATGCTACAACCAATGACAAGCCTGTATATTATTGGCCCCTCGCTGTTTTCTTGGATGAAAAGGGTTGTGTTATAGAAGGTGCTAGTGGGTTTAAAAGTAAGTCGTATCCTCCGACGATTTTACAACATGCATCGATTTTAGGAATTTTACAGGTACCAGAACGTACACACTATATTATGTTAACGCCTTTATCTTCGGCTGTGGATATGCCAGATCAAGAGCTATCTAATCATGGACAAATTAAAATTTCGGTATTACGTTAAAAATAAATAGGAATGATGATGAGTAAAAAAATTTTATTACCTTTTGCATTGTCCACATTGGCAATTGTATTAAATGGTTGCGGTGGTGGTGGCTCAACAATTAATGAAGATCCTACACAAGGTGGAGGTGAGATTCCGATCACTAATTTGGATTGTAAAGCAACAGATGAGTCATGTCTGAATTTTGAATTAAATTATCCAATAGCCGGATTGAATTTCGACTGTAGTTTATCTCCGAATCAGCGTTATATTACTAAATTGGTTGGTAACTCGGTTGGCGGTGCTTGTAGTATCAGTGGTAGTAAATCAGATGAAACAATTACGCTTTATCTACAAGGTAGCAATACTCACAAGATTGCGTTAGGTACGATAAAACTTGATACATTAGGAAAATACGGGACAACACATTTAACAGTTTTGGATATGGCTACAGCATTAACTGGTCAGCCTCCTGCTTCAATGAGTAATGCTGATCCAACTATTAAAGTGGCTATGGCTTTAGTTAAGTTATTCCAAAGTATTGGCGTTGAACGTGGCGATAATGTGGTAGGTGATTTACAACCAACCCAATTTACTCAAGATAAGAAAAATCTGTTAGCTAATCTGACACAAGATATAACTGCAACAGAATGGAAGAATGGGCAATATGCAACTCTTCTAAAACCTTGGTTAGATGTAAGCAAAGTGTCTGATGCACAAGCTTATGCACTCGTAGTTCAAGTCACAAACTTGGCAAATGCTGCATTATTTCAAGCAAATGAAGCAACTTATGCGGGTATTGTAGATTCTACTAGTTCACCGTTACCATTAGGTTTTTATGGCTGTAATCAGGCATTAGCAGATTGCTTTAATAAATCTACCACTAATTTACGTCATATGATGGCTAACATGTTCATGTTGACTGACCGTGAAGGTTATGCAATGGGTTACGGCCTGCAATGGCGTGGTGATGCTACTTTATATAAAGATGATAAAGGAAACGTGACTGGTGTTGCTCCCCCAGTTTTATTGTGGACCAAAGCAAAACCAATGCAAATGCTCATTGCTCCCCAACAAAATGGTTGGCTTAACCCAATTTCAAAAGATATTCAATCGACTCAACCATTACGTTTAAGCGTTGATAGCAATGCAAATAATGATTTGCAAATCTATCAAGGTAAGTTTATGAACGATTATGCTGTTGCTGGAAGTGAAGGTTT
This sequence comes from Acinetobacter sp. ACIN00229, assembly GCF_016106645.1. NCBI lineage: Bacteria > Pseudomonadati > Pseudomonadota > Gammaproteobacteria > Moraxellales > Moraxellaceae > Acinetobacter > Acinetobacter sp. ACIN00229. The sequence continues at coordinate 16,101 of NZ_JADWOM010000007.1, forward strand.
TTATAAACAGCTAACACGCTCGACAACAGGAAATATTCAGCATTATGGTTTATGGCGTCAAACAGTAGGCACTGAAAACTATAAGGGTTCACTTGATATTATTAAAGCCAATCCTATTAGTTATCTTGGAAAAGAAATTTTTAAAACAGCAGCTAACGTGAGTTCTGGTCAACGCTATGTCTTCCCATTATATGCGACTTTGACATTTCGATTTGATACTACTGGGATAGCTCCTATCGATTTAGGCATTGTCGTTGATGAAAAAGGAAATATTCGTACGGATATTAAACCAAATGCAACTGCAACCGATATGTCTGGTCAATGTGCAACAGTAACAGAAAACAGCTTAATTGATAGTAATGGTGTGCAACAATATCGACTTGGTACTACTGGTGGAACAGAGTCATCTGATAATGACAGTTCTATTACTGTTCGTATGATTTTATCGAATCCTCAGCTAGGTAACCTTAATGGGATTTTGATGGGACTTAACTCTGTAGTGAGAGCGGATACTAATCCAGATGATAATGTAAATGATGCAATTTCGGTAAATGGAGCGAAGATTAATCTCTATAACTTATTAGCAGGTCAAAACAGCAGTAATAGTATTAATTTAAGTGATTATGAAAACAAGACTGCGCGTTGGATTAATCTTTATGCTTTCTATCAAGCTGTTTATAATAATATTAAGGATATTAGCCCAGCACCAACAGATGCTGAGAAAGCCTTGGCTCAACGCCTATCTGGCACGGTGTCTATTAAACTAGCTAATCAGTCTATACCAGCTTGTAATGCGCTTAAAACTAAACCTTAAAAATAAGAGACAAATAAAAAAGACCGTCTAGCGGTCTTTTTTATTATCTAAATGATTAACCCGTATGGTCTAAACGAGTACCCAAAGTTTCAAGATGTGTTGGGAACACTTGTTTTTTACGATCTTCAAAATAGTGTCTTAATGTGTGTTCGACACTAGGGAAAGCAAGTTCACCCCATGGAATTTCGTGTTCTTCAAACAAGCGGCTCTCGATACTTTCTTCACCTGCACCAAAAATTCCATCTTTCAGCTGCGCTTTGAAAAGTACATAAATTTGACCAATACGCGGAATATTGTACATACAATAAAGTTGTTCTATTTCTATCTCAGCTTCTGCTTCTTCACGAGTTTCACGTGCTGCACCTTGCTCCATGGTTTCGAACAATTCCATATAGCCAGCAGGCAAAGTCCATAAACCATAACGAGGTTCAATCGCACGACGACAGAGTAATACTTTGTCTTCCCATAACGCTAAGGCACCGCAGATTACTTTGGGGTTTTCATAGTGAATATTTCCACAATGAGTACAAACACGGCGTACTTTATGATCACCTAAAGGAATTTTTTGTTCGGTTTTATGCCCACACGCTACACAGAAACTCATAATTATCATCGAGTATAGAGATGACTCAGCATAACTGAATTTTTAGACTTACGCATCAACTCTATTCCCTAAGTTTGATTTTCAGATATGATGCAAAGAGAGATAGAATAATAGGTGAATGGTATGGAAGAGCACTTGCTAACACAAAAGTTACAGCAAAGATTGCGCTTTTCCACCCGCATACAAGAAGCACAAGCAGCAGTACTGATTGCAATTACTAATGAAAATGATCCAAAGGTACTGCTTACACGCCGTTCAATACATATGAACAACCATGCGGGGGAAGTTTCTTTTCCGGGTGGAAAGCGTGATCCTAGTGATACTAGCAATATTGTTGTAGCGTTAAGAGAAGCTCAGGAAGAGACAGCTTTAAACCCGTTCGATGTGCAGCTTTTAGGTGATTTACCAATGCAACGTGCAAGAAGTGGTTTGTCTGTAAAACCGATTGTTGGGCTTATTCCTCCAGAGGTAACTTTAATACCCCAGCCTACCGAAATTGATCGAATTTTCTTTGTCCCGTTACAGCAACTTATTGAGACGCGTCCAACACCCTATGAAGTTCGATATGCCCATCAGTCTTTATATTTTCCAAGCTTACAGATTGATAATGAAATCATTTGGGGTTTAACTGCTCGTATGTTAGTTGCTCTGTTTAAATATGGATTGGGTTATCAAAAAGATTGGCCATTTTTACTCAACTCGCCAACCTTTGGAATGCCAAAGTTTTCTCATAAGAATAAATGATCAGGATTGATAAATTATGATGTATAGCTATCAAGGACAGCACCCAAAAGCCTTACATGAGCCATGGGATGGTTGGGTTGCTCCAACAGCAACGCTAATTGGACAAGTAGAGTTAGGGCGTCAAGTCAGCATTTGGTTTGGAGCTGTAGTTCGTGCCGATAACTGTGTAGTTCGAATTGGTGATTTCTCTAATATTCAAGAAAATTCTGTACTACATACCGATGCGGGCCTTGAGCTAAATATTGGTGAGTATGTCACAGTCGGGCATAAAGTCATGCTGCATGGTTGTACGATTGGTGATAATAGCTTGATTGGTATGAACGCCGTCATTTTAAATCGGGCTGTGATTGGTAAAAATTGTATTATCGGTGCTAATGCTTTAATTCCTGAAGGGAAGGTGATTCCAGATAATTCAGTGGTGATGGGTTCACCTGGCAAAATTGTCAAAACTTTAGATGAAGATGGCGCTGCAAAAATACGTTTGAGTGCATTGCATTATGCTGAGCACTTTAAGAACTATGCAGATTTAAAAGAATTCCGCTTTTAAATCTTTTTTAGCAAAATATTTTTATGCCAAGCACAAGCTTGGCATTTTTATTTTAAAAGAGAACAACTCGCCTATCAGAGCCGAGTGGGGTATCATAACCCTCGTTTTTAATCTGATTTAATACTAAGGTTGTGCATGAAATTGCTGGCGTTGGAAACTGCAAATGAGCAGTGTTCTATTTCATTAGTCGATGAAACCCAAGAACTGTTTTTTCAACTCGATACGCGGGCGAAAGCACAAACCCAGACCATTTTGCCTATGATTGAGCAGGGGCTACAACAAACAGGTCTTGAGGTTGCTGGTCTAGATGCGATTGCCTTTAGCCGTGGGCCGGGTTCTTTTAGTGGTGTTCGCATTAATGCAGCTGTGACTCAGGCGTTGGCATGGTCACAAGATTTACCCGTTATTCCTGTTTCGAGTTTGCAAGCTTTAGCTCAAGCGGCATACCGACTTGAAGGTTTGAAACAAGTAACTGCGGTTCTCGATGCGCGTATGAACGAAGTTTACATTGCAAGTTATGTTTTAGATGAACAAGGAATTATGCAATGTATTGATGAAGAAAAATTAATGGGCTACGAGCCAGCTGCTGCTTACGCAAAACACTGCTTAATTGGTTCGGGCGCAAAGTTACTTCAAGCTGATGCAGATCATCAAACAATCACTGCAACTGCACAAGACATTGCTTCTATTGCACGTGTTTATGCAGAAGAAAAGCAGTGGGTTGATGCTGAACATGCTTTGCCAGTTTATTTACGTGATGATGCATGGAAAAAAATAGCAGATCAGGGTAAAGCAAAATAAAGGCGAATCATGCACATATATTTTGAAGTAGATTTTCAAGAACAAGCACAGCACTACCAGGCTGTGCTTTGTTCTAGAGGTGTGACTGTAGATTTGCAGTTAGTTGAAAAACTGAATGCGCGTTTTCTGCGTTTAAATCCTGAGTTGGCACTTTGTGTGGATGAAAACGGGCTATGGTTATCTGCAAATGGCATGAAAATGCAGCCCGACTGGAAAGCCGAAATTTCCCGTTTAAAACGTGCAAGTCTTAAATCAGAAATGATTGCTCGGGCTTGTCAGTTAGGTGAAAAACCAATATTGGTTGATGCTACAGCAGGCTTAGGCCATGACAGCTTACTCATGGCTTATTTAGGCGCACAAATACAATTGGTTGAACGCCATCCAATTTTATTTACCTTACTTGAAGATGCAAAAGCACAAGCTGAACAAGATAGCTTTTTAAGCCAATTTATGGATCGGATTCAACTGATCTTTGCTGATTCTGCAAGTTATTTACAACAGTTACAGCAAACAGCTCAAATGGTTGATGTAGTTTATCTAGATCCGATGTTTCCACAGCGTGACCAGAATCACCAAGCCATCAAAAAACAAGCTCAGGTTAAAAAACAGATGCAGCTTTTACACCTACTTTTACCCGAAGATGGTGAAATGGATCTGGGGGATAATTTGCTTGTTTTGGCACAGAAAGTTGCTAAACGTGTAGTCGTTAAACGACCGCGCCATGCTATTTTCTTGGCGAATCAAGAGCCAGCTCATCAATGGCAAGGAGATGCTTGTCGTTTTGATGCGTATTTTCAGTAGGCTTATGTAAGGTTAGGTTTTATTGCTTGAATAATGCACAAATATATGTGATATAGTTCAAAAGCATGATTGCTAAAATTCTTAGCAGGCATACACTTAAGATGCCTGACAAAAACGAAATTTTTGAAAACCTTTTATGATTGATCTTAAACCCTCCATTAACTTTTGGCATGATTTTAAAAGCAACCAAATTGCCGGAATGTGGCTGTTTTTGGGATCAAGACGTTCTCTACAAATTGTACATCCATCTATTCTTCAGCTTATTGTTTGGGGAATTTTAGGGGGATGTACTAACTCTCTGTATAGTTGGCTTGTCGCTGGTCAAATCGGTGATTTCAATTCTCAAGGTTTAATTGGTTATGCACTTTGGCCATTTATTGCTTTAATTGTCGGTATTTTCTTATCTCAGCGCACCAACCAACCTCGTTTAATGCTAGTACCTGCTTTACTGTGGTTGGTTCTAGATACAAATATCTTATTAATTCAATGTTTAATTCAGTATTTGGGTTCTAATGGTTATCTCAACTTTATTCCCGATGCTATTTATAACGGAATTTTACCGAGCTTATTTGTAGCTTTGTTTGTGTGGCAAAGTTTAGCTGTGATTTGGGTTTTCTCACGCGAACTTAAGTGGCCTTGGTGGGAACGTGCACTCGTCATGGTTGCAACTATTGCGACAATGGTCGTGTGGCAACTTTCCGTAAAAGATCAACCGATTTGGAAGGTAGAAGATTCGGCTCCAACATTTGCTGAAGATGCTTTTTACGCACAAAGTAAGTTGCTGAGCGATTCTTTAGAGCAAGTCCAATATGGCGAGCAGGCAAAAAGTCATTGGTATTTTTTAGGTGTTGCTGGCGATAGTTATCAAGATGTTTTTAAATCGGAAGTAGTCCGTATTAAAGAACAGTTTGATACACGTTTCGGAACGATTGGTCGTTCGATGATGTTGGTCAATAATCCAGACACCCGCACAGAAATTCCGATTGCCTCTAAAACCAGTATCGAGTTAGCTCTACGCCGTATGGGACAGCAAATGAACCGTGATAGCGATGTCCTATTTCTATATATGACTTCACACGGTGAACAGAATCACTTCGAAATTGAAAATGCACCATTAGATTTAGGGCAAGTAGACCCGAAATGGTTGCGTGAAACACTGGATAAATCTGGTATTCGCTGGCGTGTGATTGTTATCTCAGCCTGTTATTCAGGAAGCTTTATTCCTGCTTTACAGTCTCCTGATACCTTAATCATTACCGCATCTGCCGCTGATAAAACTTCTTTTGGATGTAATAACGAAGCTGACTATACCTATTTTGGGCGAGCTTTCTTTGATTTGGCTATGCGAGAGCAATCGTCGATGAAAGACTCGTTTAACACAGCTAAGCAAACAGTCACCAAATGGGAAGTGGCTCAAGGGGTTGAACCTTCAGAGCCTCAGTGGATGATTGGTAAAAATATGGAACTTATGCTACCTCAATTGGAAAAGTATCTATTTCCTCAGCAAAATACAGGTAGTGTAGATATTGCTCAAACAAAAACAGAGGCTAAAAACGATGCAACTCCTGCAAAAAAACCGCTGCTTTGAGGGCGAGCAGCGTATATACCAATTTGAATCTTCTTATTTAAAAGGACCAGCGAAGTTTGGTGTTTATTTACCACCAGCAGCTCTAGAAGGTAAAGCTTGCTCAACTTTGTTTTACTTAGCTGGATTAACGTGTACTGAAGAAACCTTTGCCATTAAAGCGCATGCACAGCATATGGCAGCGCAACTTAACCTAATATTGATTACCCCAGACACTTCTCCTCGTGGAGAACAAGTTGCAGCAGGAGATAACTGGGATATTGGGCAAGGTGCGGGCTTTTATATTAATGCTACGCAAGCGCCATGGTCTGAGCATTATCAAATGGAAAGCTATTTAATTGATGAGTTATATCCACTCATTTTAAAAAGCTTTCCTGTAAACGCTCAACAAGTTGGTATCTTTGGGCACTCAATGGGTGGACACGGGGCATTAACTTTAGCTTTTAAATATCCAGAGAAATTTAAGTCGGTATCTGCTTTTGCTCCAATCTGTGCACCAACAGAGTGTGCATGGGGAGACAAAGCCTTTAGTCATTATTTAGGTGCAGATCGCGATAGCTGGTTGGCTCATGATGCCACAGCTTTAGTATCAAAAAATGGTGCAGTATTTGACGAAATTCTGGTTGATCAGGGATTAGATGACCAATTTTATGAACAACTTCACCCTGAAAAGTTTAAGCAAGCATGTTTAAAAGCAGGACAGCCTTTAACTTTAAGACAACATCCTGGCTATGATCATGGTTATTACTTTATTCAAACCTTTATGGATGAGCATTTACAGTTCCATGCAATTCAATTAGAAAAGGTCGCTGGCTAATTAGTGTTGCCATTCAACCTGAAATTCTTGTTGAGCCATACGGTTTAGATGATCAAGGACAACTTTTTCTAAGTGGTCGTGGTCATCTAACTGGCTATCAATTGCAACGTTTAACTGTTCTGTTTCTGGTGCAAGTGTAATCGTTGCTGTAGGCATTAAGATTTTAAAATCTTGTTCAGTTTCTTGTACTTCAAACTTGTGCTTCCAATGATTAACTAAACGTTTTGCAATGCGTTTTCCATCGTTTGTTAATAGATGAGTTGTGCTTTTCATTATCAATCCTCACATTGGTTTAATGTACCTTAACAAATTCGTTTCGCTGTTAGCATTCTATTGTTGCAACGTTACGTTGCAAGTTTGAAATGTTGTCATTTAAGCAAGGAAGGGCAGGCCAAGTAGGTTCTTTTTTGTTATAATTTTCAGCCTCTCCTTAAATTTTTAGCCAGGTCATCCACCTATGTCCAAGCCTTACTTGATTGCTCCTTCTATTTTATCTGCCGATTTTGCTCGTTTAGGTGAAGATGTAGACAAAGTGTTAGCCGCAGGTGCCGATGTAGTACATTTTGATGTGATGGATAATCACTATGTTCCAAATTTAACTTTTGGTGCTGGTGTATGTAAGGCTTTAAAAAATTATGGGATTACAGCTCCTGTTGACGTGCATCTAATGGTATCTCCAGTTGATCGAATTATTGGAGACTTTTTGGAAGCTGGTGCAGATATTATTACTTTCCATCCAGAAGCATCGCACCACATCGACCGTTCATTACAGTTGATTAAGTCAGGTGGTGCTAAAGCAGGTTTAGTCTTTAACCCAGCAACACCTTTACACTATCTCGATTATGTACTTGATAAAGTTGATCAAATTTTAATAATGAGCGTAAACCCAGGTTTTGGTGGACAAAAGTTCATTCCAATGACATTAGAAAAGTTGCGTGAAGCTCGTAAAATTATCGATGCAAGTGGTCGTGATATTCGTTTAGAAGTTGATGGTGGTGTTGGCCCTGCAAATATTCGTGAAATTGCAGAAGCGGGTGCAGATATGTTTGTTGCTGGTTCAGCTATTTTTGGTCAACCAGATTATAAAGTTGTGATTGATCAAATGCGTGCAGAGCTTGCGAAAGTGGGCAGTGTAGACGCTTAAAAAGTATGTTGAACTGAGAATAAGCTTGTGGATAACTTTGTTTATAACTATATGGATAACTGTGTTGATAACCGTATGGATAAGATGTTGGTAAAATAAACAAAATTAGATCAACCGTTTATTCTCTAAGCGAAATGTATAAAAAAAGAACGTTTTGGCGTTCTTTTTTTATACGTGTTGGATGTTTTATTATCTGATTTTTTATTAAGCTTAACTAAAAAATAACCTGTGCAAAAAACGATATAGCTCTGAGTGAAAATCTTTTAGGCATATATAAGTATAAAACTGTAAAAGTGTCATGAAAAATAAAGCTAAATTTGCTTTAATAAGATTTTAGTAAGAGATTTAGATAATTAATGACGATAAAAATTTTAGCGGTAGATATGGATGGGACTTTTCTTAATTCTAAGAAGCAGTACAACAAAGCACGTTTTTTAAAACAGTACGAACAACTTAAACAAAATAATATTCATTTCGTGGTTGCCAGTGGTAACCAACTCGCAAAGCTGATTACCTATTTTCCAGAAATTAGTCATGAAATTGCTTTTATTGCAGAAAATGGCGCGCATGTTGTAGATGCAGGGCAAGAAATAGCTTTTGCTCATTTAAGTCAGCAACAATATATTGAGATTTTAAAAGCGATTGATCCTGTATATACCTCGACTATGGTGATCTGTGGAAAACAGAGTGCTTATGTGCATAGCAGCATGAATGCGGAGGACTATGCCAAAGTCGCTCGATACTTTGAAAAGCTAACAGTTATTGATGATTTTTATGCACTAGATGACTTGGTGTGTAAAATTACTTTTACTGCTCAGGAAAACGAAAGCTTTGCGATTTTTGAACATTTACAGAAAAAAAGTTTTGTTGCAGACAAAGTCTTAGTGCCTGTTTCAAGTGGTTTTGGTTTTATCGATTTGATTCTTCCAGACCAGCATAAAGCACATGGTTTGAAGCTATTGCTACAAAAATGGCAGGTTGAATCTGATCAAGTGGTCGCGATTGGTGATAACAATAATGATATCCAGATGATCAAAGCTGTCGGCTATGGATTTGCGGTTGAAAATGCAGTTGAAGCTTTGAAAGCAGTAGCTCCTTATACAACTGTAAGTAATGAACATGAGGGTGCACTAGAAGTGATTGATTTAGTCCTTCAGCATCAATCACCATTTGCTTAATTACTTTAAAACAAACAGTTAAGATTGAAAATTGTATCTGTTTGAAAACTTGGTTATGCTAATGGGGTTAAGATTACTCATAGGCTCTAGGCGATAAACCACAATGGCTCTACAACACTTACGCAAGTATGCTTGGTTTGTGTTCCTAATGACTTTGGTCATTGGGTGGAGTGGTGTGTCTGTTGCTCAGACGCCTATGCAGCATGATCTTCACACTATGCCGTGTCATAGTGAAAAAACTTCGCATAAGAATATGTATGTTCAAACAGATGATCAGACTGTATGTCATCAAAATATGACACAGGCTGTTCACTCGCATGGTGAGCATTGTCAGGACTGTAACCCAGTTCATTGTCAAATTGTGAATTTGGCATTACAGCAAGCTGTACCAGATATTGACTCGCAGTTCATTCCAATCTCGTCTCAATTTAGCAGTATTTATGAGGCTCAGCATTTAGCCGGATACTGGCAAGAAATTTTACGTCCTCCAAAAGCTTAATCCTTTCTTACTTATTTTTTTAGTTCAAAGGATTACAGCAATGTCTCATAAAACAATTAGCAGCCTCGTCGCTGTATTTGGTCTATTGGTTTCACCATGGACTCTCGCGGCAATTAAGGAATATCACCTTAATATTAATGAACAACAGGTCAATGTTACGGGTCAGCCGCTTAAACGAATTACCGTAAATGGCAAGTTTACAGCACCACTCCTTGAGTTTGAGGAAGGAGATGAGGCTGTTATTCATGTTCATAACCAATTAAAGAATCAAGATACATCTTTGCATTGGCATGGGTTGTTACTACCAGGGTTAATGGATGGCGTACCGGGTTTCAATGGTTTTAAAGGAATCGCACCAAACGGAGATTTTGTTTACCGCTTTAAGGTGAAACAAAACGGCACTTATTGGTATCACGCCCATAGCAAAGGCCAAGAGCAAGATGGTTTATATGGCCCGCTCGTGATTTATCCAAAAGGGAAAATACCTGTAGCTGCACATGAAAAAACTGATCGTGATTATGTGGTGATGCTTTCAGATTTTCATAATTCTTCTAGCGATAGCATTATGAAGAATTTGAAGAAATCTCCTGAGTATTATCAAAACCGCCGTGAAACCGTATCTGATGTTTTGAAGCAAGTTAAAACACAAGGCTTAAAAGCAACTTGGCAAGATCGTTCGATGTGGAATCAGATGCGGATGTTAAAAACCGATATGTCTGATGTGACGGGTTATACCTTCTTGGTTAATGGCAAGACACCACAGCAAAACTGGACAGGTAATTTTAAAGCTGGCGATAAGGTTCGATTACGGTTTATTAACGCATCGGCAATGTCATTTTTTGATGTCAGAATTCCAAATTTGAAAATGACAGTTGTAAGTGCAGATGGGCAGCCAGTTAAACCAGTTGCAATTGACGAGTTTCGTATTGGCACAGCCGAAACCTACGATGTAATTGTAGAACCTAAACAGCTAAATTATCAGATTGAAGCAGAGTCTATTGACCGCAGTGGTTTTGCCATTGGGACTTTGCACAATGAAAATACACAAGCTGTAGGGGCAGTTCAAATGCCGCAGCCACGCCCACGTTCTTTGCTAACCATGGATGATATGGGCATGAGTCATGGCAATGGGGCGAGTGATGAACATGCTGGCCATCAAATGAACATGCAACACGACATGTCGGCTATGCCTGAAATGAAAAAAGAAGAGAGCCAGACTAATCATGATCATACGATGATGAACATGAGCCATGACATGAAAAATATGTCATCTGGCCAACATGATCATTCTATGATGCAAATGAAGCCTGACATGTCAGCGATGTCTGAAATGAAACATGATATGCAGGCAATGTCATCGAGTGAACATGACCATGCCATGATGAATATGAAGCATGAGATGCCTGCGCAATCTGAGAATAAGTCTAAAAAGGATGAGCCCGTTTATGGCTGGGCAAATGCTTCGACACCAGAGGGTATGAAGGCACTGCAATATAGCGATTTGCAATCTTTAACACCTCAGCCAGACACACGTGCGCCAGAACGAGAGCTTGTTATTCGTTTAGGCGGCAACATGGAGCGTTATATCTGGACCATTAATGGCAAGAAATTTAGCGAAGCTGAGCCATTGCAAGTTAAGTATGGCGAACGTATTCGTTTGAAGTTCGTGAATGACAGCATGATGGCCCATCCAATGCATTTACATGGCATGTTCATGCAATTAGAAAATGGACAACAAGCTGAAAACTTACCAAATAAACATACTGTTATTGTTCCACCAGGAAAGACCGTTACTGCGTTATTAACAGCCGATGCTTTAGGAGAATGGGCGATTCATTGCCATCTGCTTTATCACATGAGTGCAGGGATGATGAATAAGTTGATTGTGGCTCAAGTGAATGATGGAGCAGTAGATGCATCTCAAGCACCTGTTCAATCTGAAAATGAAAAAGGAGCTAGTCATGCGCATCACTAAGTTATTTTCTCAAATGATATGTTGCGGTATTTTTTCTGGTGTATCAGTTCTTGCTTTGGCACAAGAACCCTTAACGCATGATCATTTACGCGAACATGGTGGACAGATCTATCAAGCAACAAAAATTGATACTGGCTGGACTCAAAATGAAGAGGGAGAAGGCAGTTTTTCTTCTGAATTAGAAAGTTGGGTGGGAACTGATGAAAATAAATTATTCATTAAAGCCCATGTTGAAAAAGCCGAGTCAGAAGATGCTAATTACGGCGGTTCAGTACTTTACAGTCGAAATGTAGCTGACTATTGGGATGTACAGGCTGGGGTAAACTACGAGCGTTTACAACGGCAAGATGAAAAGCAAGATCGCTGGGCAGGTGTAGTCGGTTTGCATGGCATGGCACCTTACTTTTTTGAAACCGATGCATATCTTTATGCAGGTAAAGACCAGCTATGGAAGCTAAGTTTAGAAACGGAAAGAGACTTACTCTTTACCCAAAAGTTAATTGGTAAATCTTATTTAAAAGCAGATGTTGTTTTGCAAGATGAATCTCGCTATGCCAGTAAAACAGGTTTATCAAGTTTACAAGCTGGTTTTCAAACCCGTTATGAAATCAACAAAAAGGTCATGCCATTTGTTGATGTGGGATACGGCTATGAAAAAGGTTTAAAACAAACGGCTTGGCAAACTGGAACCGACTCTGAACATGGTTGGTATTATGGAGCAGGGTTAACACTTAAGTTCTAATTGCAGAACAAAAATTAAGCTTAATGACATGCCATTGGTTTATACTGATGGCATTGTTTTTTGTGTCAGTTATGGTGCACAGATGGCTTTAGAAAAACAAGAGAATCAAATACATTTAAATAAAACCAGCTCTAGCTGCGGGTGCTCAAGCATGCCGTCTCAGGAGTATTCTACACCTAGTGAAGCCGTGCCTAAAAACAGCCAATGGGTGAGTTATTATCATATCCCTCACATGGATTGTGCAGCTGAAGAGCAAATGGTGCGGATGGCTTTGGCCTCTTACTCTGACGATATTCAAGAGCTTCATTTTGACTTACCAGCACGGCATTTGGCGATTTATCACAGTGTTCAAGCTGAAAAGATTACCCAAAGCCTGCAACGTTTAGGACTAGGAGCAGAATTACAACAAACGCAGCCACATTATGAACCTGTTGAAAAACCTAAAAAGGTTCGAGCTAGCTCTTCAACCAATGCGTCACAAAAGCAAGTTTTACAATGGTTGTTACTCATTAATGGCGTCATGTTTGTCATTGAGTTTATGGCAGGTATTATTGCTTCATCGACAGGATTAATCGCCGATTCACTCGATATGTTTGCCGATGCTGCAATTTATGGCATTGCTTTATTTGTGGTGGGTAAAAATCTAAATGCGCAATTAAAGGCTGCCCATCTTTCAGGATGGTTTCAGTTTGGCTTAGCCATGATTGTGTTAATTGATGTATTGCGCCGTTTTATTTACGGCAGTGAACCCGTTTCAATTCTCATGATTTTAATTGGTGGATTGGCTCTTTCAGCCAATATTAGTTGCCTTTATTTAATGAGAGACCATAAAGAGAGCGGGGCACATATGAAGGCGAGTTATATCTTTTCTGCAAACGATGTCATCGTAAACTTGGGTGTCATTGTCGCAGGAATATTCGTTGCCATTACAGGTTCTCCTTATCCTGATTTAATGATTGGATTAATTATTGTCTTGTTTGTTTTAAATGGCGCACGAAAAATTTTACAGTTAAAAAATGAATAAGATTTTCTAAGACAGGTAAGCTTTAGATAGGGTTTGCCTTCATTTTTTATTTTAAAGTAAACTGAGTCCTCACATAAAGGAGGAACGACCTCCCCCATATTGGGTAATCATGTCGGGACGACCTGACACTATAAAAATTAGTGAATGTTATGGCTTGGGCTATTTTAATTTTAGCAGGTGTATTTGAAATCATTTGGGCATATTCTATGAAAATGTCTGAAGGTTTTACACGTTTAACCCCTAGTGTTATTACCGTAGTTTTTATGATTTTGAGCGTAATTCTACTTTCAATGTCAATGAAGACTTTACCCCTTGGTACTGCCTATACGGTTTGGACAGGAATTGGCGCAATCGGGTCATTTCTAGTCGGTATTTTCTTTCTTCATGAGCCTGTTGGCGCTATGCGAATGATTGCCGCTGTATTAATTGTGTCAGGTTTGGTTTTAATGAAAATTTCATCGCCTTTCTAAGAGAATAAAACTATGTTGCTGTCTTATAAGTATATCAATTCGCCTGTTGGGCAATTAAAGCTGGTTGCGAATGAAAATGCTTTGGTGGCAATACTCTGGGACAATGAAAATCCAAAACGTGTTCGACTGGCCGAGCTAGTCGAACAACTTGAGCATCCAGTTTTATTAAAGACCGAACAACAATTAAAAGAATATTTTGAAGGTAAACGCCGTGAGTTTACATTACCACTCGATTTCGAAGGAACCGTATTTCAAAAGCAGGTCTGGTCTGCTTTATTGACCATCCCTTATGGTGAAACAAGAAGTTATAAAGATATTGCTGTTCAAATTGGCAATGAAAAAGCGGTGAGAGCAGTTGGCGCGGCAAATGGCAAAAACCCGATTTCAATTATTGCACCTTGTCATCGTGTCATTGGTGCGGGCGGTGCTTTAGTTGGTTTTGCTGGTGGGCTTGATAAGAAAGATATTTTATTAAAACTAGAGCAACAATGAGCCGTTTTTGCGCTCGATTTTTTTAGACTTTTCTACTAAGCTGTCCACTATGATATTTCATGAAGAAAGTGCTTCATGGCATCGCTTTTTTTGAAATATTGATCTTATTCAACAAACTTTGGATGTTCTAAAAATGGCTGTCGGTGACGTAACAATGCCACAAATGCATGTGGTAAAAGGTGTAAAAATTGGCTCAACAGAAGCATATGTACGTTACCAAAACCGACGAGATTTAGTCATTTTTGAGTTTGCAGAAGGTTCAAATATTGCTGGTGTATTTACTCAAAATGCATTTTGTGCAGCGCCTGTTCATGTTTCTAAAGCCCATCTTGCCGAAGGTAATCCTCGTTATTTAGTGATTAATACAGGTAATGCCAATGCAGGAACTGGACCTATGGGTTTGAAAAATGCTCAAGATACTTGTGCAAAATTGGCGGAGATTGCTGGGGTAAACAGTTTTGAAGTCCTTCCGTTTTCTACGGGGGTGATTGGTGAGCAGCTTCCGATGGAACGTTTACTTGCTGGTCTTCAGCCAGCATTAAATAGCGTACAAGACGCGGCTTGGAATGATGCTGCATCTGGCATTATGACCACAGACACAGTACCTAAAGGTGCATCTGAACAATTTGAACTTGATGGCATTACTTATACCATGACAGGTATTAGTAAAGGCGCCGGAATGATCCGCCCGAACATGGCAACCATGTTGAGCTTTGTAGCAACAGATGCACCTATTAGCCGTGATTTAGTACAAAAGCTACTAAAAACGACGGTTGAGCATTCATTTAACCGTATTACGATTGATGGCGATACCTCAACAAATGACTCTTGTATTTTTGTAGCAACAGGTCAGGCAGGTGGCGCTGAAATTACATCGGACAGTGATGCACGCTACACTAAAGTGTTAGAAGTACTTGCTCGTGTAATGAATCGTTTAGCACAGTTAATTGTTCGTGACGGCGAAGGTGCGACGAAGTTTATTACTGTTGCTGTAGAAGGTGGCGGTAACATTCAGGAGTGTTGTGACATTGCTTATAGCATTGCGCATTCACCACTTGTCAAAACTGCGCTTTTTGCATCGGACCCGAACTGGGGACGTATTTTAGCTGCGATTGGCTATGCAGGAGTTAAAGACCTAGACGTGTCTAAAATTCAAGTGTGGTTAGACGACGTACAAATCTGTAAAGACGGCGGCGCAGCTGAGGACTATACCGAAGAAGCGGGCGCGCGTGTTATGGCTCAAACCGAAATTACCATTCGTGTTGATTTAGGACGTGGTCAAGCCAAAGACACGGTATATACCTGTGACTTATCTTACGACTATGTCAAAATTAATGCTGATTACCGTTCTTAAATATCAGTTATAATCAAGCCTCGACAAAGAGGCTTTTTTATTAGCCCCAACTTTTGATATTAAATGATTCAATCCGTAAATCATTTAAGCAGTAACGTTATATGCGAGCAGGTATGCCAGCATGAAGGATAGAGAAGACGTTTTATGAGTGATGCGACTTTAATTGCCAACGATGCAAAAAACATTGTACAAGCGCATTTAGACCGTTTAGGTGAGCCAAAAGACAATCGCTTAAGTGAAGAAGCAAAACAACAAAAGTTTGCACAGATCGAAGCAGAGCTCAAAAAACGTGATGCTGTCCTTGTTGCTCATTACTATTGCGACCCTGAAGTACAGGAGCTGGCCGAAAAAACAGGTGGATGCGTTTCTGACTCTTTAGAAATGGCCCGTTTCGGACGAGATCATGCTGCCTCAACGCTCGTTGTGGCTGGTGTAAAGTTTATGGGAGAAACAGCAAAAATTCTGTCTCCTGAAAAAACAATTTTAATGCCGACACTTGAGGCAACCTGTTCACTCGATTTGGGCTGTCCTGTCGATGAGTTCACAGCATTTTGTGATCAGCACCCTGACCACACCGTAGTTGTTTATGCCAACACATCGGCTGCTGTTAAAGCACGTGCAGATTGGGTGGTGACTTCAAGCTGTGCTGTAGAAATTGTTGAACACCTAGATAGCTTAGGCGAAAAAATTATTTGGGCACCAGATCAGCACTTAGGTCGCTATATTCAAAAGAAAACTGGTGCAGATATGTTGCTTTGGGATGGCGCATGTATTGTGCATGAAGAATTCCGTGCACGTGGCATTGCCAACATGAAAGCACTGTACCCTGATGCGGCTGTATTGGTACATCCAGAATCGCCTGAATCAGTTGTAGACATTGCCGATGCGGTAGGTAGTACCTCTCAACTGATTAAAGCTGCGCAGACTTTGCCAAATGAAAGACTCATTGTGGCAACTGACCGCGGTATTTTCTACAAAATGCAGCAAGCGGTACCGAATAAGATTTTAGTTGAGGCACCAACAGCAGGTGAGGGTGCAACTTGTCGTTCATGTGCTCACTGTCCGTGGATGGCAATGAATGAACTCGATGGAATTTTAGAAGTTTTACAAAAAGGTGATCAGGAAATACACGTTGATCCAGCGCTTGCTGAACGTGCCAAAATGCCTTTAGATCGAATGTTAGCCTTTAGTGCATCGTTAAAGCGTTAAAAAACCTCAAAATGCTTGTTAAATATACATTTGATAAGGATTTTTAACTTTTTTTGACAATAGGTGTTGACGTCTGAGGGCGTCGCGCCTAGAATGCACACCGTACCGCACGATGTGCGATACAGCAAAAGCTGAGATAGATCGGAGCATAGCACAGCCTGGTAGTGCACCTGGTTTGGGACCAGGGGGTCGTAGGTTCGAATCCTACTGCTCCGACCACTTAAAATAATATTTTAAGATCGGCGAAGTATCGCATGATAAGCATCATCGGTTAAGCGCCTGTAGCTCAGTTGGATAGAGCATCCGCCTTCTAAGCGGATGGTCACAGGTTCGAATCCTGTCAGGCGCGCCAATCGGTAGCTTGGTATATAGAACTATTTGATGGTGGATGTAGCTCAGTTGGTAGAGCCCTGGATTGTGATTCCAGTTGTCGCGGGTTCGAATCCCGTCATTCACCCCAATTTCGGAGCATAGCACAGCCTGGTAGTGCACCTGGTTTGGGACCAGGGGGTCGTAGGTTCGAATCCTACTGCTCCGACCATATTTTAAAAGCGTTCAAGCTTTAAAAAATATCCCAAATATTAAAAAGAATTTCTTCTTATCTTATCGATAGAAGGAATTTTTTTGTTTTTCTACTTCGAAATTTTAATTCAAACGTACTCCAATATTTGAACGTGTTTATATAAGCTCTGTTTTTCCTTATTTATATCAATTAAAGATTTTAAAAATTATATGTGTATTTTGGGCTTTGGAAAACAAGGGCTAAAATATGGATTCTGAATAACTACTTCAACTATTTTATAAAAATTTCCGTTTAGACATGAATCTGGTAGGTTCTTCTAAATATTATTGGGTATATGAAGAAGTTCTGATATGAGCACTTTATAAATGCATATAACACTGCATGAGAGCTTGTTAGCTTAATGAATTGGGGACTCCGCAAATGTGGCTTGCTGGATATATAGGGAAGAAAGAAGGTCACATTAAGTGGCCTTCTTATAATGTATTTATTGATTAATCCTCAGCTGGAGAAATACCCACCCATAAACCAGTATTCACATTAGCCATTGCATAATACTTAACATTTCCAATAATCTTACTATGCGAGTTATCTTCTTTTTCAATATTTTTCAAAGCTTCTGTAATCAGCTTTACAACTGTATTCCCAGCTTTATCATCTTCGGGACTGACAACCTTAGTACTGATACCAGACACAATAAGAAGATCATGCATTGCTTGCTCATATTGGTCAGTTTTACCCATGATAAAAGTAAGTTCTTTTAATTGGCCATCCTTTGTTACCGTACCAACCATAGCAATATCTTTTGAAAATAGAACCTGAAAGCTATCAAAAACACTTCCTGATTTAACATCGAATTTTGATAATGGGGATATGGAATCAATATCAAGTGAATGAAGCGTAAAATTAAACTTTTCTCGGAACTGTTCTGGTGTCATTCCTAAACTTGTTTCAGCCTTTTTTATAGGACTTTCGGCTAACTTTGCATTGTTTTCTATAGGTGTATTAGTTGGGGGTGTAATGTCCTTTTTTTCTACATTTTCAGCTTTAGATTTTTGTTCTATTTTAGGTGCAAATACACCTACCATTGCCAATAAAATAATATTTATTCCTATACCATAGAGAAAAATTTTTAATCTTGAAAGAGAAGGTTTATTTTTAAATTGAGTAAGAGAGGGCTTAATTAAACAGACAAAAGTACCCAACAAACCAATAAAAAATAAAATTGTAAAGAATGTGGCCATTTTTTCCTTTGATATTTATTAAGTTATAAAAAAGAGTCACTATATTTGCATAGTGACTCTTTAAAAATCAAATTTTGAATTTTCATCTACCCGTTAGGCTTCGATTGATCCGTATTATTTTTATCAGTGATATTTTTACCAACTTCAAAAAACTTTTCTACGAATGCTTGCATATTAAATTGCATTCCAAGCTCCTCACCTTTAGTTGCAAACTTTCCTTCAGCATTTTGATTAAAATAAATTGGAATTAGACCTTTCCTAATTGTTTTTTGTTCCTCTTCACTCATTCTAGCCATGAAAGGTTCTAAAGCTGCAAGTTGTAAAAACGTTCTATGATTTTCCTGATAGCATTCATAATGCTTAGCTGATTGTTTAGAGGTATAAACAGCTAATACAAAGAACATTAGTGAAATAGATAGTCTTGCAAGAATGGTATAGTAGTTAGTTTCTATAGGAGGGTTTGCCTTCCAATGTTCAACAATAGGGATAGCTATAATAACTATAGTAGTAATAATAGCTAAACTAATGGCTATAATAGTAGCCCAACTAAAAAAGTTATAATCCTTTTTTTCTTCTACAGCTTTTTCTTTGTAGTTCTGAGTTAATTCATAAATCCCAGCACGTTCAACAAGTCTAATAAAGTCATTATGTGCATTTCGAATTCGAGTTGATTTTGCAAAAACTCTATTTCTAAGAGCATTATATTGTTCATCAATATCATGTGATTTTTGTTTTAAATTTTGACTGATCTCTTCACTATTCTTACCTAAAACCTCATTAACAGTAAGCATTTTTTCACTTATTCTTTTTGATAATTCTAGATCAATTTTTTCAGCTCTATCATTTAAATTTGAGAGATCTCTAATTCCTGAATCAACAGAATCTTTTAAGTTTTTTACACTATCATTTGCTGACTTAAGATCTAATTCAAAATTATTTAAGCTAGTTTTTGCTGAATTAAAGAGTCTAGTTACTTCATGATTGAAAAGTTTGAAAAGTTTTTCTTTTTCAGTTTCAAGTTTTTCAACTAGATTTTCATTGATTAAATCCTCTCTTAATTTAACCTCATTATTAATTCTAACTAATTGATTAAAATCATTACTTAGATCCTTAAATGCATTCTCAATTAAAAGTAAGTCCTGATAGATATTTTTTCGTGATTCAAGCATAGTAACTAAATATTGATTAATATTCTTAATTACAGTATTTTCGCCGAGTTCTAACATCTCAGTAAGAATAAAATTTGAATCATTATTTCTTTTATAATGGTCCTCTGTTAATTGACTTACTTCTACTAAATATTTTTTATTATCATCAAAAATTGAAGAAACAGATTTTAAATTAATATAAAATTCTTCAATGAATTTTTCAGAAACATACCTTAATACATTAGCTTCTAATTGATTATTTATTGAATGAGTTATATTGGAAATATTATTTATTTTAAGTGTTATTTGATTATCTTGTGCTTTAAAATCATTGATACTAATTACTGAATTTCTAATACTTTCTGGTAGAACTTGAATAATCTTTACTTGTATATTTTCAATATTATTAAAGGCTGTTCGATAGATTTCAATTTCACTTTTAACCTTTTGTAAAAGAAAATTTATTTTATTAGATGTATCTAGAGTACTTTCAGTATTTTGTTGCACGATATTTCCCCCAAAATATATTTTGTGCATCTTGACATAACAATTTACTATCGGCAATAAGAAAAGCAGAGCAAAATCTGTGTAGAGATATGGGAGTCTAGTTTTAATTAAAGAAAGTGAGAATGAAATCTTTTATACAGATTTTTTGAGCTAGAAAAGGTTATAGTTTCATTAAGATATTTCTATTTTTTCAAAGAAACTATTACTAGTATTTCTGTCTTAACTCATCTTTTTCTTGATCTGATAGAAATGCGATTTTTAGGCCGTTTTCTTGAGCTGTATAAATTTGCTCAGGGCTTAAACCAGCTAATGGGGCAGCAGTTAAATATTCATGTTGTATCTCAATACCTTCTACAGCAGGGTCATCCGTATTAATCGTTGCAAGCACACCATGTTCTAAAAAAGTCTTTAATGGGTGCTCTGCTAGTGAGGGTACTGTGTTTGTTTGAATATTTGAAGTGAGACAAGACTCAATGCCAATCTTATGTTTCGCTAAATAATCTAAAAGTTTTAAATCTTGAACTGCTTTAACGCCATGTCCAATTCGTTCGGCCCCTAATTCTTCAATAGCTTGCCAAATACTTTCTGGGCCGGCAGCTTCACCTGCATGTACCGTAATGTGCCAACCTGCATCACGCGCTTTTTTAAAGTGCTCAATAAATAAATTGCCCGGAAAACCAAGCTCATCTCCAGCAAGATCCAACGCTTTAATATCATTTTTATGGGCAAGTAGGGCATTTAATTCTTTTTCGCAGGCTTCTTGACCAAAAGTACGGCTCATAATGCCAATTAAATTCGCTTTTACTCCGTAAGCTTGACTACCTTCTTTGACTCCAGCAATCACAGCTTCAACCACGCCTTCAAGTGGGAGTTGATGGGTCATACCCATGTAACCCGGTGAAAAACGCAGTTCTACATAGTCCAGACCTTGTCGTGCTGCATCTTGCATGTTTTCAAATGCAATACGCTTACAGGCATCTAAACTCGCTAATACTTTTACGCCCCAATCTAGCTTAGATAAAAAACTTAATAAGTCAGGTTGGTTATCCATAACTTGTACGTGTGGTCGTAAAGATTCAATGTCGTAAGCAGGTAAATCTAAATTGTATTGTTGGCCCAATTCTAAAATGGTTTGAATGCGGATGTTGCCATCAAGGTGGCGGTGTATATCTGTAAGCGGAAGCGTTTTTGTAATCATAGATTTCTTCTTATCTGTTCGTCTTAATTCATCATGCCTGTTTAGAGCTGCTGATAAAAGTTTGGATTTGCTATGTTTTTGTGAAAAGCGTTGAGTTGAGTTTTTTGAACTTACTATATTTGTATAAGTTTTAATTTTGATGACATTGTTCTGGCCTAAGAAGATAACGCAGTCTGTGTAAGATACAAGCACCAAGATTTTTATTGTTTTTAATTTCGCTGAGCCTGTTTTTGTTGACTCTTCAACAATAGATTGGCTGAAGAATGGTCATTGGTATTTTGCTTTTTAGTTGTAAAGATGAATAAAGGCTTCTAAAGACCAAACTGATAAAGCGATTAATTTATCTGTAGAAATCTATTTCTGGCAAGTAAATGAAAAAGAAGAAATAGGAAGCACTCAAATGAAGTCGGTACTTTGTCATCAAGCAACATTACAAGTCGTGGACCAACCGAACTTAACACCTGCAAAAGGGCAGGTTTTGTTAGAAGTGATTCGATGTGGGATTTGTGGTTCAGATTTACATATGCAGCACCACTGCGACCACATGCATGATTTGGCTGCACGTGTCGGATTTCATGGTTTAGCCAAGTCTACAGACCCATTTGTACTTGGACATGAATTTTGCGGCAAGGTTTTAGACTATGGTCCAAAAACACGTCATAAATTTAAAGCCGATACACTTGTTTGCGCAATGCCGCTTTTAAATGTAGATCAGCATGGTTATTTATCTACAGGGCTTTCTCCAAATGCTTCGGGCGGTTATGCCGAGCAAGTATTGGCTCAATCGAGCTTGATGTTTGAAGTACCCAACGGTCTAGATGCCGATAGTGCTGCCATGACTGAACCTATGGCGGTTGCATTGCATGCTGTTCGCCGTAGCCGTGTGAAAACTGGTGAACCTGCAATTGTGATTGGGTGTGGTCCTGTCGGGTTAGGTGTCATATTAATGCTTAAAGCAGCTGGGGTTAAAACCGTGGTTGCCAGCGACTTTTCACCAAATCGCCGTAAGCTTGCCGAGCAATGCGGTGCCGATATTGTGGTAGACCCTAAAGAGACATCGCCATTTGCCAACTGGAAAGAGTTTGGTTTGCTTGGCAATGTTTCTGATGCCATTAATATGGGCATGGGGCTGTTTGATAAGTTGCAAGCGACTCGCTTACCGTGGTGGCATGGATGGCGCATGATTGATAAATTAGGTGCTCTACCAAAACGTCCTGTTATTTTTGAGTGTGTCGGCGTACCGGGTGTTTTACAGCAAATTATTGAAGGTGCACCTTTATTTTCCCGAATTGTTGGGGTGGGCGTCTGCATGCAAAGTGACAAAATCGAACCCGCACTTGCGATTAATAAAGAGTTAGAAATTCAGTTTGTGTTGGGCTATACACCGCTTGAGTTTAGAGATGCGCTACACATGATTGCAGAAGGTAAAGTGAATTGCTCACCGCTCATTACCGGTGTTGTTGGTTTAGAAGGTGTTACCAATGCATTTGAAGCGTTACGTGACCCTGAACAGCACGCCAAAATCTTGATTGACCCTAAACGTAGAGGTTCAGATATTCAATTGATGAGTCATTAATTCAAAGTCATTTACGCTTAACTAAAAGGTTGTGATCTTATCAATCACAATCTTTTTTATGCGTATAGATCGCACAAAGTGGCTCAGCTAATTTGTATTACTCTTTAGTTGTTCTAGTTCTTGGTAAATCCATTCAACAAATTTCTGAATGGTTGGTGAGATATCTTGGCTTGAGTGAATGAGATAGTATTTTCGGCTGCCTTTTAATTTTTTATTGGAAACAATCACCAGTTCTTTTTTTTGTAGTTCAGACTCAATCAGCATTTGTGGAATTAAAGCCATTCCCATGTCATGACTGGCAGCAACCGCAAGCATTGAAAATAACTCATGGCGTTGTCCATCAAAAGGTTTCGGATGCTGCATGTGATGAGTTAGAAACCATTCTTGCCAAATGCTAGGCCGAGTGGTTTGTTGCAGTAGGGGAATTTTCAGCAGATCTTCTGGGCTTAAATCATAGGTATTTTCATTAATCATGTCTGCATCTGGAAAATACTTTTCGATTAGTCTTGGTGAGCACACAGGTACAATTTCTTCATCCATTAAATAATGCGCTTGTATGCCGGGCCAATGGTCAATTTGCTGCTGCGTACCTGCGAAAATCGCAGCGTCAAAAATATTATCGTTAAATAAAAAAGGTTTGGTACTGGTTTCTAAATGTACTGTAATTTCAGGGTGTTTTTGATTTAAAAGATGGAGCTTGGGTAACAGCCAGCGCGTTGCAAAGGTAGGCACCACGCCTAACTTTAATGTTCCACCTAAACCTTTATGAGAAATCACATCGGCTGTACATTTCTCTAAACCCAATAAATAAGGCTTAATACTTTTAAAATACTGCTGACCTGCAATGGTGAGTTCAACACCATGCCGAGTACGTATAAAGAGTTCAACACCCAAGAAATCTTCTAACTGCTGAATTTGGCGAGAGACCGCGCTTTGGGTAATGCATAACTCTTGCGCAGCATAGGTATAACTTAAATGTTTTGCTGCACTTTCAAAGCAAATCAGGCCCTGAATGGATGGGATGCTTCTTCGCATAAATAAATCCTTTTATTTGTCGTAATATTTCAAAATGGCATATGACCTAAATGCAGAGAGCAGAGTTTAGTATAAAAATAAGCCATTTTTAATGAAATACAACCAATTAAATATCTAAATTTAATGCGTCTTGTTTTAAATATGCGTAAGTCGCATATCTGCATGAACATTTATCGTTTGATTACTGCATTTTTCACGCATAACATCGAGTTAAATAAAGAAGATCAAATCAAGCAGAGGATGCGATGAATCACATGGTGACAACAAAAAAAGCAAAAGTTCAATTTAACTGGCAAGACCCATTTTTAATTGAACAACAGCTTAGCCCAGATGAGCGCATGATTCGTGATGCGGCTCATGCCTATTGCCAAGAGCGCTTGCAACCACGTGTACTTGAACAATTCCGTCATGAAAAAACAGACCCATCTATTTTCCGTGAAATGGGAGAGCTTGGTTTATTAGGGCCAACCATTCCTGAGCAATATGGCGGTGCGGGTTTGAACTATGTGAGTTATGGCTTGGTTGCGCGTGAAATTGAATATGTCGATTCGGGCTACCGCTCTATGGCGAGTGTGCAAAGCTCATTGGTGATGGTTCCAATTCATGAATTTGGTACCGAAGAGCAAAAGCAGAAGTATTTACCTAAACTAGCTACTGGTGAATACATTGGTTGTTTTGGTTTGACCGAGCCTGATCATGGTTCAGACCCGGGTAGTATGATTACCCGTGCTAAAAAAGTTGACGGTGGTTACCGTTTAAGCGGCGCAAAAATGTGGATTACCAACAGTCCAATTGCCGATGTATTTGTGGTCTGGGCAAAAGAAGTTTCTGCTGAAGGTAATGTCGGTGATATCCGAGGCTTTATTTTGGAAAAGGGCTGGGAAGGTTTATCTGCGCCTGCCATTCATGGCAAGGTCGGTTTACGTGCATCCATTACGGGTGAAATTGTGATGGATAACGTTTTTGTACCTGAAGAAAATGCATTCCCTGAAATTCGAGGCTTAAAAGGCCCATTTACCTGTCTAAACAGTGCTCGTTATGGCATTGCATGGGGCGCAATGGGGGCTGCCGAGTTCTGCTGGCATACTGCACATCAATACACCATGGACCGCAAACAATTTGGTCGTCCGTTGGCTGCAAATCAATTGATTCAAAAGAAACTCGCAGATATGCAAACTGAAATTGCTTTGGGTTTGCAAGTGGCTTTACGTTTTGGCCGTATGAAAGATGAAGGTATTGCGTCCGTTGAAGGTACATCTCTAATTAAGCGTAACAACTGTGGGAAAGCACTTGATATTGCTCGTATGGCACGTGACATGATGGGTGGAAACGGTATTAGTGATGAGTTTGGCGTAGCACGTCATTTGGTTAACCTTGAAGTCGTAAATACCTATGAAGGCA
This sequence comes from Acinetobacter sp. ACIN00229, assembly GCF_016106645.1. Lineage (NCBI taxonomy): Bacteria > Pseudomonadati > Pseudomonadota > Gammaproteobacteria > Moraxellales > Moraxellaceae > Acinetobacter > Acinetobacter sp. ACIN00229. The sequence continues at coordinate 41,530 of NZ_JADWOM010000007.1, forward strand.
CACATGACGTCCATGCTCTTATTTTAGGTCGTGCCCAAACAGGCATCGCGGCATTTAGTAACTAACTCATTCATTTAAAATATAGAGGTGTTCTTTCGAGAGCACCTTTAGGGATTTTTACGCAAAAAATTTATGGAAAATGACAAGATTCATCGTAAGGATACTCATGTAAAGAGACGCCTCTGTGTACTTAAAACTAAATGTAAGATGATGAAAATATAGAAGATTAAGTCATGCAGAAAACATAAGTAAGCTACCGATGACTCATTTGGGAAAATGAGGAACTAAAGATGAACAATGACGTTCAAGTAATATCGAAAGAATTAAGAAATACATTTCCAAGTAACCTTGGAACATATGAAAAGATCGGACCTCATACATGGAAATGGGCGTTGTTATTTGCCTATTTTGCAATGGTAGTCGATGGCATTGATATTATGCTGCTGTCTTATAGCTTGACCAGCTTAAAGGCAGAGTTTGGTTTAAGTACCTTTCAGGCAGGCGCATTAGGTAGTGCTTCTTTGGCAGGGATGGGTATTGGCGGTATTTTGGGTGGTTGGGCATGTGACAAGTTTGGTCGTGTAAGAACCATTGCCAACTCTGTGACTTTCTTTTCTGTAGCGACTTGCTTATTGGGCTTTACGCAAAGCTTCGAGCAATTTATGGCCTTACGTTTTATTGGTGCTTTGGGTATTGGAGCACTCTATATGGCCTGTAATACTCTTATGGCTGAATATGTGCCGACCACTTACCGTACAACGGTATTGGGCACATTACAGACGGGTCAGACCGTAGGTTATATTGCTGCGACGTTATTAGCTGGCGCAATTATTCCAGATCATGGCTGGCGTGTTTTGTTCTTCCTGACCGTAGTACCTGCTTTTGTTAATATTTTCCTACAACGATTTGTGCCAGAGCCAAAATCTTGGCAGCTCACTAAAATTGAAAGCTTGCAAGGCAACAGACACCCTAAAGAAATAGTTGTGGCTGAAAAGCCTAAAAGTGGCAGTATCTATAAGCAAATTTTTAATAACTTTAAGCACCGTAAAATGTTTTTGTTGTGGATGACCACAGCATTCTTCTTACAGTTTGGTTATTACGGTATTAACAACTGGATGCCAAGTTATTTGGAAACAGAAGTGCATATGAACTTTAAAAACTTAACCAGTTATATGGTGGGTTCATATACTGCAATGATTTTAGGCAAAATTTTAGCGGGTTATCTTGCAGACAAATTTAACCGCCGTGCTGTTTTTGTGTTTGGAACAATAGCCAGCGCCGTGTTTTTGCCAATCATTATTTTCTTCAATACCCCTGACAATATTTTGTATTTATTAATCACTTTTGGCTTTTTATATGGCATTCCATACGGTGTGAATGCGACGTATATGGCTGAAAGTTTTTCAACGGATGTGCGCGGAACAGCCATTGGCGGTGCTTATAACATTGGTCGTGTCGGGGCAGCGATTGCACCAGCCACCATTGGTTTCTTGGCATCGGGTGGAACTTTTGCGATGGCCTTTATTGTGATGGGTGCTGCGTATTTTGTTGCGGGTGTATTGCCAGGATTATTTATTAAAGATCGTCAGTACGATCCGCAAAAACAATCATAAACAATGACAAGAAGGTGCGTTGAGTACCTTCTAAAAAGATAAGGGTATCGTTATGGGTGCATTACAAGGAATTCGGGTTTTAGATTTAAGTCGTGTGCTTGCAGGGCCATGGTGTGGGCAAATCTTGGCAGACCTTGGCGCGGAAGTGATTAAAATTGAACGTCCTCGAGTCGGTGATGACACCCGTATGTGGGGGCCACCATGGATGCCTGATCAAGATGGAAACCTGACCCGTGAATCTGGCTATTTTCAATGTACCAACCGCAATAAATATTCTGTTGCCGTGGACATTACAACACCAGAAGGTCAGGCTTTAATTTATGAAATTGCCAAGACTGCCGATGTTGTAATTGAAAACTATAAAACAGGGTCTTTAGCTAAATATGGTTTGGACTATGCCTCATTAAGTGAGCTGAACCCGAACATTGTGTATTGCTCGATTACTGGGTTTGGGCAAGATGGTCCGCGTGCGGAAGAACCCGGTTATGACTTTATTATTCAGGGTATGTCTGGCTTAATGAGCATTACCGGTGAACCTGATGATGTCACAGGCAGTGGTGCGCAAAAGGTTGGTGTGGCTGTGGTAGACATTCAAACTGGATTGTATTCAACCATTGCCATTCAAGCGGCCTTGATTGCACGTTCGCACACAGGGCGTGGTCAATATATTGATATGTCACTACTTGATGTGCAGGTCGCGGCACTGGCAAATCAGGGAATGAACTATTTAGCTTCTGGTAAGGCCCCACAGCGCATGGGTAATCAACACCCGAGTATTGTTCCGTATCAAACTTTTAAGGCTAAAGATAAAGAATTTATTATTGCGTGTGGTAACGACAAACAGTTTAAAGATTTGTGTGTTGCGATTGGTTATGCCGAGTTACTCGAAAATGAAAAGTTTGTGCGCAACCAAGACCGCGTCAAATATCGAGATGAACTGATTCCTTTATTGTCGGAGCACTTTTTGCAGAAAACTGCCAAAGAGTGGGTCGACATGATTCATGCCTTAAAAGTACCCGTAGGTGTTATCAACTCTATTGAAGATGCTTTAGCTGAACCACAAATCGTGCATCGTAATTTGGTGGTGAATATTCCTCATCGTTTAAATGAAAACTTCCAAACCATTGGCTCACCAATCAAGCTGTCTGATACTCCAGTTGAATATCATCATGCACCGCCAGAGCTTGGTGAACATACTGCTCAAATCTTATCGAGATTTAAAACAGCAGAAGAACTAGCTGCGCTAAAAGAGAAAGGTATTATTGATGGAAAAATTGCTTAAGCTATTGTCGTTTTTAATGTGATTCAATTTAAATAAAAACTGTGATTTGCAATAAATCACAGTTTTTTATTAGAAACTAAGCGTTTTAATATTTAAAAATAAGCGGCAGCTCTGGTCTGAAATCATGAATTATTCCTTGATGTTCATGATCAAAACTAATTTCCATTAAATGCTCCGATCCATTAGTCACTTCAAAATCATCAAGCGAATTGAACAGCAATGAAGTAGGGTGCTTTTCAAGGTTTGGAATAGAAACCTTAATCGCGGTGATTTCTGATAAATCTTTGCTATGAACAAGTGGTTGTTGTTTTTCTTTTGCAGCAAGGTCTGGTCGTGAAGCAAATGAAAGGAAGAACCACATCGGTTCAGATACCACAGAATCTTTGGCAACATTTACTTCTAAGCTGGCTGGTAAATAGCTTGGCTTGTACACCCAATTAGGAAATTTTGCACCGTTATCATCTTTATTTTTAGGTCTAAAACAAATACCAAAAGGGGACGCGATATTATTTTGAGTACTTAGTCGCTCAAAAAGCAGAGTCGGTTTTGTGAGATCACTTGAGGCTTCTTCGGGGTTATTTAAAAAGATTAATTCGATAAAGCTATTTTTAAAGAAAAAGCGTCTGTTTTCTGTACCTTGACCCGGATGCTTGTTGGATGAACCTTCTGTTAGACCGAATTTTTTTAAAGTTTCAGCTTCGGGAGCGCCTGATTGTACACAAATAAAAATATGGTCCACTTCCATTTTAAGTTCTCATACTAATGTTGATGAATATTAAATAATTGATTAATAGAATTTTTCATGTTTGTCGCAAGTATTTCATCGAAACCATCGACTAAAAAGCGGCTAATTAAGCCTTCAATCACCGTATAGATCAGCTCAGATAAAGCTTCACCATTCGGTATATTGCAGTTTTCCGCAATCAATACTTTAATCCATTGTTTATGAGCTTTAGAAATAGAAATAATGTCTTGATCATCTTGGTTAGATTCAGCGACTGCTCTTACAAATAAACAGCCTTTAAAAAAATCTTGCCTAAACCAATTGGTGTGCCAATCCAGAATTTTATTGATGGCTTCCAACCCTGTTGCATCTCCCACATAGCCCAAAAGGCTTTGCTTAAACCGTTCATCACGAGCAACGAGTACAGACTTAACTAGTTGATTTTTATTTTTATAGTACGTGTACATGGTGGTTTTAGAGCAGCCAGATTCATCGCGAATCAAGTCAACGCCAACCCCGACAAAACTATTTTCGTTAAATAACTTCTCGGCTGTATCTAATATTTTTAAGGCAGATTTTGACATAAAACTTTTCCAAAAAATAAAATAGTACAGATCTGTACTATTTGAAATTTTATCTATATGCTTTTTAAAAAGCAAATTTTTGTTTGAGGAAAAAAACCATGTTCTCGATCTTTTATGGCAAAGAAAAACTGGCTCCATCGCCCACTAAAATTGACGTTTTAAGAAGCCTTGTTGGGGGTACGCTCAGTATTTTTATACTCCTGTGGTTGAGTAAGCTCACACATAATATCTTTATCATGGCGCCGTTTGGTGCGACCTGTGTATTGCTCTATACCGTGTCGCAGTCACCTTTGGCACAGCCGAGAAATATTATATTTGGGCATCTTATTTCGGCTTTTGTAGGTTTGTTTTTTCTAAAATTTGTCGGTGTTTCTATTTTTACAATTGCTTTATCAGTGGGCTGTGCAATTGCACTCATGCAGATTTTTAAATGTGTTCATCCACCTGCTGGGGCCAATCCTTTGGTTATTTTACTCACCGCGAGTAGCATACATTACCAGTGGAGTTTCTTAATTTTCCCTGTTTTGGTTGGCGCAGTGTCTTTAGTTTTGGTGGCGATGCTGATTAATAATATTAAAGCGAGTACCAAGTGGCCAATCTATGGCTTGGGAATTTTAAATAGTAAAAAGTAGGCAAGGTATGAAGTATTTTGAGCTTAAAATAATGAAAGTATTCACTACGCCAAGATAGTGAATACTTTTGAATGAAATTATGACTTTTTAGACATACGTTCTTCGATGGCAAATTTGAGTAAAGAGGCGCTGCGGTAAAAACCGTGTGCGAACTTTCCAAATGGCATGGTAATAAAAAACGTCATGACCGTGGCTAAATGGAAAATCAGTAAAAGTGCCATGTAAGGTGTATTGCGAAATGCCATGAGTGCTAACCCTGAAGCACTGACTAAAATTAAAAGGAAAATAAAGCCTCGATCTACAGGTTTTTGCTCGCGGTCACCATGTAATGGATGACGTTTAAGGTTTAAATAAAGCAAACCAGATGGTCCAATCACTAAGCCAAACCCACCCAACGTACCTAAAATAACAGGCAAGCTAAAGATAGGGTAAGGCGCATGCAGGTTAAGAAAATAGTGATATAAAGTCGCTACGCCTGTGGCTGCAAAGCAAAGCATAAAGCCATAAAACGTCAGGTGATGGAACACACGGCGGATTTGTGTGTAATGGTCATCTTGTTCATTACAGCCTTTGCCATGCCCACCATCTAAATATTTAAGCGTTAATACATTTTGGGTGGCTTGAATGAGGTCTGGTTTCTCAACTTTGCCATGAATGACTTTAGATGTTTGTCGCCAGAATTTGCTAATCCCAATACCGAGCAGAACAATCGCAACTGTAAAGGTCGCTCCAAACAGTAGAGCCAAAAAGTTATGCGGGAAAATCGCATAGAAATTACCTTGATAGCCTGCAAATAGGTCGGTGCCTTTGTACCACACCACAGCTAACATGCATAAAAAGAAAATAGCTGATAACGCCGAAACAAAAGGAATCCCAACAGACTTATAAAGTCGACCTAAAGGCTGCGGGGTCGCAAACTCTTGGTAAGTTTCCAAACGTACTTGTGCCATCGCTTTTGGAATATTGACACCAAACTCATGCGGCGGGGCATATTGGCAAGCGTGTAAACAAGCACCACAGTTATGGCACAGGTTTGCGAGGTAATGAATATCGGCTTGATTAAACTCAAGACGCTTAGTCATGGCAGCAAACACAGCACAAAACGACTCACAGTAACGACAAGCATTACAAATCTGTAGCGCTCTTTGAACTTCCTGCTCATGATCAGAGAGCTGAACAACTGGAATCAGGGCTTTAGTACTAGCATTCATGTTCAACTCCTTGTGAAAGTGCGTAGTGGGCTGCATTTTTTCCGGCAATGCGTCCAAACGTTGTGCCAATCGACATGCCGACCCCTGCGGTATAACCCTGACCGAGTACGTTACCTGCCATCATTTCACCTGCAACAAACAGGTTGCGGCTGGCTTTATTGTTAAAACGTACAGCAGCATCGTCTTCGACTTTTAAACCTAAATAGGTAAAGGTAATGCCGGGTTTAAGCGCATAGGCATAGAACGGTGGACGATCGAGAGGAACCGCCCAATGGGTTTTGTTGGGAACAATATTTTGGGTAGTGCAATCATCTAAAACCGTATGGTTAAAGGTGCCTTGTACGCAGGCTTGGTTAAATTCTTCTACCGTGTGACAGAAGGTTTTTGCATCTAGCCCGATTTTTTCGGCCAGTTCTTGAATGCTATTTGCTTTTACCCCCGCAAACACAGGCGGCATAAAGCGACCAATCGCCTTTGAGTCGATAATCGAATAGGCGATTTGCTGAGGCTGTTTGGCAACAAGACGTCCCCAAATCGCATAACGTTTTGGCCAGAAGTCTTCGCCTTCATCGTAAAAACGTTCGGCTTTGTTATTGACCACAATACCCAGTGAAACGCAGTCAATACGGGTGCAGATGCCGCCATCATATAACGGTGCGCGTGCATCTACAGCGACGCAATGCGATTGTGATGGGTCACCAATAATATCGGCGCCTTGATCTATCATAAATTTGAGCAAGTTGCCCTGATTAAAGCGGGTTCCACGAATAATGAAATTATCGGCAGGCCATTCGCCGTTTTCATTTTGTCCCCATGCTTCTCTTAACCATTCCAGATTTGACTCAAAACCACCTGCGGCCAATACACAGCTTTTCGCTTTAAACACACGGCCATCTTCCGCAATTGCAGCTTCAAAATGTCCTTGGTTTAACTTTAGATCTTTAATTTTTGTGTTGTATAAAATCTCAATGCCAAGTTCTTGGGCACTACGGTAATACGCATTAATGAGGGCTTTACCGCCACCCATAAAAAAGGCATTGGTACGTGCAACATGCAAAGCACCCGATAGTGGCGGCTGAAAATTCACACCATGTTTACGCATCCAGTCGCGACATGTTGCCGTGCTACGAATGACCAGACGAGCTAAGTGCTCATTAGTTTTTCCAGCAGTGACTTTAAGTAGGTCTTGCCAATATTCTTCTTCTGGGTAGGCATCGACCAATACATCTTGAGGAGCATCATGCATGCAACGGAGATTACGAGTGTGTTGTGAGTTACCACCACGCCATTCTTTAGGTGCTGCCTCTATGACCAGCACAGACGCGCCACTTTCTTTTGCCGTGAGCGCGGCACACAGTGCGGCATTCCCACCACCAATTACAATCACATCATGCATGGATTTCTCCCTTTCTCAGCTAAGGCTAATGTAGCTTTAAAAGGGATGATGAAGTGAGAGGCTAAGCTTGAATGGGTGTTTAGTAAAAATAAACACTAATGGCTTAAGTGTTTATGAGTTTCGCACCGGGCCAGCGTTTTTCATTAATCAGGTTGGTCACACAAGCACGAATCACTACTTTCGTGGCTAAAGTAGCAGGCGAGAGTTCTTCTTCAGACAGACTAATTAAATAGTTAATGCGTTCAATGGCAGGTTCTACAATGCGCAGTAAACATAGGTCTTGCCGTGAGTTTAACGATGCGCCCGCAGGTTGGATGGTTGCCATTTCGAGTTGGCTAATGCTTTCCATTAACAAATGTAGCCCATCAATTTCATAGGCCACTTTAAGCTGATGAATTTTCTGTTCGAGCAACAAACGCAGTCCATGTCGTTGACTCGGTAAAATCAGGGGAAGTTCTTTCAGCTGTGAATGAGTAATGGTTTGAGTGTCTATGCAGCTTTCAAGATGGTATTGACTAAGCACTTCTTTAGGCGAAATTAAAAACATCTGTTCTTTGACTAAAGGCTGTATGGCCCACTGTGGGTCGACATCATCACTAAAGATGATGGCAACATCGAGCTGCCTTGCATTAACTAAAGCTTTTAAGTCACCCGATAAGCCTTCAATTAAACGGACTTTAATGTCGGGATAACGGTTTCTCATGAGTTTTAAAAAGTGGGTGCCAATAACCGACGCGACACTTGGCGAAAAACCGACGGTGACATGACCACTTAGGCGTGAAGAATGTGCAGAGTCTACGGCATGGTCTAAGTGTCTAAGCGCCAGTTGAACCTGTTGAAAAAAAGCTAAACCCGCAGGGGTGGGAACCGTTCCCAAAGCGGTGCGTTGTAACAGGCGAATCGAAAGCTCGCTTTCTAATTTTGAGATTTGCTGACTTAATGCAGAAGTTCCAATATCGAGATTTTTTGCAGCTTTACCCAAGCTTCCTGATTCGATCACCGCAATAAAATACTTTAATTGTTTGAGTTCCACGGCAAATACTACATTGTCCTTTATTGGTTATTCTACACTGGTTTATCGCTATACATTTTGTTCTATTACGCTGAGTAAACCACCAACAGAGTAAAGGCAACATCACCTCAAGATGTTGCCTTTTAGAGCTTTTATTGTTTAACCTGCTCAAGACCCTGTTCTTCAATAATTTGTGTTGCTTGTGGTGACTTCACAAATTTGATGAGTTCTTTTGCGACTTTTTCATGTTCAGAGTTTTTACCAATGCCCGCTGCAAATACAGTGACTTTTTGATAAGGCGCAGGAATTGGACCGACTAAATCAACTTGACCATATTGGCCAGTAAAAGGTTTGATTTCACTAATTTGCTGGAAACCAATATCGAACTGACCTTCAGCAATACGTTTTGCAACACGGTCACCGACTACTTTTTCTGCTTTACCAGAAATCACTTTGTATTCGACAGGTGGGAAGCTTGGAAAAACATCTTTTTCAAGATGCGTGCCGCTCGCACTTGCTGAATAGCCTATGTGCTTAGCATTTAATAAAACTTTTTCGAATTTTGCCGCAGAGCTAATATCTGGTTTTGGCGCGCCTTTAGGCACAGCCATGCCGATGCTTGAATTGACTAAAGCACTTTGTGAACTTGGGTCTACATAACCTTTTTCTGCAAGCTTGTTCAGTTCAGGAGCAGCCAACACCACCACATCAAAATGTTCACCACGATCGAGTCGATTTGGAATTGCAGTTGGTGATGCACCCATTGATGAACCAGACGAAAGGTGAACCGTGTGACCAGTTTGCTTTTCAAATATTGGAATGAGTTTTTCCATAGATGAATAGAAACCGCCTGAGCTAATCACTTCGAGTGTATCTGCGTTAGCAAGCGTTGAGCCTAAACCTGCACCAGCTAAGCAAATGGTCATGAAGATAGGGGACTTTTTCATAGTATCTCGCTTTAATGATAGGAGAGCACAGTACGGCTGCAACATGCGCCGTACTGTTCATTAAAATTTCAGGTTAAGTCGTTGTTGTTTTAAGCGCTAACCTTCGCAGGTTCAGCAATTGGGTCTGCATTCTTCTGCTTAGAACCACGACATAGATATAAGCTTGAGATTAAGCTACATACCGCTGCTAACATCAGCCAGAATGCTGGTGTGCTTGCATTGCCTGTGTTTTCGACAAGGTACGTACAAGCCATTGGAGTCATACCACCAAAAATAGCGGCTGCAAGGCTGAACGCTAAAGAGAAGCCAACTGTACGTACACGTTTTGGCATTACTTCGGCAAGTGTTGCGACCATGGTGCCGTTGTACATACCAAAGAAGAATGAGAAGTAAGCAAGCGTAATAATTAGATTGGTAAAGCTAATGTCACTCACTAACCAGCTTAAAACTGGATAAGTTGTAAAGATGGCAAGGGTTGTAATGCCGACTAAAACTGGACGACGACCAATTTTGTCTGAAAGTAAACCACCCATTGGTAACCAGAAGAAATTCGATAAACCCACAAATACGGTTGCTAAAAGGCTATCCGTTACCGACATTTCTAGAGTACGTTTTGCATACACAGTGGTGTAAACCGTAATGAAATAGAACGTGGTTGTGGTCATGGCGCTCATCATCATGCCCGCAAGTACGATGCGCCAGTTACTCGCAAGCGTGCTGAAAATTTCTTTGGTCGATGGATGAGTTTTTTGCGCTTTAAAGTCTTCAGTTTCTTCTAACGTACGGCGGAATAAGAAGATTAAAGGAATAATCAAACAACCAATTAAGAACGGAATGCGCCAGCCCCATTCACCCACTTGAGCAGTAGTTAAAATGGTGTTGAGCCAGTAGCCAAGTAATGCTGCAAATACAACCGCAATTTGTTGGCTGCCAGATTGCCAGCTTGTGATAAATCCACGGTTTTTATCTGTTGCAATTTCAGCTAGATAAATCGATACACCACCAGATTCAACACCTGCCGAGAAGCCTTGTAATAGACGTCCAATCACCACCAAAATTGGCGCAATAATACCAATGGTTTCATAACCCGGTACAAAGGTAATTAAGATGGTTCCGATTGCCATAAGGCTTAAAGTCACAATAAGACCTTTACGTCGACCAACTCTGTCGACATAAGCGCCTAAGAAAATAGCGCCGAGAGGACGCATAAGAAAACCCGCAGCAAATACGGTAAATGTCATCATTAAAGAGACATATTCATTTTCAGAGTGGAAAAATTTTGCTGCGATATAAGTAGCATAGAAACCAAAAAGAAAAAAATCGTACTGTTCTAAAAAGTTGCCACTCGTTACATTTAATATTTTTTTAAAAGTAGCCCTACGGTTATTCACGACATCCATTGGAGACCTCCTTGGCCTGACAAAATGGAAACATTCACGATCTTCAATTGAGGGCTTTAAAATTGACTCATTCAATAAACCTAAATAGGAAATGGGTTAGAGATGAGATTTAAAGGTATCCTTCGTAGAAAATGTGATGCCTTGTTTCCAGTTCAAACTACACATCTATAAGTCGATAAACAGAAATTCACTTATCATTCAGATGAAAATGTAATCTCAAACGGCAGGAGGGAGTGAGAGGGCAAAATTAATTAGGTATTTAATAAAATTAATGACCCTTTATAAAATAATTTCAGAACACGGCCATATTTGGTTTTGAATCAACTCTTTTACACAGGCTTTAATTGCCGATTTTGCAGCGAGTGCAGCAGGTGATAATTCTTCTTCGGCAAGACTGACTAAGTAATTGATTCGCTCAACTTCAGGATCGATCAATTTTAGTAGTTGAAGCTTATGTTTATACTCTTGTAGACAAGCACTTCCGGGGCGGACGCTGGCAAGGTCGAGGTGAATCAGGCTATCCATGAGTAAGTGTAGACCATCAATTTCATAGACAACATTAAGCTGCCCAATCTTATGCTCAAGCAATTTTCTTAAGCTATGACGCTGACGTGGCAACACTAACGGAATATCGCCAATTTGCTGCGACTGAATAATTCCGCTTTTGATACAGTCGGCAAGACCGTATTTTTCAAGCACTTCTTTGCGTGCCATTAAATACATTTGTTCGCGGACCAAAGGCTGTATTGACCACTGTTTATCAATTTCATTGGTAAAAATAATGGCAATATCAAGCTGACGCGAATTAATCGACTGAATCAGGTTACCTGAAAGCGTCTCGACAATTTCTAGACGAATGTCTGGATAGCGTTCAGACATAAGTTTCATTAAAGGGATGCCAATTAAAGCAGTAATAGTTGGCGGAAAACCAAGGCTGACATGGCCTGAAAGCCGAGCTGAATGCGCAGCATCTATTGCGAAGTTAACTTGACGCAAAATAAGTTGAGAGTGTTTTAAAAAGGCCAGACCCGCTGGCGTAGGCGTGACGCCAAAAGCATTACGCTGTAATAAGCGAATGCTTAACTCTTGTTCTAGCTTACTAATTTGCTGACTAATGGCCGAAGCGCCAACATCGAGTTTTTGGGCAGCTTTACCAATACTACCTGCTTCAACTACAGTCAAAAAATATTTTATTTGTTTGATTTCCATAATAAATGTATTCGCTCATCATCCTTGATTTATAGAGATATGAAGGATTGGGAAATCTATCATGTGCTTTAATATTAACAGCAATAAATACAAAAGTTTCTTAAAAAATTATCTGAAAGTTTTAAATCTTTGTCGTCTTTAATCTTGAGTTCAAAGGAACTTATCCCACTTCAGAGAGGCAATCGTATAATTTTTAAATATGGCATCCACAGTCAACGAATTGGCGTTTGGGGCTAAGCGCACCACTCAAAATCTAAATAAAGTGAACAATCAAAATAAAAAAATCCAGGATGGATCCATGATTTTTGTAGTAAGAAATAGAACATTCGTATTGGGAATCGCTTCAATTTGTACAAGTGCATTACAGGCTGCTGCATTTGATAAAACAGGCCAATCCGTATCAGCATTTTTACAACCGGGAAATTACTTTGAAGCAAGTCTTGGTGTGACAGATACTGATTTAAAAGGAGTGGAATCTGGTACTAACCCTTCACATCAGTCAATTTCAGATATTGCCAATACAGATTATCGGCCGACTGCGGCTTTAAAATTTCAGCTTGCACCGCAGTATTCATTTGGGTTGCTTTACGATCAGCCTTTTGGGGCTGACACAGAATATTCTGGTGTAAATGGCTTTGTCGCAACGCCGAAAGACACAGTTATGCTTCCCGGTATTACGACTACAAGCCTTGCAAATGCTACTTCTGGTCAAGTTCCCACAGGAAATGCTAAATCGAAATTTGATATTCAAAGTTTTAGCTTCATTGCGGGATATCAGCCTAATAAAAACTGGAATATTTTTGCAGGGCCGGTTTATCAAACTTTCAAAAGTCAGGTCAATTTAAGAGGCAATGTATTTAGTCTTTATAATGGTTATGACTTTCAAACTAAAACTGTGGGTGATTGGGGCTGGTTAGCTGGACTGGCTTATCAAATTCCTGAAAAGGCCGTTAAAGTTTCGCTTACCTATCGTTCTGCTATTACCCACAAAGTAAACGCAACTGAAAATGCGCCGTTAATTGATATGTTAACGACTCAGCAAGGACGTGATTTAGTTAGCCAACATCTCGACTATATGATTTCTATCGGGCAAATGACCGAGCAAAAGAAAAACTATTTAAATCATATTATTTCAGAGTTACCCAATAGCGAAGGCTCTGGCACAACCAAATTTAAATCTCCAAACTCAGTGAATTTAGAGTTTCAAACAGGTTTACGTCAAGGAACTTTATTGTTTGGGAGCTTGCGCTGGGTAAATTGGAGTGATTTGGCGCTACAACCTTACCGTTTTGGTGAAATTTCAAAAGTTATTGGGGGATTATCAACACCGAGTCGTCCAGAAGGATTTAATTTGGTTCGTTATGATGATGACCAGTGGACTTTAAATTTAGGACTAGGGCAACGTTTTTCACCTAAATGGCTAGGTTCTGTATCAGTGGGCTGGGACTCGGGAGCTGGCGATAAAGTTTCAACGGGTGGCCCAACCAAGGGATATTACAACTTAGGAGTGGGAGCCCAATACAGTCCAACATTGCAATACTTTATTTCTGGTGGTGTGAAATATTACTGGTTAGGCGATGCAAAAGCTCAGCTTGGCGCACAGGCAGGCAGTGACTATTATGTGGGTGAGTTTAAGGATAATCACTCTATAAGCTATGGCTTAAAAATAGGATATAAATTTTAAAATTAAATGATTAATTTATAAGGTTTTAATTACATGAATAAAATCATCAAAAACGGCATATTTTTAGGGTTATCGACTTTGATTGCAGGCTATGGAACTGTCCTTCATGCCGAAGTAAACCCATCTAATTTACCTACTGTCTCACAAAAAGCGTTAACGATTATTGATGGACAAACAGAATGGTTAAGTAAGGTTTATAAAGATATTCATGAACACCCTGAACTTGGGTTTATGGAAACGCGTACTTCTGCCATTGTTGCCAAAGAGCTTAAGTCATTAGGGTTTGATGTTAAAACTGGAATAGCCAAGACAGGTGTGGTTGGCATTTTAAAAAATGGTAATGGGCCAGCGGTCATGTACCGTGCCGATATGGATGCCAATACTGTTCAAGAAGCGACTGGCTTACCTTATGCAAGTAAAGTGCGGGTAAAACTCGACGATGGAACCGAAACACCTGTTGCACATATGTGTGGTCATGATGCACATGTGACATGGATGCTCAGCATGGCAAAAACCTTAGTCGCTTTAAAAAAGGAATGGAGCGGAACTATTATTTTAGTCGCACAACCTGCTGAAGAGCCTATAACGGGTGCTAAAGCCATGGTGACTGACGGTTTATGGACAAAATACAACTTACCAAAACCTGATTATTTCTTTGCAGTACATACCACACCTGCACCTGTTGGAGTCGTAATCAATGCACCGGGACCACGCATGGCGGGAACCGATCAGCTCGATGTTTTATTTAAAGGCGTGGGTGGGCATGGGTCATTACCAATGCTAACCAAAAATCCAATTAGTATGGCGGCAAATGCAGTAACTCAATATCAAACTATTATGGGTAACGCAGTCGACCCTCAACAAGCAGCAGTTTTATCGATTGGCTCGATCCAAGCCGGAAATTCGAATAATGTGATTCCTTCTACTGCACTGGTCAAAATGAACTTGCGTTGGTTTGATCCAAAAATACGCGAAACCATGTTAAATAACATTAAGTTCATGAGTGAAGGTGCTGCCGAAATGCAGGGCATGGGTAAAGATCAATTGCCTACTTTTACCTTTAAGGGTTCAAGTACGCCTGTAGTCAATAATAAAGAATTCTCTGCGCGTTTAAATGGACCACTAAAAGCTTTGCTAGGCGACAAACATGTTCTAACTGAATATCCCGCCGTTATGGGTTCTGAAGATGTTCACCATTTGTTAGGTGATCAAAAAGACATTCCGTTTAACTTTATGTTCATTGGCGTGGCAGATCCGGTTGTGTTTGCTAATGCAGTCAAGCAAGGCAAACCTGTGCCTTATATTCCGCATAGTCCGAACTATGTTGTAGATTTAAAAGCCTTGCCTGTCGGGGCTAAAGTCACCACGGTGTCTATGCTCGAACTGTTAAATAAAAAATAAGATATTCATAAAAAAAGATGCACATCGAGGCATCTTTTTTTATCTAAAATTTTTAAAAATTTAAGAACAAGACAGATGTTTTTCCCGATAATGTAGCGGTGATAAATCTGTCCAGCGTCGAAAAGCACGGGTAAAACTACTCACATCGGTAAAGCCAAGAATATAGGCAATTTCAGTAATATTGTGGCTTGAGTTTTTGATATACGACAACGCGAGTTCGTGCCGTGTATTGTCGAGTAGCTCGCTATAAGAGGTATTTTCTGCCGATAGCTTACGTTGCAGACTGCGTATACTTAAGCCTAAACTTTTTGCAACGTCTTGCTGTTGAAAGTCACCTGTAGATAATTTTTCAATGAGTTTTACTTTCACACGAGCCAATATATTTTCTTTATCAAACCGAGCGAGATAACGATTAATAATCTCATCATATTCTTGAGTGAGGCTAGGATTCCCACCATCTAAAGGCTGCTCTATGGTGGCTGTGTCAAACACAATCATGTCTTTGGGTGCATTAAACACAATCGGGGCTTTTAAAATGCTCTGAAAAGTTTCTAAATCTTGTGGCTCTGAGCGTCTTAATTCAATACGTAAGGGCGAAAAAACAGAACCTTGTAACGCACGACTTGAACGAATAAAAACAGAGATAAAAGCATCGATAGATTCGGGTTGAACTTCGTCGGGAACATGAATAACGAAATAATGATTTTTTCCCTCGCCATAAAACTCAAGTTCAGGAATGTCGGTCACTATACGAAAGTAACGAATAATTCTTAAAAACATTTCTTTTAGTGTGGTGCTGGTAATGAGTGAATGGCCCAACACATGAAATGTATTTTGATTGACTTGGCTGGCAACTTTAAGGCCAAAGCACGAGTCCTGAGTCGCTTGAACGGCTAATTTCCATAAAGTTGCTGTGTTTTTTAATGAATAGCGTGCATCTGGATCATTTAGGGCCTGAACATCTAAACCTGCTTGTTTTAATAAAGGTTGGCTATCCACACCTGCTTTCTCAAGCGCTTTTTGAATCGCTTTAACCCAGCTAGCCAGTGCCGTTGCTGTCTGTGGCATGTTATGTCCTATAACTTGTGACTCATATTCCTGTGAGCAGTATAAAAGATTCAAAACTAAAAAATCTTTTGTTTGTTTTGAATCTTACTATTTTGGCATCCATAGCCAATAGATTGGCGTTTCGAGCTAAGCATACAAAGGTAGATATAAATAGAGTAGGGATATGAGAAAACTGAGGAATAACGGATGACCTACATATATAAAAATCCTGCTGGAATGAGCGATAGCGAAAAAACGGAACACATTAAAAAAGTAGTCACAGCGGAAGGTGTGGCTTTACGCAAGCGCCATCCCATTTTGAACCATCAAAACGCAATAGGAGCGATGATTCTATTTGTTTCCCTTGTTGGAATGATTGCTACGGCTGTACTCTATATCAATCATCAGCTTTCAGCGTGGTTCGCAATTCCAATTATTGCGTTTTTTGCATCTCTTACCCATGAGTTAGAACACGACCTCATTCACTGGATGTATTTTAGAAAAAAACCATGGGCACATCATTTAATGATGGGATTAGTGTGGTTAGCTCGCCCAAGTACCATTAACCCATGGAAACGCCGTGAGCTTCATTTTAATCACCATAAAAATTCAGGCACTGAAGTTGATTTAGAAGAAAGAGCGCTCACCAATGGAGAGCAGTGGAGCATACGCCGACTCGTCGCCATCGGTGATAATGGCTTTGCAGTTTTGCTACGCATTATTGCTGCAATCAATTGGACTGTTAGAAAAGTTATTTTTAAACGTGCGTTCTTAGCTTATTTTCCACTTGGAATTATTCATTGGTCTCTTTGGTATATCTTCTTAGGTTTCCATGCAGTTGATATGGTTTCAAGCTTGGCAAATGCACCGATTTCGTGGTCAGCTACAACCCTAAATGTTATGCATGTGATTAATATTCTGACTGTGGTGTGGATTGCGCCAAATGTGCTGCGTACCTTCTGCCTGCACTTTGTGACAAGCAACATGCATTACTACGGTGATGTTGAATTGGGTAATGTCATTCAACAAACTCAAGTGTTAACACCGTGGTGGATGATGCCGTTCCAACTCTTTTGCTTTAACTTTGGTTCGACACATGCCATCCATCATTTTGTGGTGAAAGAACCATTCTATATTCGACAAATGACCGCGCCCGTTGCCCATAAAGTCATGCGTGATATGGGAGTACGGTTTAACGATGTCGGAACCTTTAAAAGAGCAAATCGTTGGAATGTAAATAATTTATCTGAATCGAATACTTAAAAAATAGATTCTTAACTCGCTTGAATGGACTGAGTTCTGTACACAGGACTCAGTCCACACTCTACAGTTTCTTAAAAATTAAAAAGTTTTACTGAAACTTAGTAAAAAGCAGAATCACGCCTAAAACACATAAAATTGAACCAATCACCTTATTAATTTGCACTTGCTTGGCTAACATTTTCTGTCTCAATAGCATGGAAGAGAAAAGCACAGCCACAAGTGAAAACCATATGAAATGCGCAAATGACATAAAAAAGCCATAAGCCAAAAGAATGGTTTTAGGCGTGGTTAAGCTCACAATTTGGGTATAGGTACTAATCACAAATAGTGTGGTTTTAGGGTTCAGGGCATTGGTAAAAAAGCCGTATTTTATGGCTTGCAAACTACCTATAGCAGTTAAAGCAGCAGTGTCTAAAACAGGTTTTTGAGTAAAGGTTTTATAGCCAATGTAGATCAGGTAAAGCGCACCAATGTACTTAACAATATTTAAAATTTGCGGCGTATAAGTCATCACAAAGGCAACGGCAACTAACGTATAGGTTACATGTACCAACACGCCAAGCGATATCCCGAGTGAAGTGAACACACCTATTCTTCTACCGTACAGATAACTATTTTTGGTGACAATCGCAAAGTCAGCTCCGGGACTTACCACTGCCAAAATCGTAATTAAAATAACCGCAATAAACTCTGCCATTATCTTGTACCCTCACTGAAAACGAGGGAGTTCATCTGTACTTTTTGGAATGCATGTAAGAGAGCGAAAACACTACTTAAAATTGCTCTTCTTTTTGTAAGAGATGCTTGGGCTTTAGGTTTGCGAAGATAGATATCGATATCCAATATGTTTTTCATCATCTAAAATAGGGCCTAATCAAGATGATTTTTATTTTGAACAGAAACCTAGAAATAAAAATCGATAAAAACGACTACACATTTATGAGTTTTTGGAATGATTGAAAGAATATCGCTGAATTCATTAAAATTTTTCTACTTTGTGGCGAAGTATGGCAGCGTCACTTTAGCTGCAAAGAAATTATTTGTGACGCAAAGTGCGGTCAGTAAACAAATTTATAATTTAGAAGAAGCTTTAAATACGACTTTGTTCGACCGAAAAAATAAAACACTTGTGATGACCGAGCAGGGTGAAACTTTATTGAGTTGTTGCCATCAGGTGTTTGGTCAACTCGATGAATGTTTAATAGAGCTAAGCCAGCCTAAAACTCACAACAAGCAACTGGTTTTGTCGTGCGAACCCACTCTTTCCATGAAGTGGCTCATTCCGCGTTTATCAAAATTTAAAAAGCTCGGTCATGATTTTGAGGTTGTGCTGCTCACAGCAGGTGGGGTGGTCGATTTTGAAAAAGATAATATTGATATCGCGATTCGTAGAAATGATTTTGATTGGGGAGAGCATATCTATAGTGAAAAGATTGCCGATGAATATATCGCTCTAGTTCAAGCAACCAAGCCATCGGAAACAACCGACGTACTGATCTCGACCTCTAGACCCAATTTTTTCACAAGCATTAGTCGCATTGTTGAATTAAAGCAGAGTTTAAAAGGCTACACCAAAGTTGAACTCGAACATTTTTATCTATGTTTAGAAGGCTGTTTGGCAGGACTTGGCGCAACAATCATCTCAATTTATATGATTGAAAAAGAACTTGAGTGGAACTTACTGAAAAAAATTTCACCTGTTGTACAAGATAATTCAGCCTATTTTTTACTTTCTCATAGTGCTTTTGAGGAAGATTCACGTAAAACCATATTTTTAGAATGGCTAAAAGCAGAGATGAATGAGAGTCAGCATAAATTACTTTAGATCTAGCCATTCTCTCTAAATTTTTATGGATTAACATATTGAAAATAATAATAAATATTTGAATTTTTAAAGGTGGTTTGTGAGCGCCGTATAATGAATTTCTGCTGTCTAAAATTCCCAAAGATGAAAAATATTTAGCTTCATACTTCTTTATTAAACCCTAAACATGAATTTCACTCAGTTTTGAATGAGACTAAATCATTTTTATTCATGTTGTGATTGCGGTATAAATCTATTCACGCTCTGAAGCGTTCCAGTCATTCACTTTTGATAAGACCTTAAGGCACAAATCTGACAAGGCTGGAAAGTTTAAAAAGAGCTCGAAATATTTTTAGGTTTATCTCAGAAATTAGGGTACTGATCAAAATGAGTAAAGAATTTACATTTACGATTAAGAGTATTTGTTTCGATGAAAACTATCGTCCAGCAGACAATACGCGTATTACAACCAACTTTGCTAACTTAGCGAGAGGGATGAGCCGTGAAGAGAATCTGCGCAACACCTTACAGATGATCGACAATCGTTTTAATGCCTTAGCTCATTGGGACAACCCTAAAGGTGACCGCTACGGCGTTGAACTTGAAATCATTTCAGTTGAAATGAACATTGATGCCGAAAATCGTACTAGCGGGCTTCCTTTAATCGAAATATTGAAAACCAATATTGTTGATAAGAAAACTAATGAGCGCATCGAAGGTATTGTAGGTAACAACTTCTCGTCTTATGTACGTGACTATGACTTTAGTGTGCTGTTGTTAGATCACAACAAAAACAAGTCTACTTTCAGTACTCCAGAGAAGTTTGGTGAATTGCACGGTAACTTATTTAAGAGCTTTATTAACTCTGAAACTTACAAAGCCAACTTTAAAAAAGCACCTGTGATTTGCTTAAGCGTTTCAACCACTAAAGAGTACCACCGTACTGAAAATGAACATCCTGTTTTGGGTGTGGAATACAAGCAAGAAGACTATTCACTCACTGATGAATATTTCCAAAAAATGGGCTTAAAAGTTCGCTATTTCATGCCGAAAAACAGTGCTGCACCTTTGGCGTTCTATTTTACTGGTGATTTGCTGAGTGATTACACCAACCTTGAGTTGATCAGCACCATCAGCACCATGGAATCGTTCCAAAAGATTTACCGCCCTGAAATTTACAACGCAAATTCAGTTGCTGGACAGTCTTATCAGCCAAGCTTAAAGAACCAAGATTACTCACTTACTCGAATTGTGTATGACCGTGAAGAACGTAGCCGCCTCGCTATTGAGCAAGGGAAGTTTGTTGAAGAGCAATTTATCAAACCATACCAAGCGATTCTTGAGCAGTGGTCTGCTAATTACGCTCTTAACTAATCAACATATAGGTCATTGATCATGAAAAAATTACTACCGACTTCAACTGCTGGCAGCTTACCTAAACCATCTTGGCTTGCAGAACCTGAAAAGCTTTGGTCGCCTTGGAAACTCGAAAACGAAGGTCTGCTTGAAGGTAAAAAAGACGCGTTACGTTTAGCGTTGCACGAACAGCGCCTTGCTGGCATCGACATTGTGAGCGATGGTGAACAAACCCGCCAACACTTTGTGACTACGTTTATTGAACACTTAAATGGCGTAGATTTTGAGAAGCGCGAAACAGTTCGAATTCGTGACCGTTACGATGCAAGCGTGCCGTCTGTAGTGGGTGCGGTGTCTCGTCAAAAGCCTGTGTTTGTTGAAGACGCTAAGTTTTTACGTCAGCAAACTGATCAACCAATTAAGTGGGCATTACCTGGCCCAATGACCATGATCGATACGCTTTACGATGGTCACTACAAGAGCCGTGAAAAACTTGCTTGGGAATTCGCAAAAATTTTGAACCAAGAAGCGCGTGAGTTAGAAGCTGCTGGTGTAGACATCATTCAGTTTGACGAACCTGCATTTAACGTCTTCTTTGATGAAGTAAATGATTGGGGCGTTGCGACTTTAGAGCGTGCAATTGAAGGTCTTAAGTGTGAAACTGCGGTCCACATTTGCTATGGTTACGGCATTAAAGCTAACACTGACTGGAAAAAGACATTAGGTTCAGAATGGCGCCAGTACGAAGAAGCTTTCCCGAAACTGCAAAAATCTAACATCGATATTATCTCGTTAGAATGTCACAACTCACATGTGCCTATCGATTTACTCGAACTCATTCGCGGTAAAAAAGTGATGGTCGGTGCAATTGATGTTGCATCTAATCAAATTGAAACACCAGAAGAAGTGGCAAACACACTTCGTAAAGCGCTTCAGTTTGTAGATGCTGACAAGCTTTACCCTTGCACAAACTGCGGTATGGCACCTCTTTCTCGTGAAGTGGCACGTGGCAAGCTAAATGCCTTAACTGCAGGTGCAGAAATCGTTCGCAGAGAACTTACTGGTTTTGATCTTACTGCTTAATATTTACCAATAAGTGGTATAAAGGGTTACTTTTTTGATGGCAGTTGATAATCAAACAAGTAACCCTCATTTTACTTACTACATGTAGTTCTAATCAGGACTCATGTCGATAAAGTACCTTCCTGATGGAGTTGGGCGGTATAGCAAACACTCAGGACAAGGTACGATTCAATTTAGGAATAATGTCATGGTTCAAGCAACAGACTTTAGAAATGCAATGTCTTTACTCACAAGTGCGGTTAGTGTTGTGACTACGGCAGGCATGTCTGGCCGTTTTGGATTTACTGCCTCTGCTGTTTGTAGTGTGACTGACACACCTCCGACATTATTGGTGTGTATGAACCAATCTGCGAGTTCACATGCACATTTCCTAGATAATAAAATCTTAACTGTGAATGTTTTAGGCGCACACCACGAACATATTTCAAAAGCATTTTCATCTAAGCTCACGCCAGAAGAACGCTTTAAACATGGTGAATGGATTGAGTTAGAAACAGGTTCACCTGTGTTAGATGATGCGTTGGTCAGTTTCGATTGTGAGATTGAACAAATTCAACAAGTCGGCACACATACCATTCTTATTTGTCCGATTGTTGCGATTAAACAAAGCCAGCATGACCAAAGTTTGGTTTATTTTAATCGTGCTTATCACCAAGTGGGGCAGACGGAAATTGTCTAAACCGACTTTCCGCTGTGCACTCACACATTAAAAGTTAAAAGATAGAAATGAATAAGCATGGATCGCTTAATTTAAAAAATACAATTAAATATAATATCTAAAATAATAATTAAGTTAATCTAATGAAAAATAATAATAAATTTAAATACTTGTCATAAAAGCTACATTGACACCTATCAACTCTCGAATTATGCTTTGCGTGCTGGCCTACATTGCCAGCTGGCTTTGACAGGCCAGAACCTAAGTACATTGAAAAAACTTGTTTTTTTAATGTAGACTCGTTCGTCCCCCTTTTTTTGTTGCGGTAGGACGGAAGGGGGACACCCTCGGGTGTGCTGATTCTTAGGTTCAGTCTGTCAACCCTCTTTCGTTCTGCCACCATTATTTGACAGTAATGCGGTAGGACTTCTTTTACCTAAGGAGTCGCTCATGCGCAACATTTCTATTTTATTGGCAACCATTGCCAAGCCTTTTATTCCAATATCCTTTAGCTCATCTTTAAAACTATTTAATTGAAAATACATTTTAAAGCTTTAGCTCGTCACGACTAAAAACTTATATCAACAATAAAACTTGAGATGTGCCAAGCACCGTCTTACGGCTTTGCTGTGCCTTTTTTTCTCCCAGAAAGGGCACAGGCTTTTTATCTCAGCGAGACATAACAACTTATTTTTATAATGGTAAAACTATGCCACCTTTAGAAACGGCTTCAAAAAAATTAAAAGTTATTCATAGCGCAGTAGATCTATTTAACATCTATGGATTTCACAACACGGGCGTAGACTTAATTGCCAAAGAAACTAAAATTCCCAAAGCCACGCTTTATAACTACTTTCACTCGAAAGAAAAGCTCGTTGAAACCTGCATAAGCTTTCAAAAAAGTAGACTGAAAGAAGAAGTACTCGCAATTGTCTACTCACACCGCTACTCAAAACCAAGCGAGAAACTCAAAGAAATTGTGCGTTTACATGTCGAGGTAAATAGCCTTTACCACCTTTTGTTTAAAGCCATATTTGAAATAAAACAGCTTTACCCCACAGCTTATCGCATGGCGGTTGAATATCGAAAATGGCTAATTCGAGAGCTTTTTGATTTGGTCTTTAGTTTGGAGACCAATGCATTTAATCCCGATGCCAACATGGTTTTAAACCTGATTGATGGCTTGATGCTACAAGTTTTAAGCTCAAACAGTTTGGATGAAAGGGATGTAGTGTTGGAGAAGTTTTGGGGGAGGGGAAATAATAAAATAGTATACGGTGACTATACTTAAGGTTATTCAATAAAATTTTATTTTTATGCTAATATTTACCCGCTAAGGGTTTATAAAATATGTTTATATATTATTTTATATATTAATTTGAGAGTCATTATTTAGGTTGGGATATATCAATAATGAAATTATTTATAAAAATTATTTTATCCTTACTAGCTGTTTTTCTTATTTTATTAGTTGTAACTTCATCTTTTAACCTACAATCAAAAGTTTTTAAATTATTTCATCCTGACTGGATTGAGATAAAAGATTATGAAATTTTAGATTATAACGTTTATTGTAAAAGAAAATATTGGCGACGAGGAATGGATAGAAGTGCTCGTGGAGATATAAGGTATCAATATACATATCAAAATAAAGTTTATAAATCAGAAGAAAAAGATTTTTTGGTTGTATATAGATTGTTTATTTCTGAGAATTGTGATGAGATGAAAGACCAAAATGTATCTATATTTAATGAGATAAAGAAAAAGAATGAAATAAAAGTTTTTATTTCACCAGACACAAAAAAATCGAAAATATTAATAACAAAAAAAGGTTTATCATTTAGAAACTCATGGATGATAAACCTTTTTTTAGAGATTCAGTTAATATTCTTGGTCTTAATTGGATTAATTGTATATTTGATGGTGACTTCTAAAAAGTAAATTACTTAGAACTATTGGAACTGTTCTAAAGCTTCTTTTGCTGGCTCATATCCATTGTCGGCAGATTTTTGGAACCAAAATTTTGCTTTTTCATAATCTGAGTAAACATTAGCATACATATAGGCGAGGTTATTTTGAGCCTCAGGTACGCCTTTTTCTGCTACCTTTGTATATAACTCTAGAGCTTTTTCATTATCTTGTTTAACTAGACTGCCATCAGAATAAATATTTGCTAAATTATATTGAGCTTCAGAAAGATTTTGATCCGCAGCTTTCTTATATAATTCTAGAGCTAAATTAATATCTTTATTTATTCCATTCCCTGAAAGATAAGCATTTGCTAGATTATATTGAGCCTTAGCATATCCTTGATCAGAAGATAATTTATAAAATTCTAAAGCTTTTGATCGATCTTTATTTACATAATAGCCATTATCGTACATCAAACCCAAATTATATTGAGCTTCCGGGAAATTGTTTTTAGCAGCTTTCTCATACCAATAGTAAGCTTTTTCTTCATTTTTCGGGGTACCTATTCCTTTGGAATACATTCCTGCTAAATCATTTTGTGCAATAGGTAAGCCTTTTTCAGCTGCCATTTGGAAATAAGAAAAAGCTTTTTGGTAATCTTTAGGAGCATCTTTACCTAAGAAATATTTACCACCTTGTTCATATAATTGACTTGCTTCATTTTGAGTTCTATTTTGTTGTGGAATCGGTTCTGAGCAGCCTGCACTACCTAATAAAAATATACTTATGAGGCTAGAAATCATTAAATACTTTAAATTCATAATATATCTCTGTGAAATTAATCTGCTCCAACTATATGCCATTCTACCATTGGATCTTTTTTTATAGCCTCTTGTCTCTCTCTCTCAGCCGCTTTTGTCTCTACTTGATCCAATATGTCTACTGCATCGAGAACGCCTTGAGCTGCCTCTATAGCAGTCTTTGTTTTTCCAACCGTATTTCCTAACTCATCTCCTTTCTCTTTTAACAAGTATTTCACACCTATGGCTGCACCAGCACAGGTGAGACCAACAACTGTAGCTTTTCTAGGATCTAACCGTTTTATTGCTACTTTTGCACATTTTCCAGCAGCAGCAAGTCCAGCTACTTCACCCGTTTTTTCTCCAGCTTTAGATAGCACTAATGTAGAAGATTTTGTTGCAAGGGCTTCAGGGTTTCTATCGACAATAGCTAATGCTAACTCTACTCCATCTCCAAAATTACCTGCTTTTGACCCTAATTTATCAATCTTGGTTCCGAATTTTTTAGTATCGAATACTTTTGTATGCTGATTACCTTTAAAAATTCGTCCTGTCTGAGGATTTTCTTTATAAAACCGGAATTCCCTAGCTTTTTCTAACCTTTCTTTACTAAACAAAGGCGTATTTTTTGAGTGGATAAGACCCCATCTAAAATTGTAATTATCTACAACAGAAGTTCCATCTTTTAAATAACCTAATATATCTGAAGATTCTGAGGCTACATTAGCAGCTGTTTCGAGATGTTCTCTAGTAAACACTGAAACCGGCCTACCATTTTGGTTTACTTTCTGTTGTAAATCTTTCTGTTCATTTGCCATCTTTATCACTCGCAATACTTTTTGAATATTCAATTATTTATGATAGTTACTTCTTAAATAATCGCCTTTCTCATCTGTTTCTTGTAATAAATCGATTTCTTTCAAAATTTTAGGGCTTACTAAAATTATCTCTCTTACTAAGTTATTTTCTATTCTTAGTATTGGTTTAAATTCATTGGTAATTAAACTTTTAACGGATAGGATTGGAAAGTCATCTTTAGGACATACAAATACGGCTTCACCATCATTATTTGTTCTACATTCCATAAGAGTTTTATTATTATCATTGCTTAAGTTAAATTCTAAATTTGGTATAGGATCTCCTATAAAATCTAGGAATTTAATATAAGTATTATCCTCAATAGTTCCACCAAAACGGCTAATATAATAGTGCCATTCATCGCCACCAATCAGAACTTTAACTTTTTCGTGTTCATGAGATCTGATGCGTCCAGTCCTACCATACTGGTCAAGGAAGCCAGTTTTTACTTGTCCATTTGAATGTAAAACAGAATATTTAATATTAGATGTTTCCTTAAATAGATTATAAACATCTAATTTATTACTAAAAGGAGATTGAACATTAGGGATTTCTGGCAAAGAAAAATTAGCCTTTTCACCACTTTTAAAAAGGTGTTGTCCAGCTTTCGGCTCAAATTTTCCTGGTGTAATCAGGGTAATACCATCTTTATTAATAATGATTTGAGAACCACCAGCCATTAATAACCTCAATTTTATAAAAATATTCAGAATTTTGCACTGATATAGCCTAAAATAAATGTATATCAAATGTCTCGTTATTTTACGTAAAATATGACTTTCATCTTAGCTATTCAATTAAACGATAGCATTATTGTTGCAGTTGACAATAAAAGAGTAACTGTAAATGAAACCTTAGATGTGGAGCTTTCTACTACACATTACTCGAAGTTATACGCTTGGGAGCAAGGTATTATTACTGGTACTGGCGAATCAAGAGTGGTTCATCAATCAGTTGATATATTTAAAAATATAGCAAAATCTAAATTAATAACTTTACCTGAATGTCTAGATATTTCTAAGAGAATACGTACCTTAGAATTAGGTCAAGACCTTGATCAAGTTCATAATGGAAAACTACTTTGCACTAGTTATAGTCAATCTGGCGCGCAATTATATAAAATTGAAAGATTTGATAAAACATCTCAGCATACACTGAAAAAAGTTTCTCCCATGGAGATTATTATTTGGTTGTTTCACCCAAATGTAGACTTGATTGCAGATAATTTGAAGAGGCTCTATTCTGATCTCAGAGATTATTCTTATTTTTCAAATCAAGTTGATTGGATCAATTATTATATCAATAGGCTTACACCAATTTATCAAAAACAAAGTGAAGTCGATCCATTTATGAGTCAAAGCTTTGATATCTTTTTTCAAACAAAAGATGAGCATTTCTTTGGGCATATTCCTAATACACAAAATATTCCTTTAAGTTTTCAACAAGTTTTTAAAAAGAATAGCTATATTAAATAGATATAAAAAAATCGAAATAAAGCTAGATTTTACGATGGTTATTACCTTAGGCATAGCCATAAAATTACTCGCTTAAAGCATCACTGATTTGATAAAAAGTTACACGTATTTTATAAAGAACTTTCATACTCCACATATCCATCTTCAATTGCAGGAATAATCTCTACAAACTCAAAGTAGGGCACTGTACAAAATTCAGAGTCTCGAATCGCATCAATCACAAAATAATAATCTTGTAGAGATGTCGTCTCAAACACAGCAATATCACTGGCTTTAGTGCTAAATGCTTCAACGTCATACCACCGAACTTTTACAGTCGGGTACTTCTCAAAAATAGGTTCAAGTTTCTGTGCACTAAACTCAGCTCGCTTTTCACGAGCTAAAGCCAACCAAGCAGGCAAAGCTCTTAAATGAATAAAAAAAGTATAGGTTCTAGACATAACCACTCCATGACTGAGCCGAGTTGTAGTTCAACTGAAAAGACAGTATTTGCTTGTCATATCAATATGACTCAGTCAGTATATGAGTGATTACTCACATTAAATACTCGCATTTCGGCTCATGTCAGAAACACTTCCAGACCCACGTAAACGCCCACGTCAAGCACGCTCAGTGGCTACCTTTGAAGCTATTTTAGAGGCGGCTGCTCGCATTTTAGAGTCGTTAGGTTTTGCTGGATTTAACACAAATGCCGTGGCTGAACTTGCTGGCGTAAGCATTGGTAGCCTATATCAATACTTTCCATCTAAAGATGCTTTAATAGTTGAGTTAATTCGACGTGAGCGTATTAAACTCTCAAGTTGTATCGTTGAAGCCATTCAGCAAAATGACGCCGCAGACCTAAAAGAAAAATTAAAACTCATCATACACGCTGCGGTGCAACATCAATTGAGCCGTTCGCAGTTGGCACGAACTCTAGAGTTTGCTTCTGAAATCATTGGTAAAGACACTGAGGAAAATGAGCTTGAACATGAACTTGAAACCATAATTTCTGATCTGTTTATACGCTCAGGTATTTCACATGCGCAAACAGCTGCACAAGATGTAATTGCTTTAAGCAAGGGAATGATTAACGCGGCAGGCATCGCCGGGGAAAGTGATTTAAATGATTTACAGCAGCGAGTTGAAAAGGCTGTATTTGGTTATTTGAATCTATATTAAAGATTATTAATTTTGCTATAAAATAGCTTTTTTTATTTTATTAAATAATTATATTTTTTATTGGGGAATTTATGAAAGATGAAATTATGAGTAAAGGAGATGTAAGGGCATTTACCTCAATTTTCTTAGGTTTGACGGGGTACTCTATTTTTATGTTTTATCTACTTGCTAAAAGAAGTAAAGGAGTAAATTACTTTGATGATTTATACTCAGTTAATAGTTTTGTAGTTTACTTTCTAGTTTTTTTGCTATTTATCTTAGAAAGACAAGTAAAAAAGTATGTAAAACAAGAAAAAATATGGATTGTAAATTTTCTTGTATGTGTCGGTACTTTTAGTACAGGTATTTTATTGGCCTCTGGCTTTTTTACTATTGTTTTATAATTAAATTAAGAAGTTGGTTGTTATTAATTTTAATATAAAGTGGAATTTATGTTTTTGGGGAATTTATGAAAGATGAAATTATGAGTAAAGCAGAGGTAAGTGCATTTACTTCGCTTTTTTTAGGTTTAGTAGGTTACTCTATTTTTATGTTTTATCTCCTTGCTAAAAGAAGTAAAGGAATAAATTACTTTGATGATTTATCTTCTTTTAATTATAACGTTTCATATTTAATTTGTTTTCTCATTTTTATATTTAGCAAAGTTTTTAAGGAAAATAAGTATATAGCTAATTTTATGCCACTTTTAATAGGGATTCTTTTATCTGTGATGTTCTTTATTGTTGTTTTATAGTGGGGGATAGATGTGATTTATGAACTTAAAATGTGGATCTCTGCTGAGGTGGTTGATCCATTTTTTTCATTATATTCGTATGTTTATAAAAATTTTGTTCTTGTCCTTACCTTAAGTTTTTTTCTGATCGTACTACTTTGTGCTCTTAACCCAAGTATAGTTTTCACTCCTAAAAAAGAGGGTTTTGTTGTTTATGAACCTGAATTTCAAATTAAACATGGGCGTATGACATCACTGATAATAAAAAGGAGAAATAAAAAATTTTTAATTAATTGTGCATATTTTAAAAATGAGAATGGTTCATTCTGTGAATTATATAGACCTAGAAAATTGCTTAAATTAGAAGGAAGTTTTTTCCCTTATCCTTCAATATTTCTTGATGGTAACAAAATTGTAGCTAGTAGTGTTCGCTTTGAAGATGAAAAAGGTAGTGTAATTAATTTTTCAACAAGTGAAGAAAAAATTGCTTCTTGGTGGAATTGGGTTATGTTCCCCACCTTATTGATGAGATATTTAATTTTAATCTGGCTAGTGGTGGTCGTTTTAATATTACTTTTAAAAGCTTTTAAATATCAGAATAAAAGCTAATTCTTATCACAACAGATATTCTTGTAGTTCTTTTTCAATTGTTTCGCTAATCAACGTTGAATAGTCACTATCCTTCGTATCTAAATGACGCATTAGCCACACATCTTGTTTTAAAGTTTGCTTAGGTAGTATGGGTGCTAAACCAGAAGCCTGTGCAACAAAACAAGGCAGAGCTGTAATTCCTTGTCCTTCAATGACTGCTCGTAGTTGCGAGTACATGTTATCAAAAGACAAAGCAGGGGCTGCATCTTGGGTGAGTTCACACATCCATTGTGCTAAGAACGTATATTGAAGGCTTCTGTCCCAACCGATTATACGATGATTCAGTAAATCATCAGCCGTTTCAGCATGCTCTGTGAAACTGGCAAAATAATCTTTACTACAATAAAGACCATATTCTAGTTGGCCAAGGCGTCGAATAATGTAACGCCCGCTTTCTGGGCGAACAAGTCGAAGAATAATGTCAGCTTCCCGTCGGGAAAAATCAACAGGAACGACACTCGTTGAGATTTCTAATTGTAAATCTGGATGCTTCAATTGCAACGCTGTTAGCTTTGATTGAAGCAACTGCTGCCCAATTAACTCAGGTAAAGCAATGCGGAACAATGATTGTTGACCTTGATCATTGTAACGTTCCATCGCTATTAAATGCTCTTCAGCTTTTTCAGCCAAAGCAAAAAAATGTTTTCCAACGTGGGTGAGTGTATAGCCATCATTGTCTCGGGAAAAAAGAACCGCATTGAGGCTTTTCTCCAGTTGAACGGCTCTGCGATGTACGGTAGAAACACTAATACCAAGCAATTTTGCACTGCGGCTCAACCCGCCAGTTCGCCCAATAGCTAACAAAATTTTAGTATCGTCCCAGTTCATACCTTTCCATATTTAGAAAATGTGTTTGCAATAAAAACTATAGTATCCCCGATGTTTAGATTTATACAATTCAAACAATCACTATAAGGCCTCAAAAAATCATTATATGAGACGACTATAAACTTTTTAGAGAGGTGATATGTCTTACTGCAATTAAATAAGATTTTCTGGTTATGGCAGGAGCTATTTCTGAGATCACAATATTAACAACAGAGGAGTTCTGCCATGACGACCATTTATGTGGTTGATGCGTTTACCACTAAACCAAATACAGGAAATCGAGCAGGGGTTGTTCTAGAAGCTGACCATCTTACAACTCAAGAGATGCAAGATATTGCTGCATTCGCAGGGTATTCAGAAACTGCCTTTGTTTTGTCACCTAAAGATCAAAGCCATGACATACATGTTCGATATTTTACCCCTACAAATGAAGTCCCGATCTGTGGACATGCGACGATCGCTACTCATTTTTTACGAGCAACTACAGGCCACCAATCGGACTATCCATTAATCGCAAAAACAGGGGCAGGTCATTTACCTGTTTCAATATTTGGAAGTCCAGAAGCGTTATTGGTGAAAATGAATCAAGGTCGCGTAGAGTTTTTACCACCTTTTAATGCAAGTCAACGGAGTGAACTTGCAAGCGCACTGGGTATGAGTGAAAGTGATTTTGCTGACTTGCCAATACAAGTTGTCACGACGGGGCATTCCAAGGTGATGGTGCCCATGCTGAGTAGAAGTACACTTGATGGATTAACTCCGAACAATGAAAAATTGAAAGCTATTAGTGCTGAAATAGGCTGCAATGGCTTTTTCTCATTTGTCTTGGAAGGTAGTAAGCAAGAACCTATTACTTATGGTCGAATGTTCGCACCCGCGATCGGTATTAATGAAGATCCTGTAACTGGTAATGCAAATGGTCCAGCAGGAGCGTACCTTGTTCATCACGATTTAATCGAATGTGACCAGAAAGTAACTTATTGGGGATATCAAGGTCTCGCAATAAAAAAACCGGGGCGAGTTCTAGTAACAGTTGAGAAAACAGATTCAATATTACATGTTAGCATTGCAGGCCAAGCCGTTTTAGTTGGTTCAGTTTTGTACTCTGGAAAAGATTGATTATATTCAAGAAATTATGCCTTCTTGCAAGTAATGAAGAGGTCATTTTTTATGGCTTTGAGTTACTTTAAAAAGTAATACTTAAACCTACCAGCTTAACGCACCACCAGTTTAGTAGTCTGTTGCTGCATTTTAATTAATATTGAATTTAATTATGGTTTTATTAGTTTTTCTAATTAATTGCAGGTGTGATACTCATTTAACTAAAATAAATAATGATTATTTAGCAGAAGTAATACAATTGTAGTATTTCGTATTGCCATACCCATTACTATGATTAAGAAATATAATTTTAATTAATATAGATAACATTTAAAAATGCTAGACAAAATTAAATGCGACGCCTTTTCGGCCGTTGTTGAAACAGGAAGTTTCGAAAAAGCTGGTAAAAAATTATGTGTATCTCAATCAGCAATTTCTCAAAGAGTTCGATTATTAGAGGAGCGATTAGGGAATGTATTATTAGTTAGAGAAAGACCATGTAAACCAACACCATTTGGAGCTGAGTTATTTGCTTATCTTCAGCGAGCATCTTTATTAGAGAATGTTTTTTTAAAATCGGTCATCAACAATAAATTTAAACCATTACCCATTGCTGCGAGTATAGGTACATTTGAGTCATTGCTTTTCCCTATATTAGCCAAGTACTGTCTTTCTGAGGCTATTACAATAGATGTAAAGATTGATACGCTTTGTAATACCTTCGAACTCTTAAAAAGAGGAGAAGTTCAGGCCTGCATTACTTCCGAGTCTGAGATAATTAGAGGGTGTACAAGTGTACATTTAGGTAATATGGTTTATTGTCTGGTTGCCTCAGAGAATTTTATTAATAAATGGTTTAAAAATGGAATTAATAGAGAGAGTCTTCGTTTAGCTCCTTTAGTTTTATTTAATGAAAATGAAAGAATATATTTCGATTTTTTAGAATCTAACTTCGGACTAAAAAAAACAATGATTCCCTTTCATATTATTCCTTCGACTGACTCTTATATTTCTGGACTTGCCTGTGATATGGGCTACGGAATAATGCCTATATGCAAGATAAATCAGGATTTATCGAAACAGGGCATAAAGGAAATTTCAAAAGAATATAGAATTAAGATTCCATTATACTGGCATCAGCTTTCTTATCTTTCTCCAGCAGTTTTAATAATGAATGATATTATTATTAAGCACTCAACAACAATCTTGGCTACCGTAGGGAATGAAGATGCTTAAGCATGAGGGTCAAAGTCCAATCGAGATATACAATTCCATGATTGATAATGGTGTTGTTCTTGCAGATCCATCTCAGCGACAAGCTATTGAAACATTAGATGAGATTTGGAATAAACTTGAAACCCAGTCTAATCATTTCTTTAGTCCCCAGATTAAAGGTCTATATATGTGGGGGAGTGTAGGAACAGGTAAGACATGGATTATGGACTTATTCTATAACTCTCTTAATTTTAAAAAGAAAATGAGAGTGCATTTTCATCATTTCCTAAAAGATGTTCATAAACAACTTATTGGCTATAGTGGAAATAAAGATCCTTTAAAACTGATCGCTAATGACATCGCAAGCAAGTATAAACTGATTTGCTTCGATGAGTTTTTTGTTTCAAATGTTGCCGACGCAATGATACTTTCAAATCTATTTAATCTACTATTTTCAAAGAAAGTGATATTGGTTGCTACCTCGAATATTGATCCTAAAGATCTTTATAAAGATGGCTTAAATCGCGATAGATTTTTAGAGACCATAGATCATATCAATAAGAATTGCACAGTTTTGAAGATCGGTAATCAACTAGATTATAGAACCATAAAAGAAAGCAACTCCAATGATGATTTCTATAGATTTCCATTAAATGAAGAATCAGAACAATGGCTTCATTCGGTTTACCAGCAACTTACCAATAACCAGAAAGAACTCAAGACGAGCATCATAATTAATCATAGATCAGTAGATGTTAAATCTTGTCATAAGAACGTGATTTGGTTCGACTTTGAAGCCATTTGCCGAGAAGCCAGAAGCCCAGCTGATTATATTGAGATAGCAACGCAATATGACTATGTGCTTATCAGTGGAATTGGTGATTTAACAGATAGAATTTATGATACCGTGAGACGTTTTATTTATTTGATTGATGAGCTTTATGATCAAAAAATCAAACTCTACTTTGTTGCCTCACAGCCATTAAATCAGTTATATAAAGGTGAGAGACTTAAATTTGAATTTCAAAGAACTTATTCACGATTACAGGAAATGCAAAGCATAAGTTATAACAAGGAACTTCAAGAGCTTGCTTGAATATATGACTATGCTTTGCATGACTAACACGCAGTGGGATTAAGCAAAAAAGTACGATTTATCTGGAAATTTTGACTTATACCCATTCTGCAAAAATACTTCTAATGCTTGAATAATGTCTGCTTGTTCCTCGGTACTAATTTCCTTTTTTCTATTGTTTTGAAAGTCTTCAATAATATATTGAATGTCAGCGTTATAGTCTTTAATAAAAATATCTGAACTCAGTCGAGTTTTAGGTTCGATATTGGCAAGTAGGGGTTCTATTTCTTCAATATTTTTAAAAAATTCAATACTAAATTCTCCAATTTGAAGAATGATATAGCGGCTTTCAACCTCAATATCTTTATTTGCAAATCTGTGTCTAACATTTGGTGGAATTTGAAAAAAGTCACCCTGATTAACAATATATTTCTGCTTCAAATCTGGTAACTCAACCTGAATAGCACCTTTTGAGCAGTACACAAGATCGGGGATATGAGTATGCCTATGAAATGGAAACAGGCTATCTTTTAAATTGCATAGCACTATCCTAATATCACGGTCATAACAAAACTGATGCATTTCCATTGATCATTTCCTAGTCCGATTAACTAATTTTATAAAGTTGTTCTGGAGTAAATATTGGTTCACTGAGATGCTTTTGAAGCAATTCAACCCAATCAGTCGAGACAGAATCAGCTGCATCAACAATTGCTTTGGAAAAGTTACGTTCATTCTGCCAGTATCGGGTAAGCACACCAAAAGAGTAAAAATACTCCGAGGGCTTTATGGATCCTCTACGGTTTTCCATGAGTTTGTAGGTCTCGAAACCATCCAGCATCAATCCCCCAGTGTTATATTCATCTTCCATATTCGGGACAATATTCTTTTGCTCTAACAATGATTTAACCAATACTGAAGGATGCCTATAGATATCAAAGTCTTGACTGATCGTATTCACTACAAGATCAAAATCAAATGAATACCCCAGATGATCAGTGAGCTGTACACGGCTATCCATTATCTTTAGAGGTTTGCTGTTATAGCCAAGCTTAATTGATTGGAGTAGACCAGCTTCAAAGAGGCATTTCAGCTTTTGTGCATTTTCCAGTGGGATTGGTACGGCAAGACGAATGAATAAATGATCAAACTCTTGGTCGTAGCGTTTTTTATCATGACTACTTAAATAACGGTAAAACTTCATTCTTCGTACTTTGAGAATGATCATATTAATTAAGTCATTAAGCTCTTGGTGCTCCAGATCATATTTCAACTTTTCATAAGCATTTGCAAATTTCAAGTTACACAAATCATTGAATGACACTTCACCATTCGTTGCATTTTTAAGCTCAAGGTCAAGCAGATGAAGAATATCATCTAGTGATAAAACCTGATTTAAGTGCTGCTGCAACTCAGGGAAAGATTCATGAGTGAAATACTTAAAGTCATAGTTAGGCTTATTGCCTCGTACCGCTGGAAAGTATCCCGAACGACTAACAACATAGGCTTTGAAGTTTTCATCTGTCACGGCCTTCTGATAGCTTGAGAAGGCTCCGTTTTCAGTTGCAAACGATCCTTCGCTAAATAGAGTGATGACGGTATCAACACCACTAGGGCCCATACCGCGAACAAGAACATTTGGCTTATGATCTTGTCTAATAATGTCATTAAGTCTCATTAAGACTTTTTGAAAAGGGTAGGGTTTTACGAATAAACTCTGTTCAGAGTCTAAACGACTTGCAGTCCAGTGCCCGATAGTCAGCAACAGCTTAGAAAACCCTTTTAATTCAATTGTTCGATTTAAGTTTTGATTCTTAATAACTAAATTATAACCGCCTTTAGCCTCGTAGCCATCGATAGCTTCATAGCCATTGTAAACTTCAACTTTTATACGATTTAATTTGGCTAATTCTAGGTATTTTTTGAATCTATCATTCAGATAGATACCAAACAAAGCTCTAGGGTAAAAAGCGTTAGGATCGGGGAAGACTTGCGATTCACCAGCCAAAGATTTCTTATAAACTAGGTGGGGGTAATGAGTCATCAGATGGTTTTTATTTTCTGCCATCCAATCCACAAAGTCGTTATCCCAAAGCGACATTGAATGGGCAGGGTTATTACACAAATGACCAGCCAATAATTCGTCTTTGTCGTATGGATTCCCATGTCCAAGAGATTCACGCATTTCAACAAGAGTAATAGAGCATGACTTATGATTAATCTCTTGATTTAGTAATTTTTTTACAAAGCTGATGAAGGTACACGTACCTGAGAATCCCATTCCAATGATACAGAACTTTTTCAAAGTAATATCGTCCATAAAAATGTAAATTCAGGAAGTTAAAAATTAACTTCCTGAATAATATGAGTTAGTTCAATTTCTGAAGGGCTTCTTTAATACGTGCTGCGGCTGCCTTTAGAGTCACTGGATCACGTCCACAATTCATGCGAATGTAATGTCGGAGGCTATCGATGTTTTCACCAAAATGCATGCCTCCAATAGAAGCAACTTTTGCTGTTTCCAAAAGATATTGATCGGCTGAATCAAATCCTAGCTTTTGGATTTTGTCGCCATACTTTGACAAGTCCAAGAATAAGAAAAATCCACCTTCAGGCTCAGTCACTTCTAAACCAGTGCAGCTTTTCAAGTCTTCAATGAATGTCTGCATGTTCTGTCTGGCAACTACCGCACGTTTCTTTGCAACGTCATCCATGTATTCTTGCATTGCTTCATGTGTCGCAATTTGGGCATAAGTCGAAGCAAATGAGTTTAAATTCACCTGTACTTTTTCCATAACTTTAATCAGTTTATCCGAAGCACAAATATATCCAGATCGGTCGCCGTGCATTCCATAGGTTTTACCGGGACCAGTGATATAAATGGTGTAGTCCCACATAGAGTGTGTCTGGGCCTTAAACTGCTGCGTAATATTTGAAATGTTTGCAGGCTTAGTATTCAAAATATGTGATTCATACGGACAATCAAAAAGCACATAGATTGGACTTAGACCTTTTGATAAACGTTCGGCATTGGTAGTTAAAATCACTTTCGAAATCGACTCTAAGTCATCACGAGTATAAATTTTGCCAGAAGGGTTTAGACAGTCACCAAGAATGATAATTTTGGTCTTATCTGTAATGGTCTTTTCTAATTCAACTACATCAATCGCTTGGTTATAAAAGTCTTTGACATAGATTGGTTTAGCTTTACCTAAGTGTAATTCAATCATGTCTGCGTAATGGGGCCAGTTTGGTACTGGGTAAATAACCTCATCGTCTGGATTTAGAAGTGTATGGAATACGACGGTGATAGCGCCCTTAATACCTCCAGGAGTCACCATGATTTCAGTATCTGGGTTGAAGCTGATGTCTCGTAAACGCTTCACACGCTCAGCAATAGACTTTCGTAAGAAAGGAAAGCCTTTAACTGGGGCAAACTCATGGATAATTGCAGCATTATTCGAGATATAACTCTTAACTGCATTATCAATGCCGCTATTAGTCTTTTCATCCAATGTACCAATACTTAAATCAATGACCTGATCATCTGCATTAGATTTTTGATTTAATTCTAAAATTTTCGCCTTAGTTCCGTGTGTAATTGATTCACGTAAATTCAAGGCTGCTTGTGAAATACCTAAGTTTTGCATTATTAGATCTCAAAATCCGTTTTTAATTAAAGTGATACAGCTTGATTAAACATTGCATTCCACATCTTAAGCTGGGCTTTCAATGTTTCATTTGCACCAAACTTAATCTCATCAAGGTCTTCTTGGTTATTACAGTTATTATGGACACACTGTTTAGCATCTTGAGCATGACGATCTTCGACACCATTTTCGATATGGGCGTTAAAATAGACCTCAACTTTCTTAATGAATTCATTTGGATCAAGGTTTTTGTTATTGAATCGGAATGCTTCGCGGAATACGGTAAGCATCTTATCAGCATGGTTTTCTAGGGCCATGACTGCCCCCAACATGCGAGGATAACTGCCTGTAATCAAACCTTGGATAGTATCTCGATACTGTAATGTCTCTGCGATGATTCGATCACTATTCTTAGCTTGCTGAACCTTCATCTCTGGAAGATTGTATTCTGTAGCGCCAAATACATTGAGTGCATTCTCCATAAAGATTTCATGGCACTTGGCCTTTTCACCCATACCTGTTTCTTCACTTAAGATGTGGGTGAATAAGACTAGGGTGTCCATATCATTTTCAAAAGCAGATCGTGAACATACATGAGCAATCCCTTTTACTGTCAGCTCTGTACGATAGAAGAAGTTGTCACGAAATAAGATATATGATTCTGGCGTCCAAGACGTAGAAGTTAAATGCTTGAAATAATTGTTTTGGAAAATTTCATGATCATCCATTTTAGTAATGAATTCATCTAACTCAGCACTGATAGTTCCTTTACAATCAACATTTCCATTGATGATTACTTTAGAGTTCATTCTTGAATTATCCTTTTATAATAAAAATTATTTTTACAGCGAAATTTTTATAACAAAGAAATAATCAAAAAAAATGAGTATTAAATATTTTAATGTTTGATAAAATTATCTAATATTTATGTGATGATTTATATTTTCGTGTAGTTTGACTTGGTTAAAAATCAAAAATGGAATTTTAAATGTATCTTTTAGAATATTTTTCAGTGCTGCAACTTTCGATAATGTTGATAACAATAGTTTTTTCTTATATTATTTTTGGAATGGTGGGTTTTGGAACTGCGTTAATTGCGAGCCCTGTATTACTTAACTTTTTACCTCTCTCTCAAATTATTCCACTTTTAGCCTTACTAGATATGTTCGCTGCCATTTCGAATGTCATTAAAGATGGTAAGAAGGCAGACTTTTCTGAATTAAAATTTCTAATCCCACTTATGTTTGTCGGTAGTTTTCTTGGCTTTATACTACTGATGAGAGTGAATGCAAGTTACGCACTTCTAGCATTTGGCATATTTACTCTTTTATATGCTATTTACTCATTAAGTGGCTTTAAGCCACAGAAAAAACTAGAGAAAAAATTTGTTTTCCCTTTTGGGTTATCTGGTGGTTTCTTAGGAGCAATGTTTGGTAGTGGTGGGTTTTTATATGCGATTTACCTCAATGGACGAATCGAAACCCCAGAAAAAATCCGTGTCACTCAAACTACATTAATTGGGTGTAGTACGGTTTTTCGAGTCATTCTATTTACTACAGCGGGTGTGTACTTTTCGGATAACTTATTTTCACTTGCGCTTCTGTTTATTCCATCCATGTTGATAGGTGCATTCATTGGCAAGCGAATTACACTCAAATTGTCTAAACAACAATTCTTGAAGATTATTAATGTCATTGTACTGCTATCTGGAATCTCGATTATTGTTAAATACGCTTTAATAATATAGATTTATTATTAGTAGTACTTAAGATAATTGATTTAGATATTAATAATTTTAATTTTATTCTATTTGTTTTAATAACGAAGGGTAAGATAAATATATTGCTTTGTAGGAAATATTAATTAATACCTTGATGCCTATAGGGAAATAAAACCAATTAATAAATACCCAGTTATAATTGGTTTTAATGGCGTGATAGTGGGTTCTGACAAAACTAACTATAGACGCAGTAAATATTGCATTAAGCTCATTTAAAATTAATTTAAGTGAAAAAGTCACAAGAGATAAGTATAGGGGTAGTCAATTTAGCAAGATTGCTAAAGATTGATACATACCTGAACGTGATGTGCGTGAGATACGGCAGGGGATAGCCAATAAAAAAACCGCTATAGATAGCGGTTTTTTATTTAGCAGATGCTTAAACTTACCAGCTTAACGCACCACCAGTTTGGTAGTCAGTTACGCGAGTTTCAAAGAAGTTCTTCTCTTTACGTAAGTCCATCATCTCAGACATCCACGCAAATGGATTCGTTACACCAGCAAATTGCTCTGGTAAACCTAACTGAGATAAACGGCGGTTACAGATGAATTTCAAATATTCTTCCATCATGCTTGCGTTCATACCCAATACACCACGTGGCATTGTGTCACGCGCATATTCGATTTCAAGCATTGTGCCTTCAACAATCATTTGAACCACTTCTTGTTGGAACTCAGCGCTCCAAAGGTGAGGGTTCTCAATCTTGATTTGGTTAATCATGTCGATACCAAAGTTCAAGTGCATAGACTCATCACGCAAGATGTATTGGAATTGCTCAGCAACACCGTTCATCTTGTTACGACGACCCATACTCAAAATTTGAGTAAAGCCACAGTAGAAGAAGATCCCTTCAAGAACACAGTAGAATGCAATCAGGTTACGAAGTAAACGCTGGTCGTTTTCAGGTGTGCCTGTGTGGAAATTAGGGTCAGTTAAAGATTGAGTATATTTCAATCCCCACGCTGCTTTACGCGCAACAGATGGAACTTCACGGTACATGTTGAAGACTTCGCCTTCATCCATACCTAAAGATTCGATACAGTATTGGTAAGCGTGAGTGTGAATTGCTTCTTCAAATGCTTGACGCAAAATGTACTGACGGCATTCAGGGTTAGTAATGTGGCGGTAAATTGCCAATACTAAGTTGTTTGCAACCAAAGAGTCCGCAGTCGAGAAGAAACCTAAAGAACGCATAACAATCGTACGCTCATCTTCAGTTAAGCCGTTTTCAGACTTCCAAAGCGCGATGTCTAGGTTCATGTTTACTTCTTGCGGCATCCAGTGGTTTGCACACCCGTCAAGATACTTCTGCCAAGCCCACTCATATTTAAATGGAACAAGCTGGTTCAAGTCTGCACGACAGTTAATCATTGCTTTGTCGTCAACTTGAACACGTTGCGCGCCCATTTCTAGCTCTTCAAGGCCAGGGGCAACGTCTAAGTGTTCTAAGGCTGCAGAGGCTCTAGCCACCGTATCGGAGGCAACTGTTGGTCGCACGGAATGGGTTCCAGCGGATTGTGGAGCTGCCACGCTCTGCGATGATGACTGCGCAGCAGATACATTCTGCGAATCAGACGTTTTTTCCGGTTGGATGGGCGCAGACTTGTGTTCAGGTGCAGCCGGTTTTTGCGAATCATCTTCAAAATCGTCCCAACTAAGGATAGACATTTTTGTTCTCTCTTCGTTGTGTATATCTATATTTGACATCTCTTAAACGAAGATGTCCCTACTATACGCTTTTAATGTGTAAACAAAATTAAGTTTTATTGATGCATGACCAAATTTTGGGCCTCTGGTCTCTACTCACTACAACTTATTTTGCTTACGCTGTTGCTTACGTATTGTGAAAAATGCGTAAATCAGCGGTATATAAAAGAAAAGAAAGGCAAAGATTAAAACTCCAACACCAAGCATATAGTTATGGCTGAGATGAAAAAGCATAATCTTTACCTCTTAAAATTGCTCTTTAGTGAAAAAGAGCAATTTTATTGAATGTTATTGGCAAGCTTCACAATCTGGGTTGTCGATTGAACAAGCCATTGGAACTGGAGCTGCTTGAGTAAAACCATCTTCTTCAACAGCTTCTGGTTTTTTCGCTTCTACAACAGGGGCAGCAACTGCCGCTGCTTCAACAGTCGCAGGTTTAACTGCGTTTAAAGCACCTGTGTTG
The DNA here is from genome assembly GCF_016106645.1 of Acinetobacter sp. ACIN00229. NCBI lineage: Bacteria > Pseudomonadati > Pseudomonadota > Gammaproteobacteria > Moraxellales > Moraxellaceae > Acinetobacter > Acinetobacter sp. ACIN00229. The sequence continues at coordinate 83,224 of NZ_JADWOM010000007.1, forward strand.
ATTGTAGATTTTTCAGCAGAAGTTGCGCCTAAAGCTCGGAGGTAATAAGTCGTCTTAAGACCACGTAACCATGCCATCTTGTAAGTGATGTCAAGTTTCTTACCATTTGCACCAGAGATGTAAAGGTTAAGAGACTGAGCTTGATCAATCCACTTTTGACGGCGTGATGCAGCATCAACGATCCAACGTGTATCTACTTCAAACGCAGTAGCAAAGATTGCTTTTAATTCTTCAGGAATACGAGCAATTTTTTGTACTGAACCTTCAAAGTGTTTAAGGTCGTTAACCATTACTGTGTCCCAAAGACCACGGTCTTTCAATGCACGAACAAGGTAAGGGTTAATAACAGTGAACTCACCAGACAGGTTAGATTTCACATATAAGTTCTGGAATGTTGGCTCAATAGACTGAGAAACACCACAAATGTTAGAGATGGTTGCAGTAGGAGCAATCGCCATCACGTTTGAGTTACGCATACCGTCTTTTTGAACTTTGGCACGTAAAGTGTCCCAGTCTAAACGTTGAGTACGGTCAACTTCGAACATGCGTTCTGGACGAGATTTTGCAACAATTTCTAAAGAGTCGATTGGAAGGATACCTTGATCCCACAATGAACCTTTGAATGTTGAGTAAGAACCACGTTCAACAGCTAAGTTGCTTGAAGTTTCAATCGCGTAGTAGCTAATCACTTCCATTGATTCATCAGCAAAATCAATAGCAGCGTCTGAACCGTAAGCGATGTTCATTTCATATAGAGCATCTTGGAAGCCCATGATACCCATACCCACTGGGCGGTGTTTCAAGTTCGAGTTTTTCGCTTGTGGTACAGCGTAGTAGTTAATGTCGATAACGTTATCGAGCATGCGTACTGCTGTTTTAATTGTACGAGCTAACTTCTCACGGTCTAACACACCACCTTGAACGTGTTGTACAAGGTTGATTGAGCCCAAGTTACATACTGCGATTTCGTCTTGATTTGTATTCAAGGTAATTTCAGTACATAAGTTAGATGAGTGAACTACACCAACATGTTGTTGTGGTGAACGTAAGTTACATACATCTTTGAACGTAATCCACGGGTGACCAGTTTCGAACAACATAGAAAGCATTTTGCGCCATAAGTCTTTAGCACGTACTTTCTTGTGTAGCATGTTGGTTTCTTTCGCTACAGACTCATAGTAAGCATAACGCTCAGCAAATTCAGCACCAGTTAAGTCGTGCAAGTCTGGAGTTTCAGAAGGGGTAAATAGTGTCCATTCGCCATCTTCAAATACACGTTGCATAAACAAGTCTGGAACCCAGTTTGCAGTGTTCATGTCGTGTGTACGGCGACGGTCATCACCAGTGTTTTTACGAAGTTCTAAAAACTCTTCGATGTCTAAGTGCCAAGTTTCTAAGTATGCACACACGGCACCTTTACGCTTACCACCTTGGTTTACTGCAACAGCTGTATCGTTCGCAACTTTCAAGAATGGAACCACACCCTGAGACTTACCGTTTGTACCCTTAATGTAAGAGTTCAATGCACGTACAGGTGTCCAGTCATTCCCTAAACCACCAGCCCATTTAGAAAGCATAGCGTTGTCACGCATTGCGCCATAAATGTCGTAAAGGTCATCGCCAATTGTTGTTAAGTAACAACTAGAAAGCTGTGGACGTAATGTACCTGAGTTAAACAGGGTAGGCGTAGACGCCATGTAGTCGAAGCTAGACAATAAGTTATAGAACTCGATTGCACGTTCTTCTTTATCTTGCTCATTTAACGCAAGACCCATCGACACACGCATAAAGAATAATTGTGGTAATTCGAAGCGAACGCCATTTGAGTGAATAAAGTAACGGTCAAATAAAGTCTGTAAACCTAAGTAGGTAAATTGATTCGAGCGTTCTGGTTGAATTGCTGCTGCCAATTTCTCTAAATCGAAATCAAGTAAATCTGGTGAAAGCAAGTCAAGCTCTACACCTTTTTTCAAAAAGGCTTCAAGTGCATTGTTTTCAGGAGTATCTGTAGGTAAGCCTAAGAACGCTAAACCTGTGCTCACTAATTCACTAGAAAGCAAACGTGCAGTTACGTAAGTATAGTTTGGTTCTTGTTCAATACGAGTACGTGTTGCCATCATCATTGTAGTGGCAATATCACTTTCTTTTACGCCGTTATATAAGTTCTTAACGGTTTCATCAACAATAGCCTGAACGTCAATACCTTCCAAACCTTCAGCTGCTTTCGCTACAGTTGCTTGTAATGCACTTAAATCAAGTGGCTGAAGCTGACCGTTAGCATCGGTAACTTGTAACGTAGGATGGTGGTTTGAGTTCGTTTGCTGACGAGCAGTAGTACGTTGTTCGCGGTAAATCACGTAAGCGCGGGCAACTTTCTGTTCTCCGGTACGCATTAAAGCAAGTTCAACCTGATCTTGAATTTCTTCAATATGGATCGTACCGCCTGATGGTAAACGACGAGTGAAAGTATTTAATACCATTTCCGTCAGTTGGGTAATACGGTCGTGAATACGGCTTGAATCCGAACTCTGTTGACCTTCCACAGCAAGAAAAGCTTTACCAATCGCAACAGAAATTTTCTCTGCATCAAATGCAGCAACATCTCCAGTGCGTTTGATCACCTGAATTTGACCGGGAGTCGAAGTAATTACGCTCATGCCAGCATAGCTCCATTGTCACTTTTGTTATGTTTATAGACCGTTTGAACCGAGCAAAAAGTATGCCACGATGTTTGAGGGATAAACACAAGACTTAGTAGTTAAAGTTTATTTTGAACACAAGATACGGGATTTTTCATAGCAGATCAATCTTGACTTTTTAGTAATTTTTTATCTGTATGATTTGATGGGAGATAGCATAGCAAAGCTATTAAAAAACGCTTATAGATAACTTTGTGGATAACTCAAAAAACAAGCACTTAAATACAATTAATGTAGGGGAAGAAATAATTTGTTTAATATTCATACATTGGAAATATGAATAGAATATGAAATTTCATAACAATAACTAAATGTTAAAAACACGAGAAAATTCAAAGGTTAATAAAATGCAACAAAAGACGGTTGTCATGTATCAGTTTGGTGAACGCCTACTTGTTTACAATGTAAACGTGTGTATATTGCAAATGATAAACGAATGTATCTGCAAGATTTTTAAGATGCATGTAATGAGATTTATAGGGGCAATGATATGAGCCAAGAAGAAAAGTTACCAAAGATTCTGATCGTTGAAGATGACGAGCGTTTAGCACGATTAACTCAAGAGTATTTAATCCGCAACGGCTTGGAAGTTGGTGTAGAAACTGATGGTAACCGTGCAATTCGTCGTATTATTAGTGAACAACCAGACCTAGTGGTCTTGGATGTCATGTTGCCGGGTGCCGATGGCTTAACTGTTTGCCGTGAAGTTCGTCCACATTATCATCAACCGATTTTGATGTTGACTGCACGTACAGAAGATATGGATCAGGTACTTGGTCTAGAAATGGGTGCAGACGACTATGTTGCTAAACCAGTTCAACCACGTGTGCTATTAGCGCGTATTCGTGCACTATTACGTCGCACAGATAAAACTGTAGAAGACGAAGTTGCACAGCGTATCGAATTTGATGACCTTGTAATTGATAATGGCGGCCGTTCTGTAACACTGCATGGTGAGCTTGTTGATTTCACTAGCGCAGAATATGACCTATTATGGTTGCTTGCATCAAATGCTGGTCGTATCTTATCGCGTGAAGATATCTTCGAACGTTTACGCGGTATTGAATACGATGGTCAGGACCGTTCAATCGATGTCCGTATCTCACGTATTCGTCCAAAAATTGGTGATGATCCTGAAAATCCAAAACGTATTAAAACAGTGCGTAGTAAAGGTTACTTGTTCGTTAAAGAAACCAATGGGTTATAAGATCTGAATAAACTTCCTATAAGGTTGGTCGAGTGTTTAAACACAGCATATTCCTGCGAATCTATGCGGGACTGGTAATTCTTGTTGTTTTGGTTGCCGTTTTTGGTTATTTGCTTGTACAAATTATCAATTATCAGCGTGCTCAAGAATACCGTGAATCTTTAACTGATGGTATTTCCTATGTCATTAGTGAGGGAGTCGCTCGACAACCGGGGAAGCAACAGAAAATAGACTGGGTTTCAGATGCATCAGATTTATTGGAACTTCCAATTTATTACACTGATGCGAGCAAGGTCGAGTTATCTCGTACTGAGAAAAAACGGATCGAAGCTCAAAAGTCTGTTGTCCGTTACGATGCTAGTAATAGTATCGCGTATATCATTATTGGTTTACGTGACGATCCTCAGCACTTTTTATCGATAAAAGTAGACAAAATTAGTGAGCGCCAAATGAAGGCTCTCCCTATTTTTGTACTTGATTATCTAATGTTTTATCCGGGGCAAGAACAAGAATATCTTGCCAAGATTCAAAAACATTTTTCATATCCAATTAATATCTACAATATTCAAGATATTAATCTAGACTCTGAACAAATTGGTCGTTTACGCCAAGACCAAAGTGTCATGTTGTACAAAGATAGTGCAACAATGCGCGGAACAACCATTTCAATCGTATCTCCAATACCAAATCAGCCTACACGAGTTCTGGTTCTTGGACCGGTTCCAATGTTTAACTGGATGCCTTTACAGCTTTCTGCCGGAATTACCTTATTTAGCCTATTCTTACTGAGTTTAGGTGTTTATGGTCTTATTTTGCCGTTAGAGCGTAAAATTCGCCAAGTACGTTATGCATTAAACCGCATGAAGTCCGGTGATCTGTCATTGCGTGTTCCTATTGAGGGAAGTGATGAAATGGCAAACTTGGCATCAAGTTATAACAATATGTCTGATCATATTCAGCGTTTAATTGAGGCTCAGCGTGAATTGATGAGAGCTGTATCTCATGAGCTTAGAACGCCGGTTGCTCGTATACGCTTTGGTACAGAGATGTTGGCAGAGGAAGACGACTACAATCATCGTATGCATCAGGTCGATATGATTGATAAAGATATTGAGGCGCTCAATACCTTAATTGATGAAATCATGACTTATGCAAAACTAGAGCAGGGTACACCTTCATTAGATTTTGCTGAAATTGCGCTCTTTGATGTGTTGGATCAGGTTGCGGTAGAAACTGAAGCTTTAAAAACGCAAAAAGAAATTGAGCTTGTTGCTCCTCCTGTTTATTTGAAAGTAGATGCGGAGCGCCGTTATTTACATCGAGTGGTTCAAAACTTGGTAGGTAACGCTGTTCGTTATTGTGATAACAAAGTTCGCATTACAGGTGGTGTTCACAGCGATGGCATGGCCTTTGTTTGTGTTGAAGATGATGGCGCCGGAATTCCTGAGCAAGATCGTCAAAGAGTATTTGAAGCCTTTGCCCGTTTAGATGACAGCCGTACGCGTGCGTCGGGTGGTTATGGTTTAGGGTTGTCAATTGTAAGTCGTATTGCTTACTGGTTCGGTGGTGAGATTAAAGTAGATGAAAGTCCTACCTTAGGTGGAGCTCGCTTTATCATGACATGGCCTGCAAAACGCTTTAAACAACCTCCTTTGAAAACCAATAAAAAAGCACCTTCATAAAGGTGCTTTTTTATTGCATTACTTATAATTGAGTTGCATCTGGTTCCAAAATGGGTTTTCCGCTTCTTAAGCTGGTTAACGCATCGGAATTAAAGTCGATCAGTAATGAATTGTTTTTTGCATCAATCTGGTATTTTTGAATAAGAGGTTGATCTCCATTAAGCGTTTCTATTTTATATTCATCTGCAATATGCAAAATACCTTCTAGGTTTGTTGTCGTTGACGCAAAATCCTGTCTAAATATTTCGTAGACATCTCGCAAGTCAAAAATTGCATTGTTCGCATCTGGATGTTTGTGAATATAGCTTTCTATATGTCGCACAAGTAACTGCGCAAACAAGTAGTAGTTTGGTTTGTGCGTATATTCTAGAGTCATGCATTTTTCTCCTTATTATCTGTTATTAGCATACATGGCAAAACACAGGTTATTGTATAAAATTCATTACACTAGATGATTAAATGAAAACCTATAAAGATATAAAGACCCGATTACGCCCTTGGCGTTTTGCTTGATATAAAGCGTCATCTGCTTCTTTAAATAAATTTTCAATCGCTCTATGGGATGAAGGGGAATATAAACTTATACCAATACTGACTTGTATGAAAATTGGTAATTTCCCATAAATATAAATCGGTTGCTGACTAATTTTAATTCGTATTTGCTCTGCAAGGTCAAACGCACTCTCTTTTGTGGTATCTGCAATGAAAATTGCAAATTCTTCACCGCCAAATCGTCCTAATAAATCATGAGGATGCAAAATATTTTGAATAGTGGTAACACAGGTTTGTAGGGCACGGTCGCCTATTTGATGGCCGTAGTTGTCGTTAACTTGTTTGAAATGGTCTACATCCAGCATAAAAAAGGCTGAGGTTTTATTTTCCTTGTGCACTTTTTCTTGAAGTAGTCTGACCGACTGCAAAAATTGGCGTCGAGTGAGACTTGAGGTTAACTCGTCATGCGCAATCGCGTGTTGAAGTTTTTGAATTAATTCTGAGTGTAAAACGCTAATACTGGAAACCGTAAGAGGGGCAATCGTCATCATGATTAACCCAATACGAATTGAAATCGTATTGCTGAAATAGTCATTCGGATAGAGTAAAAGATAATGTCCAGAAACATGATAAATAATGTAGGCACTCGTAAGACTTGTAATGAGTGCAACAACAATAGGTTTGTAGCGAATTGCACACCAAATCAGTGCAGCAATTGGGTAGAGTAGCGAACCGGGACCAGAATCATAATAACTGGCTGCAATAGAAATGAGGACAGCCCCGAAAGGTAAAAGGTCGGTTACTTGTAAGCCGCGATTTCTTGAAAAATAATGTTTTACCTGACTATATTGAGGTAGGTTCAATATGATCGGTAAAAGAAGCAAAGCATTTTGCAATTCTGAAGTGAACCAGTAACCAAATTCATCCCACAAACCACCTAGCATAAATTTAGTATTAAACATGGGTACGAAAGTTGCTGCAAACAATGCGCCTGCTACGCTTCCTACTCCGCATAAAGCAAATAAAAAAAGGTAAGAATAACCTCGGTAGGCCGCTTTAATATGCTGATTAAAAAACATATAGAGTGCAAACGTAGTAACAACATAAAGAAAATTTGACGTTGTTAAAACGAGTGTAAGAGCAAATGGAGTACCCTGAAGCAGATCGGCAACGACATAGCCGCTATAAGCACCTAAAAATGAGCTTAATCGACGTGTGCTTGGAAAGCGAATGAGTAAACCAAGCAAAACCGAGTTAGCAGGCCAGAAGAATGCGAGAAAGCTTAAAGGACGAGATGCGATGCCAATAAAACAACATACTGCAATAATGAAGCTAAACAGGAGAAAAATTTTTAAAGAGGAGAAAAATGAAAATTCACGAAGTGAGTATGGCATCAGCTGCCCTTAATGATAAATACTCTTATCCAAGAGTAATAAATATTATGCATGACTAAACATTCATCATAATTCAGAGGAGAAGCTGAATACAATAAAAAACAAACTAATATTATAAAAAAGTAAGTTATTAAAACTTAATAGTCGATGAACTGTGTAAATATTCTAAAATTAAAAAATGAAAAAAATCATCATAAACAAAAAAACTATTAAATAAACCGATTATGTGCGGTGAAACCCCCCTTACAACCCATAGAAGAATAGTTTTGTTTAGAAAATCATCCGAAAGACTAAGACGCTTCAACTAGCATGCGAAATTAGAAATCAGGTACAATTGGCGGGATTAATTTTGTGTTTGGTGTATTTGAAGGCCAATACATACATTCTTTGTTAAATAATAGGCCTGCCAGGAGTTATCCCCGCATGAGTGCCATTACTCCATACGACTGGGCGATTATCGCCTTCGTGATCGGCGTTACATTTCTTTGCGTCTTTATGCTCACAGTTCCCTTACTCCTCGGGGGGAAATCGTGGGGGCGTGCTAAGCAAGAGCAGTTTGAATCGGGTGTCGTGAGTGCTGGTGGCGCTCGCATTCGCCTGTCTGCAAAGTTCTATTTAGTTGCAATTTTCTTTGTTGTCTTCGACTTAGAGGCACTTTACCTCTATGCATGGTCTACTTCTGTGCGTGAAGTAGGGTGGTTGGGATATACCACTGTCGTGATCTTTGTCGTTGATTTATTGATTGCGCTTGTTTATGCCTTCTCTGTAGGTGCTTTAAGTTGGTCACCAGCAGATCGCCGTAAATCAGCAGGTGAGGCGATTAAAATCGGTTCACCAACAATGAACATTGCTGAAATTACACGCTTTAACTCTATTGAAGAGCTCGTAACTGACCCTACAGGCCAGATTCCAGCTCAATCATCAGGTCGTGTTAAGTCAAAAACTACACCTGCATTGTCATCTGAAAAGGAGTAAGTCGGGATGAAATATACTCTGACCCGCGCGAATCCGGATGCTGATCAATACCCATTGCAAGAACGTCAAATCGTGACAGATCCACTAGAAGAGGAAGTGAATAAAAACGTATTCATGACTCGTTTAGAGGATGTCTTGCATACAGCAGTAAACTGGGGGCGTAAAAACTCCTTGTGGCCATTTAACTTTGGTACCTCTTGTTGTTACGTTGAATATGCAACGACCTTAACAGGTGTGCATGACTTGTCACGTTTCGGCGCAGAGGTTATCCGTGCTTCACCTCGTCAAGCTGACTTGATGATTGTTGCAGGAACCTGTTTCGTAAAAATGGCACCAGTTATTCAGCGTCTATATGAACAGATGTTAGAGCCTAAATGGGTCATCTCGATGGGTGCTTGTGCAAACTCTGGAGGTATGTACGACATCTATTCAGTAGTTCAAGGTGTAGACAAAATTATTCCTGTTGACGTGTACGTCCCAGGTTGTCCGCCTCGTCCTGAAGCATTAATTCAAGCTTTAATGCTTTTACAAGACCAGATTCAATTAGAGCGACGCCCGCTTTCTGCCGTGATCGGTGATGATCTTCAGCCAGTGTATAAGCCAAAGATGATGCCAGAACGTGACCGTAAGAATGCGCAGCGTATTGCCGTTAAAAACTTACGCTCTATGGATGAGATTAAATAATTTTTTGACGGTGTTTTGACATATCTAACCGATATGTTCATCGAGAAAATTGACAGAATTTGTATTAAATAGGAAGCCAAGCCAATGGCTGAAACTGACATTGCTATGCCAGAGTCAACACCAGTTGATTCACGCCCAGCATTTGCAATCGTAGAAGAACTCAAAACCAAATTTGGTGAGAACTTTTACGTGCAGGCGACTTTTGAAGAGTTTCCAACAGTCTGGGTTGAGCGCGCACGCGTGCAAGAAGTCCTTATGTTCCTACGTAAAGTGGAACGTCCATATGTAATGCTGTTTGACTTGTCTGCGATGGATGAGCGTTTACGTGTTCATCGTGATGGTTTGCCAGCATCTGACTTCACTGTGTTCTATCATTTATTATCGCTTGAGCGTAATAGTGACATTCGTATCAAGGTTGCCTTGAACGAAAATGATCTTAACCTTCCGACAGCGACTAATATCTGGCCAAATGCCAACTGGTATGAACGTGAAGCTTACGATATGTTCGGTATCAATTTCGAAGGGCATCCAATGCTCCGTCGTATCTTGTTGCCAACGTACTGGGAAGGTCATCCACTTCGTAAAGAATATTCAGCACGTGCGACGGAATATACGCCGTACATGCAAGACAAAGCGAAACAAGACTTTGAACAAGAGCACTTACGTTTTGTGCCAGAAGACTGGGGTCTTAAGCGTGGTAACGCTGACGAAGACTTCATGTTCTTGAACTTGGGTCCTAACCATCCATCTGCACATGGTGCGTTCCGTGTTGTATTGCAGTTAGATGGCGAAGAAGTGAAGGACTGTGTTCCTGATATTGGTTATCACCACCGTGGTGTGGAAAAGATGGCTGAACGTCAAACATGGCATTCTTTCATTCCTTATACTGACCGTGTCGACTACTTAGGTGGTTGTGCTCAAAACATGCCGTATGTAATGGCTGTAGAGCAAATGGCAGGTATTAAAGTTCCTGAACGTGCGCAAGTGATTCGTGTCATGTTGAACGAATTGTTCCGTATTAATAACCACTTGTTGTTCTGTGGTACGGCAATTCAGGATGCCGGTGGTATGACACCAGTATTCTATATGTTCGCAGACCGTCAAAAAGTTTACGACATTGTTGAAGCAATCACGGGTTACCGTATGCATCCAGCATGGTTCCGTATTGGTGGTACAGCACACGATCTTCCAAACAACTGGCAAAAACTTGTTAAAGAATTGCTAGAGTGGATGCCTAAGCGCTTAAACGAATACTACACAGCGGCATTGAAAAACTCTGTGTTTATTGGTCGTACGCGTAACGTTGCACAATACGATGCTAAATCTGCACTCGCATGGGGTGTAACTGGTACTGGTTTACGTGCGACAGGTATTGATTTTGACGTTCGTAAATATCGTCCATACAGTGGCTATGAAAACTTCGATTTTGATGTGCCAGTTGAGTATGAAGGCGATGCATATGCACGTGTACTCGTTCACTTCCGTGAAATTACTGAGTCGTTAAAAATTATTCAACAGTGTTTGGATAACATGCCTTCTGGTCCATATAAAGCGGATCATCCATTGGCTGTTCCACCACCGAAAGATAAGACATTACAAGATATTGAAACCTTGATTACGCACTTCTTAAGCGTTTCATGGGGTCCTGTCATGCCAGCGGGCGAGTCATCATTTATGACTGAAGTGGTTAAAGGCGCAAGTACTTACTACTTGACTTCAGATAAAGCGACGATGAGTTATCGTACTCGTATTCGTACACCGACGTTTACTCACTTACAGCAAATGCCTTCAGTGATTAACGGAAGTTTGGTATCTGACTTAATCATTTATCTGGCGACCATTGACGTGGTTATGGCTGACGTGGATCGCTAAGAGGTAACACATAATGATGATTTTGACTGATAAAAAGCCACGTGTGAATGTTGAAGGAATTTTGACTGCGGAAGAAATTCACGATATCGAACATCACATTGGTCACTATCCATACCCTCGTGCAGCCTCTTTGGATGCATTGAAGTGTGTACAGCGCCGTAATGGTTGGGTAGATGACGCTCAAATGAATGCCATCGCACAGTTATTGTCGATGAGTGTTGCTGATTTGGAAGGTGTTGCAACATTTTACAACCGTATCTATCGCCATCCGGTAGGTCGTCACGTAATTTTGCTTTGTGACTCAATTGCTTGCTTCTTGATGGGTGCAGAAACACTTGCTGAAGCATTCCAGCGCGAACTAGGAATTCAGTATGGTCAGACGACACCAGATGGTCGTTTTACGCTGCTTCCAATTTGCTGCCTCGGCAACTGCGACAAAGGCCCAACTTTAATGATTGATGAAGATACTCACGGTTTAGTTGAAGTGACATCGGTCAAACAGTTATTGGAGAAGTATGTATGAATACTGAACCAAAACCAATTTATGGCGACGGTAATCCAGAAACTCATCCACTAACTTGGCGTTTAAGCAAACGTGACGAAGTTCGTGGTGCTGATGATTACGAAGCACTTGAAGGTTATGCTGGCTTTAAAAAAGCATTAGGCATGAAACCTGCTGAAGTGTTAGACGTGATTAAAGCTGCAACTGTAAAAGGTCGTGGCGGTGCGGGTTTCCCAGCGGGTATTAAATGGTCATTAATGGCACCAAATGATGGTGGTCCACGTTATTTGATCTGTAATGCCGATGAAATGGAACCGGGTACTTTCAAAGACCGTTTGTTGATGGAAAAACTTCCACATCAATTGATCGAAGGGATGTTGATTGCGGGTTATACCTTAGAGGCAACTCAAGGTTATATCTTTATCCGTGGTGAATACATCGAGGCGGCTCAATATCTAAATGAAGCGTTAGAACAGATTCGTGCTAAAGGTTATTTAGGCGAAAATATTTTAGGTTCTGGCTGGAATTTTGAGTTGCATGTACATACGGGTGCAGGGCGTTATATCTGTGGTGAAGAAACTGCATTGATTAACTCGCTTGAAGGTCGTCGTGCTAACCCTCGTACTAAGCCACCGTTCCCGCAAGTTGCAGGAGCATGGGGCCGTCCAACAATTGTGAACAACGTTGAAACTTATAACAACTTGCCAGCAATTATGCTTCGTGGTCCAGAGTGGTATATCGGTTTATCAGCAGGTAAATCAAAAGACCCAGGCACTAAAATTTATGGTGCGTCAGGTAAAGTGAAATTTCCAGGTCTTTGGGAATTGCCATTTGGTACAACTGCACGTGAAGTGATTGAAGATCATGCTGGTGGTATGCGAGAAGGCTTAAAGCTTAAAGCATGGTTACCGGGCGGTGCTTCAACTGACTTTTTACCAGCAGATACCATTGATTTACCAATGGATGCAGACACGATTATGAAAGCAGGTTCTCGTTTGGGAACATGTTTATTGATGGTTGTTGATGAAACCCAGTGCATGGTATCGCTCACTCGTAACTTAGAAGAGTTCTTTGCGCGTGAATCATGTGGTTTCTGTACACCATGTCGTGATGGTTTGCCATGGGCTGTTAAAGCGCTTAAGGCACTTGAAGCAGGCGAAGGTAAGAAAGAAGATATCGACCATTTACAAGAATTGACTCGTAAATTATGGATCGGTAAAACTTTCTGTGCCCACGCACCAGGTGCGATGGAGCCGCTTATGGGCGCACTCAAACATTTCCGTGGTGAGTTTGAAGCGAAAGTGACGACTCGTCCTGTCGTGCAAACCAGCAACGTAGAACAAGCTTAAGGAATTCGACTATGGCTACAATTCATGTCGATGGAAAATCGTATGAAGTCAACGGCTCGGAAAACTTGCTACAAGCATGTTTGAGTCTGGGCATCGACATCCCATATTTTTGTTGGCATCCATCCTTAGGTTCGGTTGGTTCTTGCCGTCAATGTGCTGTTACGCAATATGCGAATCCAGAAGATACGCGTGGTCGTTTAGTCATGTCTTGCATGACACCAGCATCTGACAATACCTATATCTCAATTGAAGACAAAGAAGCAACGGATTTTCGTGCATCTATTGTTGAATTTTTGATGACGAATCACCCACACGACTGTCCAGTCTGTGAAGAGGGTGGTCACTGTCACTTACAAGATATGACTGTAATGACGGGTCATGACCGTCGTCGTTACCGCTTCACAAAACGTACGCATTACAACCAAGAACTCGGCTCATTCATTGCGCATGAAATGAACCGTTGTATTGCTTGTTACCGTTGTGTTCGTTACTACAAAGACTATGCGGGCGGTACAGATTTTGGTGTGTATGCCAATGCATCTCGTGTTTACTTTGGTCGTCCAGAATCAGGTACTTTAGAATCTGAATTCTCGGGTAACTTGACTGAAGTATGTCCAACAGGTGTATTCACTGATAAGACTCATTCAGAGCGTTATAACCGTAAATGGGACATGCAGTATGCACCAAGCGTGTGTCAAGGCTGTTCTTCTGGTTGTAACATTTCTCCGGGTGAACGTTATGGTGAAATCCGTCGCGTAGAAAACCGTTTTAATGGTTCGGTTAACCAGTACTTCCTTTGTGATAAAGGTCGTTTTGGCACAGGTTATGTAAACCGTGCAGACCGTCCACGTCAGCCTCAGTTCCGTAACGGTGAAACTGTTGCAACTGTTTCTGTTGATCAAGCTTTAGATCAAACGATTGCAAAGCTTCAAGGCAAAAAAGTCTTGGGTATTGGTTCTCCTCGCGCAAGCTTAGAATCAAACTACGCATTACGTGAGCTTGTAGGTCAGGCAAATTACTCAACTGGTGTTGCACAAAAAGAGCAAAAACTTGTTGAACTTGCTGCATCTATCATGCAAACCGAGGGGATTTACAACCCGAACATGCGTGAAATTGAAAGCTACGATGCTGTTCTGATTTTAGGTGAAGACCTGACTCAAACTGCTCCACGTATGGCATTGTCTGTTCGCCAAGCTGCGAAAAACAAAGCTCGCGAAATGGCTGCGAAAACACGTACTCCAGATTGGTTGGCTGAACCTGTACAACGTATTGGTCAAGAAGCAAAATCTCCGATCTATATCTTGGCTGCAACTCAAACTCGTCTTGCCGACGTTGCAACTGGTGAAGTTGTTGCTTCACCAAATGATATTGCACGTTTAGGCTTTGCCGTAGCGGCAGCAGTGAAAGGTGATGTATTAATTGGTCTGGATGACGATGCAAAAGCATTCGCTCAAACTATTGCTGACACTTTAAAAACAGCAAACAAACCATTAATCATTGCGGGCACAAGTTTGCAAGATGCTTCTATTATGGAAGCTGCGGCTGAGTTGACTCAGAACTTAGGTTCTAAAGCTGGTTTAAGTCTTGTGGTTCCTGAAGTGAACTCTATGGGCTTGGCATTGTTTGGTGGCTTAAGCCTTGAACAAGCATTTGCTCAAGACTACGACACACTTGTTATTGTTGAAAATGACTTGTTCCGTCGTTTACCTGCTGCTCAAGTAAAAGCTGCACTAGATAAAGCTGAAACAGTAATCGTGCTTGATCACAGTGAAACTGAAACTGTGAAACAGGCTGATATTGTTCTTTCAGCAGCAAGCTTTGCGGAAGGTGATGGTACTGTTGTAAGCCAAGAAGGTCGTGCACAGCGTTTCTATCAAGTTTACGATCCAAGTTACTACAAGCCTGAATATGCAATTAAAGAATCATGGCGTTGGTTACATGCCATTGAAACTGGCATTAAAGGTAAGGCTGTAGATTGGACATTGCTTGATGATGTGATTGAAAGCATCGTGAAAAATGTACCAGTACTTGAAGCAATTCAAGATGTGGCACCTGATGCAGGTTACCGTGTACATGGTTTGAAAATTGCACGTGAACCACGTCGTTATTCAGGTCGTACAGCAATGCGTGCGCCGTTATCAGTTCATGAGCCGAAACAGCCTACCGATCCAGATTCAGCATTAACATTCTCAATGGAAGGTTATGTTGGTCCGCAAAAAGCATCATCATTAGTACCGTTTGCATGGGCTCCGGGCTGGAACTCTCCACAATCTTGGAACAAATACCAAGATGAAGTAGGTGGTCACTTAAAAGGTGGTGATTCAGGTGTTCGTTTATTCGATCGCTTGGCAAAACGTCCTGCACGTAGCTATGTTGCTCCAGTGCCTGTAGTTGCAAACCCTGAAAGCTTCCGCTTAGTACCAATGCATCATATTTTTGGTTCTGGTGAATTCACTATCAAAACACCTGCAATGGAAACTCGTATTCCAGAAGCTATGTTTGCAGTGGGCGAACAAGATGCAACTCGTTTGAATCTTCAAGAAGGTCAACGCATTACAGTAAAAGCAGGCGAAACCAGTGTGAGCTTGCCTGTACAAGTAATTGAATATTTACCTACAGGTTATATTGGTTACCCAGTTGGTTTAGCACCAATGGTGTCACTAGCTGAGCCTGTTTCAGTGGCTTTAGGAGTGTAATTCATGAATCAAGAAATTATACGTCAAACGCCACTTTGGGCTGAGAACTGGCCAATCGCCTACGCTGTAGTTCAAGCAGTTGTGATTTTGCTTGTTGTTGTTTTAGTTGCAGCGTTGATGTCTTTCATTGAACGTCGTTTACTTGCTTGGTGGCAAGACCGTTATGGTCCGAACCGTGTTGGTCCTGGTGGTATGTTCCAGATCGTTGCCGACATGCTTAAGATCATGTTCAAAGAAGACTGGACACCAAAATTTGCTGACAAACTTACATTCCGTTTAGCACCAGCTGTTGCAATGGCAACAGCGGTTCTTTCATTCATGGTAATCCCGGTGAGTCCTTCACTGGGTGTTGCCGACATGAGTATCGGTTTGTTGTTCTTCATGGCAATGGCTGGTATTGCAGTCTATGCAGTATTGTTTGGTGGCTGGGCTTCAAATAACAAATACTCATTGCTTGGTGGTTTACGTTCAGCTGCTCAAACCATTTCTTATGAAGTGTTCTTGGGTATCTCATTAATGGGTGTGGTTGCAATTGCAGGCTCATTTAACCTTCGTGAAATTGTTGAAGCACAACGCGATGTTTGGTTCGTTATTCCACAATTCTTAGGTTTCTTGATTTTTGTGGTTGCTGGTGTTGCGGTAACTCACCGTCATCCATTTGACCAACCAGAAGCAGAACAAGAATTGGCTGAAGGTTACCATGTTGAATATGGTGGTATGAAATGGGGTATGTTCTTCGTTGCTGAATATGTCAACGTGGTACTTATTTCTGCATTGATCGTAACTTTATTCTTCGGTGGTTGGTTAGCACCATTCAATTTAGAAATTCCATTTGTTCCGCCAGTATTCTGGTTTGTGATTAAAACAGCATTCTTTGTAATGATGTTTGTTTTGGCTCGTGGTTCTTTAATGCGTCCACGTTATGACCAAGTCATGAACTTTGGTTGGAAAATTTGTTTGCCATTGGCGTTGGTCAACTTGTTAGTGACTGGTGCTGTGATTCTGATGAATCAGGCCTAGGACAGCAGGGAGTACAAAATGTATAAATTTCTAGCTGGATTCGGATCGATTGTACGTTCGTTGTTTATGGTATTTAGCCATGTAACGCGTAAACGTGACACGATTTTATATCCAGAAGTACCGGCTGAACAGATTGTGCCGCCACGCTTTCGTGGTCGTATTGTGTTAACGCGTGACCCAGATGGGGAAGAGCGTTGTGTGGCATGTAACCTATGTGCGGTTGCGTGTCCAGTTGGCTGTATCTCACTACAAAAAGCAGAAACAGAAGATGGACGTTGGTATCCGGAATTTTTCCGCATCAACTTTTCACGTTGTATTTTCTGCGGTATGTGTGAAGAAGCTTGTCCAACAACTGCAATTCAGCTCACACCAGACTTCGAGTTAGGCGAATACGTACGTCAAGACCTTGTTTATGAGAAAGAAAACTTACTCATTTCAGGTCCGGGAAAATACCCAGACTACAACTTCTACCGTGTAACGGGTATGGCGATTAACGGTAAAGAGAAAGGTCAAGCACAAAAAGAAAGTGCACCAATCGATGTACGGAGTCTATTACCATGATGTGGCCGTTTTATTTGATGGCACTCGTGGCCATCGTTTCTACGGTTCGTGTAGTGACTAACACGAACCCTGTACACGCTTTGCTTAGTCTAATTGTTTCATTGCTTGCTGTTGCTGGTATTTTCATGATCGTGGGGGCGCCTTTTGCAGGTGCTCTTGAAATCATCGTCTATGCTGGAGCAATTATGGTTCTGTTCGTATTCGTTGTGATGATGCTTAACTTAGGTCAACACACCGTTGAACAAGAACGTAAATGGCTTTCTTCAGATGCTTGGGCATATCCAGCACTCATGAGTTTCTTGCTCGGCTTGCTTTTAGTTTGGATGCTTGGTGGTGAATACACTACTATTTCAGCACCGCTTGGGGCACAAGTGATTGGACCAAAAGTCGTTGGTCAAGCACTCTTTACTCACTATTTATTATTGGTTGAAGTTGCCGCGATGTTATTGCTAGCAGCCCTTGTTGCAGCATACCACTTAGGTAAACGTGAACCAGGTGCAGAAGAGGAAAAAGAATAATGGGCCAGATTCCTTTAGAACATGGTTTGATTGTTGCAACCATCCTTTTTGCACTCGGTTTTTACGGTGTAATGGTGCGACGCAACCTATTATTTATGTTAATGAGCCTTGAGGTCATGATGAATGCTGCTGCATTGGCATTTGTTCTTGCGGGTAGCGTATGGGCACAACCAGATGGACAAGTGATGTTCATTCTGATTTTGACCCTTGCAGCAGCAGAGGCATGTATCGGTCTTGCGATTGTCCTTCAGTTCTATCATCGCTTCCATCATTTGGATGTGGATGCTGCTAGTGAGATGCGCGGATGAGTTATTTATATCTAACAGTATTATTTCCGCTAATCGGTTTTATTTTATTGGCGGCGGGACGAGACAAACTCTCTGAAAATGTTGCAGCAATTATTGGTGTAGGTTCTGTAGGTTTATCTGCATTATTTGCATTGATTGCTGGAATGGCATTTACCACAAGTGGTCAGCAAGTTTTTGTTCAAAATCTGTGGACATGGTTCAATGTTGGTGGTTTTGCACCGGGCATTAGCTTACATTTAGATGGCTTATCTTTACTCATGATGGGCATGGTGACAGGTGTTGGTTTCTTAATCCATATCTTTGCATCATGGTACATGCGCGGTGAAGAGGGTTATGCGCGTTTCTTCTCTTATTTCAACCTGTTTGTTGCCAGCATGCTTGTTCTTGTATTGGGCGACAACTTAGCGTTGTTATTCTTAGGGTGGGAAGGCGTAGGTCTTTGCTCTTATTTGCTCATCGGTTTCTATTATGCAAACCCTGCAAATGGTTGGGCTGCGATCAAAGCATTTACAGTTACCCGCGTAGGTGACGTATTCTTACTTATCGCTTTATTCTTGCTTTACCAACAATTTGGTACGCTAAATACTCAGTACATCGTTGAACATGCAGCAGAAGTAATGACGAAGAGTTCGTCTCTTACGATCTGGACTGCATTAATGTTGTTCTTGGGTGCTGCTGGTAAATCTGCACAAATTCCATTGCAAACATGGTTGGCAGATGCAATGGCAGGTCCAACACCTGTTTCTGCATTAATCCATGCTGCAACAATGGTAACGGCTGGTGTGTACTTATGCTGCCGTCTATTCAGCGTATTTGAACTTGCTCCTGAAGTGATGCAATTCATTTCAGTAACTGGCGCGGTAACTTTGTTAGTTGCAGGTTTTGCTGCACTTGTTCAAACAGACATCAAACGTATCTTGGCTTACTCAACAATGAGTCAGTTGGGTTATATGTTTATGGCTGTAGGTGCGGAAGCGTATCAAGCTGGCTTGTTCCACATGTTGGCTCACGCATTCTTTAAGGCATTATTATTCTTGTCTTCTGGTGCGGTGATTTTGGCTTACCACCACGAGCAAAACATCTTCAAAATGGGTGGTTTGTTCAAACGTAACAAATTCCTGTTTGCTTGTTTCGCAATTGGTGGCGGTGCATTAGCAGCGATTCCATTCTTGACCATTGGCTTCTTCTCTAAAGATGCGATTCTTGGTGAAGTTTGGGTACAAGGTCAATCAGTTGCCCTATATCACACCTTATATTGGGTGGGTGTAGCAGGTGCATTCCTGACTTCAATCTATACATTCCGTTTAATCTGGGTTGTATTCTTTGGTCAAGAAAACACGCCTTACCATGAAATTAAAGGTGCAACTTACTGGGCTCCATTGGGCATTTTAGCTGTACTGTCTACTTTTGTGGGTGCCGTATTAAAAGCGCCTGTAGCTGGTATTCTTAATACTGCAAAAATTCCTGAATTCCATGTGGCTGAACAATTTGTTAAAGGCATGCATGGGGCAGAGCATTTAGCAGTAGGAATTGCACTAGTTGGTCTAGTTGTTGGTATAGCATTATTTACATTTGCTTATGGTGCAGTGAAATCATTTGCTCAAACAAGTTTGGGTTCAGGTTTGGCACATATTTGCCGTACCGCTTTTGGTTTTGATGCATTGTATGACATCGTTTTTGTTAAACCTTATTTATTCTTCGCCAAAATCTTTGGCCGTGACCCGATTGACAGTTTGTGGTTAGTTCTTCCTGCACTTGTTAAAGGCGGAAACAGTTTTACAAGCTCACGTCAAACCGGTTCATTGCGTGAATACGCATCAAGTATGTCACTCGGTGTAGTGGTGTTATTGATGATCTTGATCGTTATTCAGGTAGTGGGGAAATAAAATGGAAAACAATTTAATTTTACCCGCGCTGATCCTTGTTCCGTTCATTGCTGGTTTTATTTGTTGGTTAGTCGATAAGCTCGACAAAACCTTGCCACGCTGGATTGCCTTAATTGGTATGCTCATTACTTTGGGCTTAGGTCTTGCACTTTGGCAAAATGGAACTTATAGCTATGAGATGGGTTCAAAAATCCCAACTTGGTCTGCTGAGTTCTATTTACCGTGGATTCAATCACTCGGTATCGGCATTCACTTAGCTGTGGATGGCTTATCTTTACTCATGGTGTTATTAACAGCGTTACTTGGTGTACTTGCTGTTGGTTGTTCATGGGGCGAAATTCAAAAGAACGTCGGTTTCTTCCACTTAAACCTTTTATGGAGTTTAGGTGGCGTTATCGGTGTATTCTTAGCGATTGACCTGTTCTTGTTCTTCTTCTTCTGGGAGATGATGCTTGTACCAATCTACTTCCTGATTGCGTTATGGGGTCATAAAGGTTCAAACGGTCGTTCACGTGTTTACGCAGCTACTAAGTTCTTCCTTTACACGCAAATCGCTGGTTTAGTGATGTTAATCGGTATTCTTGGTCTTGTAGTTTATGGCTACATGATGACCGGAATGATCGGTTTCGATTACAACTATTTATTAGCTGTAGCTAACCACTTACCACCTGGCTTAGCGTACGGTTTCATGATCTGTTTCTTCATCGGTTTTGCGGTGAAGTTACCAGTGTTCCCATTACACGGTTGGTTACCAGATGCGCACGCTCAAGCACCTACAGCAGGTTCTGTAGACTTAGCGGGTATCTTGATTAAAACAGCTGCGTATGGCTTGCTTCGTTTCGTTATTCCATTCTTCCCGACAGCTTCTGCACAGTTTGCAGATATTGCGATCATTTTCGGTTTGATTGGTATTTTCTACGGCGCATGGTGTGCTTACCAGCAAACTGACATGAAACGTTTACTTGCGTATACGTCGATTTCACACATGGGCTTTATTTTACTTGCGATCTACGCAGGTAACATTTTGACCTTCCAAGGTCTAATGATCATGATGTTGGCACATGGTTTGTCATCAGCTGCATTGTTCATTATGTCTGGTCAAATCTACGAACGTTTACATACACGTGACTTGCGTTTAATGGGTGGTCTTCGTGGCCAGCTTCAGTACTTGCCATTCTTCTTGATGTTCTTCGTTGCTGCTCTTGTTGGTGTGCCAGGTTTAGGTAACTTTATTGGTGAATTCCTGATTTTGATGGGTTCATTTAATAAATATCCTGTATTCACGATTCTTGCTTCTATCAGCCTTGTATTCGCAGGCTTATACGGCTTGATTTTGATTCACCGCGCTTTGTTTGGTGAACCAAATCCTGAACAAAAGCAACACTACACTAGTCCACTAAAAGACTTATCTGCTCGTGAAGTTGGTATTTTGATGATTTGTGCGATTGGTCTCGTTTGGCTTGGTATCTACCCACAAACATTCTTGGATGTATCTCATTCAAGCATGCAGTGGTTCGTCAATAGTTATGTGCCAGTTCAAGAAGTCGTTGACACTGTTCAGCAAACAGCTACTCAACTTGACCATGTGGAGATCCAATAATCATGAACTTCACAGTATCATTCGCTACGCTTATGCCTTTAGCTCCGGTGATGATTGTTGCTTTAACAACAATCGTCGTCATGCTGTTAATTTCAATTAAGCGTAATCATAATTTAATCGCAACAGCTTCTGTTGTTGGTTTAAACCTCGCTGCACTTTATATTTTATTTGCAGTATTTGGCGGTAAGTTTGTACCGGCAAATGTGATGGGCATGTTTATGGTTGATCCATTTACCATGTTCTATCAATTTATGATTTTGATTGCGGCGTTGGCTTGTTGTACTTTGTCTCACGCTTACATCGAAACCTATAAAGATAACCGCGAAGAACTCTATCTTTTGTTACTTGCTTCGGTAGCAGGTGCAATGTTGATGGTTGCAAGTTCTCACTATGCATCGTTCTTCATTAGCCTTGAGTTAATGTCGATCCCTGTATACGGCTTACTTGCTTATACTTATCAACGTAGTAGTTCACTTGAAGCTGGTATTAAATATCTTGTACTTTCAGCGACAGCTTCTGCAATGTTGTTGATGGGTATGGCATATATCTATGCATATACTGGTTCACTTTCATTCTATGATTCTGTACAGGCTTTATTTGGCGCAATTAAACAGCCAATGGTGTTATTAGGTTTAGCACTCATTATCTTTGCTGTTGCGTTTAAATTATCGCTTGCGCCGTTCCATAAATGGACACCAGATGTATATGCAGGTGCACCAGCGCCAATGGCAACTTTCTTGGCGACTGCTGCTAAAGTTGCAACCATTGGTTTGTTCGTGCGCTATATGCTTGCTTCAGGCGCAATTATGGTGGATTCGTTAGTTACTATTTTGACAATCATTGCAGTATTGTCGATTTTAGTTGGTAACTTACTCGCTGTTCGTCAAGTTAACTTAAAACGTATCCTTGGTTATTCATCTATTGCTCATTTTGGTTATTTGTTAATTGCTTTAATTAGCATGACTTATGCGAGCTTGGGTAGTGTAACTGTATATGTGGTGTCTTACGTATTAACAACTATCGGTGCTTTTGGTGCTGTAGCGTTAATGTCTAGCCCATATAACAACGTAGATGAAGCACAAAGTCTTGCAGACTACCGTGGTTTGTTCTGGCGTCGTCCAGTACTTACAGCAACTTTAACAGTCATGATGTTATCTTTGGCTGGTATTCCATTAACAGCAGGCTTCATTGGTAAGTTCTTGGTTGTAATGGCTGCTGTAACAACTCAGCACTGGTTCTTAGCTGCAATGATTATTGTGGGTAGTGGTATTGGTTTATACTATTACTTACGTGTGATGGTTGTAATGTATATGACACCACCAGAAACTCCTCGTATTGATGCAGATGCTCATTGGGGTCAAAAAGTAGGTGGTTTAATGGTATTAGCTGCTGCTGCATTAGTTATTATTTTGGGTGTATATCCAGATCCAATGATTAATTTAGCATTAAAAGCAGAAATTTTATCTCCATTACATTTCATGCTTTCACAACAACACTAATTCTAGTGTACAAAAAAGCCTCCAAATCTGGAGGCTTTTTTTTATTGAGCATTAAAAAAAGATTATAATAAATACGTTTTTATATTTTTAGGTAACATCTGTGGCCATTCAAGAAATTCGTCACCCACTTATTCGTCATAAATTAGGTTTGTTGCGTCGTTCTGACATCAGTACTAAGAATTTCCGTGAGCTTGCTCAGGAAGTGACTATGTTGTTGACCTATGAAGCAACAAAAGATTTACCAGTGGTGGATTGTGAAATTGCTGGATGGGCTGGAACTGTTACTACACAACGTATTGCTGGTAAAAAAATAACGATTGTACCGATTTTACGTGCAGGAATTGGTATGCTGGATGGCGTACTTAATCTGATTCCAAGTGCAAAAGTAAGTGTTTTAGGTCTTGAACGTAATGAAGAAACATTAGAAGTTCGTACTTACTATAAAAAACTAGTTCCAGATGTGGCTAATCGTCTTGCAATGATTATCGATCCAATGTTGGCAACAGGTAATTCATTAGTTGCTGCGATTGATGTATTAAAGGCGAGTGGCTGTAAAGATATACGTGTTATGGTATTAGTTGCTGCTCCGGAAGGTGTTGCTAAAGTTGAAGCAGCTCATCCAGATGTACAGATTTATACAGCATCTATTGATAATGGCTTAAATGAACAAGGTTATATTGTTCCTGGTTTAGGTGATGCGGGCGATAAAATTTTTGGTAGTGTCCAAAAAGACTAATTTTTGAAATAACGATAAAAGAGACTTAATCAAACCGTAAAGTTTTGAGGGCGGATTGAAAGTCTCTTTTTAATTTTCTGCTGTAATGACAGTATTGAAAAAGTAAGGTAAAGATCATGAAGCAAGAATTTTATACCGGAAAAGTTAAACAATATGATCCTGATAAAGGATTTGGTTTTATTTCGACTACTGAAGGAGATATTTTCTTTCATATTTCTGATTTCCCTGCATCCGAAGGTGAGCCAAAAAGAAATGAAAAAGTGAGATTTCTTGCGGCAGATAATCAGGGGAAATTTAAGGCTATCAAGATCGAGCGTATTGATCCTAATCCGGCTAAAACAAAAAAGAATAAAATCGCTGATCATAATAAAGCGATTACGTCAGAGTTGTTATCACATTTTCGACGTTAATAGAGACTCTCAATCTTAAAGGCTAGCTTGTTATCGAGTTTAGCTGTGACGGACAATTGATAACGTTTCGAACAAGTAAGTAATGCAAAATTAAGGGAGGTGATAGCTTCCCTTAATTGTCTTAACCAATAAATAATAAAATGGTGAGCCATGTGAGAATGACTCAAGATGGCACTAGAAGATCAGGTCTTAAACTTGATCTTCACAGAATTGCAAGAATGCTTTTAGGCCAGGGCCTTGGTACTTTTGACGATGTACCAACATGTAAAGTGGGCGAGTAAGTTGCCAAAAAGGTGTTTCTAAAATCACTAATTGTCCTTTTTCAATTAAAGGCTCAATAGCGAGTTTAGAGATACAAGACATTCCTAAACCACCAGCAACAATTTTCAAGATTGCTTCATTGTGACCTAGGGTTAGGCGAAT
The DNA here is from genome assembly GCF_016106645.1 of Acinetobacter sp. ACIN00229. Classification (NCBI taxonomy): domain Bacteria; kingdom Pseudomonadati; phylum Pseudomonadota; class Gammaproteobacteria; order Moraxellales; family Moraxellaceae; genus Acinetobacter; species Acinetobacter sp. ACIN00229. Next base: position 107,737 of record NZ_JADWOM010000007.1, read on the forward strand.
ATTGGCATCTGGGAGATCTTGCAAAATAGCATTATCAAACACTTCACGAGTTCCCGAACCTTCCTCACGTAAAATCCATTCAACTTGATAAAAATCATTTGCTGTTAAAGGTCGATTTAAACGTGCTAGAGGGTGATTAGGGGAGCAGCATACTGCAAGCTCATCATCTCGCCAGTGAATACATTGAAGTTGAGGCAGGTGACATGAGCCTTCAATTAATGCCAAATCAAGCTGAAACTGATTGACTGCTTCAATCATTTGGCGTGTGTTGCCTACCTGTAATTGCAGGTGTGCTTTTGGATGATACTGTAAAAAGTTCGCCATTAAATCTGGCATGAGATAATCACTGATCGTTAGAGTTGCCCCAATACGTAAATCAATGCTTTGTAACTCACCTTTTGCAGCTTGCTCAAAAGCTTCACAGCGACCTAATATTTCTAGCGCTTGAGGCAATAAAAACCGACCAAGATCATTGAGTTGTAGTCGTTTACCTAAACGATCAAATAGAGGGGCACCAAGACCATCCTCTAAATCGGCTAAAGCCATACTTGCTGCACTTTGCGTCAGTCTGACCGCATCACTGGCTTTGGTGACAGTTCCTTCTTGAGCGACTGCTACAAAAACAGCCAACTGGCGTAATGTCATGCGCATGTTTAAAAAGCCTTAACGTTTAAAAGTATTCATTATTTCGGCTGTCATGCTAACATGAGCGCACTATTTCATGCCACGTTGAAATCATGTCAATTGAAAAATTTAGCGTAGAAAAAGTTTTATCTGTACACCGCTGGACGCCAACTCTTTTTAGTTTCACCATGACTCGCCCTGCACATTTTAAATTTACGGCTGGGCAATTTGCGCGTATTGGACTGAAAGTTGGAGAGGAACTTGTTGTTCGTGCCTATTCGGTGGTGTCGTCTCCATTTGATGAAACGCTAGAATTTTTCTCGATTGTAGTGCCTGATGGTGCATTTACCTCAAATCTTCAACATTTGAAGGTGGGTGATGAGCTTTACTTAGAAAAAATACCTTATGGTTATCTTACTTTAGCTCGCTATCAACAGCCTTTACCGCATGATTTATGGTTATTGGCAACGGGTACGGGTTTGGCGCCGTTTTTGTCGATGCTACAAGACTTCGATACATGGTCTAAATATCAAAAGATTAATTTGGTCTACAGTGTCCGTACTGCAGCTGAATTAGCTTATGTCGATCGGATTCAAGAAATTGCTGAAACTTTTGGTGAAGGACACATCGGTTTTAAATTTATTTCAATTATCACTCGTGACCCATCAGCACAGTTACATGATCGTTTGCCAGTTTTGATTGAGAACGGTGAATTAGAAAAAGTTGCTGGTATAGAACTGAGCCCTGCAACAAGCCATGTCATGCTTTGTGGAAACCCAGAAATGGTAGATGACACGAAAGATGCTTTAAAGCGCTGTGGTTTGACGATGAATCGTCGAGGTGAGGGAAATATTGCAGTAGAAAATTACTGGTAACAAACGACAATTAAAAGAACTTTAAAATTATTTTTATGGATATGTTTATTAATGGACAAACATATCCATAAATTCACGAATTTCGGAAATTGCACTGTCTACATCGCTTGAAAGCCAAGTTGGTTCAAAAAGGCCTGCATAATGTTCCAAACGATCTTGAGGAACAACTAAGCGAACAGGGCAATCTTCTTCAAGTAAACGCCAAGGTAAAATTGGAACTTCATTGTCCAGAAAAATATTGATATTACGAATATCAACAATCATGGCGTTAATGCAGTCAGGAAATGGCATCACTGAAAACTCTTCAGTACGGCGACGAAAATACTCCAGATCACCCCACTTGAGTTCATAACTTGGTTTATTAAATTCAATAATACCAATCAGATGTTCATCTCTCGTCTGGTGTATATAACATTGATGTGTGACGTCAGTGTCGAGATCAAGAGTTACGTTTTGCTGACGATACATCATAAAATAGAGCAGCTTTAAAACTAGGGGGCTTATTATAGCCTATTTTATAAAAAGTAAGCGCTAAAACATATTGTATTACAAATGGGGAATAGACGAAGTTCGTGAATAAAGAGAAATTATTTTTAATTGGCTAAATTAATGTGTGCAAATTTTATACTGTTTTTATTATTTTAAAAGTAGAGTTTTGCAACTACAGACACCTTCCAATAATGCTTTTTCACACAATGCAACAAAGCAAATTGCTATGATGAATATAAAGTTAATGATAATAGAAGAGGGGAAAGAAGATGCATGACTTTTCAAAACCACCTCATGTGACGAGTCCTGAAGAAACTGCGAAAAAAAGAAGACTGCCAGTTTATATTTTAATTATTGTTGGGCTTTTTCTTCTTGCACTTATTGTCTATATGGTTGCTGACCACAACCAGACTCCTAAACAAGAAGGAGCATTTCAAAATGAGACCACACCACATGTAATTAAGGGTAGTTCTGATTTGAATTTAAAGACCTACACAGGGTAATAAGAGAATCAGTTTAACTTGATATCAAGCCTTTAGGTGTAAACCTGAAGGCTTTTTTGCAACCTTTTGCATCAATTTGTTGTATTTGTGCAGAAGTGTGTTGATTAGAAAATATTCAAAACATAATGTGAGATAGACCGCATTCATCGTCATTTTTTACAACGAATGGTGTTTCCTAGAGATAACACTGAAAAGAACATAACAATTGAGGACATAACAATATGAATGAATTTTTTGATGGGCCTCGCGGCGCTCAATTTGATGCGATGTATTACTGGGATCAGTTTCATCCTATCCTAGCTGCAGTAGTGATCTTATTGGTTGGTTGGATAATTGCTTTATTAGTAGCAGCAGGTGTGAAAAAGCTTCTACAAAAAGTAAATACCAATGCCAAACTATCTTCAGCTACTGGCAGAGCGCCAAATATTGAAGGTCTGATCTCCAAGGTTGTATTCTGGTTTATTCTGATTTTAGCTGTTGTTGCGGCTCTAAATGTGCTCAACATTAGTGGAGTGAGTGGCCCATTCAGCAACATGGTAAATCAGGTACTAGTCTACATTCCAAATATTATTGCTGCTGTGGTGGTGGGTTTTATTGGTTGGATCGTTGCTCGACTGGTGCGGGCAGGCATTACCAATGTTTTATCCAGAACCCAACTCGATGATAAGTTAAGCAGTGAAGTGGGTGTAGGTGGAATTAGCCAGAACATTGGTGAAATTCTTTATTGGCTTGTATTGTTACTTTTCCTTCCGATTGTTCTGTCAATATTAGGACTTACAGGCTTACTCATTCCAGTTCAAAATATGGTAAATGACGCCGTAGCTTTCTTACCAAATATCTTTATTGCTGGCGTTATCGTTTTTGTTGGTTATATCTTGGCAAAAATTGTACGCGGTATTGTTGAAGGTCTAGTAAATAGCTTAGGTGTTCAGGCTCAAGCTGAAAAAATTGGTCTTTTCAAAAGCTCTAATGTAGGCAAATTCTTAGGTTCATTTGTTTTTGCCATCATCATTATTACTACATTAATTGTAGCGTTCGAAGCGTTAGGTATTGAGACAATTTCTCAACCTGCGACAGCAATGCTAAATGAAATCTTGCAAGCAATTCCAAACATTATTGCGGCTGGTTTAATTTTACTGGTTGCTTATATTGTTTCTCGTTTTGTTGGCCGCTTAGTAGCTGAACTCATTGCAGGTACGGGTGTTGATGAAATTCCTGAAAAATTAGATGTACAACGCTTCTTAGGTCAAACTAAAGTTTCTAATGCAGTTGGCTGGCTAATTGTATTCTTTACTATGCTGTTTGCAGTATCTGAAGCAGCGGACCGTCTTGGTTTCGATCAAATCAGTGGTCTCATTGCAATGTTTATCCATTTCGGTGCAAACATTCTATTGGGTGCTGTAATTTTAGTAATTGGTTTCTGGCTAGCGAATGTTGTAGCGAATGTGGTGCAACGTGGTGAATATAATAGTTCGCGTTGGTTAGCTAGTTTAGTTCGTGTTTTAATTATTGGTCTGGTACTTGCGCTTGGTTTAAGAGCGATGGGTATTGCAGATTCAATTGTTAACCTTGCATTTGGTTTGACTCTAGGCGCGGTTGCCGTGGCTTTCGCTCTTGCATTCGGTTTAGGTGGTCGCCAACCAGCAGAACGACTTTTAACTGATTTACTTGATAAAGCGAAAAAAGAAGCTAATCAACCAAATCCTCTTTATCAACCGCCTTCTACTACGAGTAGTTCAGCTCCAGCTACAACTACGCCAACAACTACATCTACGCCAACAACGCCACCATCAACAGCTCCATCTGATGCAAAACCAGCAGATTCTGTACAGGTGAATCCAGCACAACCGCCAGTGAATAAACCGTTTGGTTCTACAGGCGAAAATGATGAAATTTAAGGGAATTAAATTAAATTTCAGATAAACAGTACAAAAAATCTTTGATTTTTGTGATAAGTTCGACCACTCTATATGAGTGGTCGAACTTTTTTGGCCGTTATAAAAACAAATAAGTGAGGAAAATACGATGAAGAAACCAGGTCGTTTTTTAGCACCGATTGTCATTGCCGGAATTACGGTAGGGTTTTTAGCAAGTGCTTATAAATTTGTATTTAGTAAGTCGGAAAGCTCAAAACAGACTACTTCTCAGCCACAAGATTCATCGAACGCATCAAGTAGTTCGAAAAACTCAAATTAGCTTATACATATTGGGCAGCAGCATAGGCAGAAGACCATGCCCACTGGAAGTTGTAGCCCCCTAAATGTCCAGTGACATCGAGTACCTCGCCAACAAAAAATAGCCCTTTCTGCTTTTTACTTTCCATGGTCTTAGAAGATACTTCTGTTGTATCTATTCCGCCTAAAGTAACTTCAGCGGTACGATATCCTTCTGTGCCAGATGGTTTAACTGCAAAGCCATGTAGCTGCTCGGCAATATGATCTAGCTGTGCATCACTGATATTGCCAATCGCTGTTTCGCTCTGTTCTGACCATATGAGTTGTTGTAACTCTTGGATAATACTTTTGGCAGTAAACTCATTAAGAAGGGTACGTAATAAAACTTTTGGCTGTGCTTTCTTTTTATCTTTTAAATAGGTCGCTAAATCTTGGCTAGGGAAGAAGTCAATTTTAAAACTTTCTCCTGAGTTCCAATAGTTTGAAAGCTGCAAAGAACTTGGCCCACTCAAGCCACGGTGGGTAAATAATAACGCTTCAGTAAAGCTATTTTTTGAGTTACTTAACGTCACATCCAAAGCATTACCACTTAAACGTGTGGTCACCTCTTTAATGTGATCTGAAAAAGTAAATGGAACTAAACCAGCACGGGTTGGAAAAACTTGATGTCCAAATTTTTGTGCTAGTTCATAGCCAAATCCAGAACCACCTAATGTGGGAATCGATAAGCCACCAGTGGCAATAATTAAAGAATCACAAGTGTAATGTCCTTGATTGGTGTTTAGTGAAAACCCACCTTGTTCTAATGGGTCGATTTGTCCAACTTCGCAATGGGTTTGAATATCCACATTTTTGGTTTTATTACACTCGCTCACAAGCATTTCTAAAATTTCTTTAGCGCCGTTTAGCGTAAATAATTGCCCGTGTTTACGTTCTTCATAGGCAATTTTGTAGTCACATACCAAACCGATAAAGTCCCAGTTGCTATAGCGTGACAAGGCAGAAATAACGAAGTGCGGATTATGAGAAATATAGTTATCAGGTTCGACATACAGATTGGTAAAGTTACACTTACCACCACCTGACATTAAAATCTTTTTACCAATTTTATTGGCTTTTTCTAAAATTAAAACCGAGCGCCCGCGTTTAGCAGCATGTGCAGCCAACATGAGTCCAGAAGCACCTGCACCTAAGACAATGACATCAACATGGCTGTTAGACATAAGAGATTCTCGATTAATCTTGAAAATTAAAAAGGGGCATATACTATCATGCCGAGCCTTAGTCATGCTAAAGACATTTATCACTCTGGTGAATAAGGCATCCTAAATATTTGTGAGTCAGTAGCTTGGTTTATTTCTTATATCTGCTTGTAAGCCACCAGAATGAATTGCCAGAATGCGAGTTCCTTCAGGGAAGTAGTTGTTTTTGATAAGGTCAAACAGACCGAACATCATTTTTCCCGTATAGATCGGTTCAATGGGTATAGCGTATTGTTCTTCGAAATTTTCTATAAATGCCAGTAACTCAGGTGAAGTTTTCGCATAACCACCGCAGCAATAAGCATCTGTCAGCGACCAATTCTGTTTTTTAGTCCACTGCTGAATCTCTTGTTGTAGAAAGTCGCCTTTTAATGCTGAAAATCCTAGAACCTTTTGATGAGAAGCACTTTGTTCAATTAAGCCCGAAATCGTGCCTCCAGTTCCAACTGCACAACAAATGACATCATAGTTTTGTAAATCGCTTTGACTGAGAATTTCCTGACATCCTTGTACTGCTAGCTCATTAGAACCACCTTCAGGAATAATGAAAGTTTCAGGAAATTGATTGTGTAATTGTTGAAGGTAATTTGCACCATCCCTCAAGCGATATTCAGTGCGCGAAACAAAATATAAATGCATTCCTAAACTTTGAGCTTTTGCCAAGGTTGGGTTAAGAGGCTGGGTTGCTAATTCTTCCCCACGAATAATGCCTATACTTTTAAAGCCAAAAAGATGAGCTGCATACGCAGTTGCGGCAATATGGTTTGAATAAGCCCCACCAAAAGTCAAAACGCGTGATAATTCTTGTTGCTGTGCCTCAAGTAGATTGTATTTTAGTTTGAAAAACTTATTCCCCGAGATTTGAGGATGAATTAAGTCTAACCGCTTAATATCGAGATGCAGGGGATAGGGAAGTTGAATATGTTGATAAGGAACCGATTGAGTAATGTGATCAAACATTAGAAATTGAGAAAATAATGATTGATCACATTGTAACTTTTTAAATAGAACTTTAAAAAGCTGTTTAAGAATTTGTATCGACAGAAGTAACCACTGACATGCCAGGACGTAAGTGTTCCATTCCTTCCTGATTCGGATCAATAGTAATGCGTACGGCAATTCGTTGAACAACTTTGGTAAAGTTACCTGTCGCATTGTCAGGTTTTAATACACTGAACTCGGAACCCGCAGCAGGTGAGATCTGCTCAACATGTCCTGTAAATTTTTTGTGTTTCATCGCATCGACTGTAAACCATGCCTTCTGACCAATTCGCATATTGGCAATTTGGGTTTCTTTGAAATTGGCAATCACCCAAGTTTGCTGTGGAATGAGGTAGAGTAACTGTGAGCCTGCTGCTACATATTGCCCAACACGAGGGTTAACTTCACCAAGTTGGCCATCCATCGGAGCAACAATAACGCTATAGTCTTTGGTGGTTTGTGCTTGGTCTAACTGTGCTTTAGCACTTGAAACTTGTGCTTCTAAACCCGCTTCTGCAACTTGTGCTGTTTTAAGTGCTTCATTTGCAACTAATACGTTAGCTTCTGCTTGTTTAAGTGCTGCAAGATTATTTTCAGCATCTGCTGCGGCTTTATCTTGCTCAGATTTAGAAGCTGCGCCACTATTTCCTAGCTGTTGATAGCGTCTAAGCTGGGCTAATGAAAGTTCATATTGAGCTTTGGCTTGATCCACTTTGGCTTGTGCCGCCACAATGTCAGCTTGTTTCTGGGCTATGGATTGCGTTTGATTGGCTAAGGTATTTTTAGCTTGCTCAACACCAGAAGCTGCTTGCGTTACTTTTTGGTCGTAAGTGGTTGCATCAATATGCATGAGCACTTGACCTTTTTTGACATGATCAAAGTCTTTAACGACTACATCTTTAACGTAACCATTAATTTGTGACGACAAAATCGTGGTTTTACCTTTGACATAACTATTGTCAGTTTGCTGAACACTCGTTGCAAACGGCCCGATTCTCCAAGCCCATAAAATCACTAAAATACCGACAATAAGAACACCTAACATCCATAACAGTGTTGAGCGTTTTGTCGGAATCAGTTTACTTGCAGGTGCAGGTGCAGGTGCAGGTGCAGGTGTTGGCTCGTTGGTAGGTGCCTGAGCAGGTGTTGGTTCCGGTTTGTTTTGATCATCTGGCATATATCAATCTCAATTTCTATTTCATCAAATACGAAAGCCATTAAGGACGGCTAATTCCTCTGCGTTGTAGATATTTACTACGTGCAATATTAAATCCACCCCATAAGAGTAGGGCGACGGCAAAAATACCGTTTAAAGCAATAACATCATTGTAGGCACGCACTTGGGCTTCACGAGTGACCACTTGATTAAGTGAGCGCATGGATTGAGCTGTTTGTAATGCTGGGTCAGTAGTGGTGATGGATGCACTACGCTGATAGGTGGAGAGCCTTTGAGAAACTAATGGATCGGATTGTTCTAAATCTTTAATAATCTCGACTTGATAGTTTTGCGTGCGGTGTTGTTGATAGGTCGAGAAGAAAGAAGACCCGACCAGACCACCAAAGGTTTGAGTTGCTGAGAACAGCACAATAAAAGTCACCACATAGGAAGGACCTTTAGCCAAAGTTTGGGCAAAACCAATCAGAAGTAACGGCCCAATAAATAGACCACCAGCAAAACCGACTAAAAACTGACTTGCAAAGAAATTCACAGGTCGAACATCACTGGTTAGGTGATAATCTAGTCCACAAGCAACCAGAATGAGGAACTCTGCAAAAAGTAAGTGAAAGATAATTCGTTCGCGTGAAAAAGTAAGTGCACTAAAAAGTGTTCCGCTTAAAATCCCAACCAATATGACAACATAGAGGGGTACAAATTGGTCAGGACCCATTCCCATGGCTTTTAAGAAATTAACAGCAGCGTAGCTTTGTTCAGACATTAAAAGTCGAATAGCAAAAGCACCAAAAATGAAACGCAAGGTTGAAGAGGCGCCTAGCCAACGTGTCATAATTAATGGATTGGCGCGATAGTGTTCATAGAGCAAACCTAAAACAACTAAGCTAAAACCTGCAATCAAGACGTAAGCGAGCCATTCACTATTAAACCACCATAAAATTGGGCCTTGCGTGAGCACAATACATAAGCAGGCAAAACCTGGAGCCAGTAAAGCAAAGGTAAAGAAATCTTGCTTCTCAAAAACATAAATTCGTAAGCTACGTGGTAATTTCAATGAAACAACCATCGCTAAACAGCAAAGTGCTAAACCTAGCTCAAAGGTATATAGAACAGACCAACTGTCTGTACTGACAAGAAATGGAGAAATAATCCAAGCGAGGGGAACCCCTAACTGCTGAAAACCGAAGGCGATATATATACCTTTTGCCATATCTGCTTTTTTAAAAGCTTGCATGGTGTAATACATACCTAAAGAGCTGAGAGGTGCTCCTGCTAAACCTGCAACAACCCGAGCGAATAGTGCCATTTCATAGGTGTGTACAAAAATATGCAACACAAGCACGGCAATAAAAATGACAAGCCCTATTTCTGAAAATACTCTCAGGCCATACTGTTGTCTGGCTTTAAACAAAATCAAGTTTGAGCTGACATTTGCCATGACATATGCCGCAGGCAGCCAAGCAGCTTCGGAAGGCGTCAGGCCATATTCACCTTGGATTAAGGGTAAATTTGCCGTAATAAAACCATTACTTAAGCTTGCCGATAGCGCGATGAATAAACCAATAAAAAAGTAAATAAACCGCTTAGGTACAGAGTGAGCAATAGCTGCTGGTGAACCGGGTAGAGTCGGTTGCTCTTCTGGTGTCCAGTCGGGTGGTGTTTCTAAATAACGAGGCGTTTTACTCATTCTATCCCTCGAATTTTTTGTATTTGAATACCATGAAATAGTAATTCAATTGCTCGTTTTGCTAAGCGAGTCTGTTCTTCTGGCTCATGTCCTTGAAATGAAGAACCCAACATTGCAGTGACCATTGCATAGTCATTGGCAGTGAAATCAGCTCGGCACAATTTTTGTTCTATCGCATTTTCAATCAGTGGGTTAAGTGCATTATTTCGCCGTTCATAAATTTTTAACATAATTGGGTCTTGTCGATCAATTACTCTCCAAAAATCTTGCAAAATTGCGAGCTTGGGAAGTTGCCCAATATGTCCTTCAATTAAACGAAATAAACCGTCCTCGAATTGTTGAAAATGAGCTGCTTTTTGCTCTAGCTGTGTAATCGCACGCTCTAGAAGCGCGCTAATTAAAGCCTTGCGATCACAAAAGTTGCGGTAAAAAGTTGCTCTGCCAACACCAGCGTGGTCAATTACAACTTGTAAGGGAACATTAATGCCATGAATACGAAAACATTCTTCGGCTGCATTGAGTAATTCATCCCGATTTTGGGCAGCAATTTTTTGACGTTTACTCATGTCATCGATTGGGGAGTTTCAAAGGTGATATATTTAACGGACATTTTTGTCCGTTGTGAAGATATAAATTGTAAAAACATGAAAATTCAATTTTCATCATTTATATCTTCTGCATTTTTATATGCGTCATAAAAAACTGTTAGAATACCGCGCAATTGCGTGATGCTAGGTCAATACAATGTTTGAGTCCCTTATTCCTCTTTTTTCAATTGCGATGGCATTGATGCTTGGAGCAATAAGCCCTGGGCCAAGCTTTATTTATGTAGCGCAAAATTCGATTTCTAAATCACGTAAACATGGCTTGTTTACAGCGTTAGGAACAGGAACGGGCGCAGCTCTGTTTGGCCTATTAGCTGTTATGGGGTTACAAGCAGTTTTATTGGCAGTGCCTTCTGCTTATTTGATTTTAAAAATTGGTGGTGGGCTGTATTTGCTTTGGCTTGCTTTTAAAATTATTAAACACGCCAAAGAGCCAATTGCCATGGAAAATGATGGCAAATCAAAAATGACCTATAAACAGGCATATCGTTATGGTCTTATTACGCAGTTAAGTAATCCGAAAATTGCAGTCGTGCTAGCCAGTGTATTCACTGCTTTGTTGCCAAAAGAAATCCCAAATTATTACTACGTCGCATTACCAGTGATTTGTTTTATGATTGATGCTGGTTGGTACTCATGTGTGGCAATGCTGCTCTCTTCAGAGAAGCCTAGAACGATGTACTTAAAAGCAAAAACTGGCGTTGACCGAGTCGCTGGAAGTATTGTGAGTGTATTAGGCTTAAAGTTAATTTTCTTCAAATGATAAGTCTTTAATTAAAATATCTAAAAAATCCAAAGCCAGCTATTTATAGTCTGGCTTTATTTTTGCGTAAAATATATACAAATTGAAATATCTTTTTTAGCACTTAAACACTTTAAAAGTGGTAACTTAATAAATAAAACAAAAAGAAATGAGGATCACGTTATGAAAAAACTAATGGTGAGCATTTCTGTAGTTTTTCTCATTTTAACTACAGGATGTGAGATGAGAACAATGAGCAAGCAACAGCCAGCAAATGAGAGGACCATGAGTATTGTGGGTACTCCGGTTCATGAAAAGGATTATAAAATTTCCGATATACAAGTGAATAATCATGAGCAAGCTAACTATTAAGTTACTTGCTGGATGTGCAACTTACTGTATTTTGAATATGGTAAATGCATGTGAGCCTGCTTCTTTAGATTGGAAACTTTTTCAGGAAAAATATGATTTAAATCATGATGGCATGTATAGCCTAAAAGAATTTCAACGTGTTGAAGATTTCTATCCTTACAACTGGCCGAGCGATAAACGTTTTCAAGGTGAAAACAAGCAAACAGAGCTATTTCATTATCTAGATGAAAATAAGAACGGTTATTTAACAAATGAGGAGTTAGGAAACATACATGTTTTATTTAATAACCCTTGTGAAGGCTGGCCGTGGTCATAATTTGAAAGCACTGGCTTCCTAAGTTTATTTAATATTTTAATTCACTCAGTTTTGATATTTCAAAAATAAAAAAGCTTCCAATTTAGGAAGCTTTTTTATTAAGACAGATTAAGAAACTTTATCGCCTGGTTTCGCGCCTGTATCTGGAGAAATAATGAAAATACCTTCACCATTTCCAGCAGCAAGTACCATTCCGTTTGAAATACCAAAACGCATTTTACGTGGTGCAAGGTTAGCCACCATGACGACCAATTTACCTTTTAAATCTTCTGGTGCATATTGGCTACGAATACCACTGAATACATTGCGTGGTTCAGCTTCACCAACGTCTAACGTCAGTTGAAGTAACTTATCTGAACCTTCAACTGTACCTGCTTCAACAACCTGAGCAACACGCAAGTCAACTTTTAAGAAGTCTTCGATACCGATAATTTCAGCTTCACCCACTGCTGGAGTAGGGGCAGCTTTTTTCTCTGCCGCTTTGTCCTTTTTCGCCGTTGCTTTAGTTGCTTCTGGAGCAGGAGTACCTAAAGACTCTTTAGAAGCATCCACCATTGCGGTAACAGCTTTGGGATCAACGCGCTGCATGAGCGGTTGGAACTGTGCAATCTCGTGGCTTACAAGAATTTGTTTACGTGATTCGAAATTAAAACTTTCAAGTTTTAAGAAACCTTGAACTTGCTCAGCCAAAGTTGGAAGAACAGGAGCTAAGTACACTGCTAATTGACGGAATAAATTGATACCAACCGAGCATACATCAAGAACTTGTTGCTCTTGACCTTCTTGTTTAGCAAGTGCCCAAGGTTTTTTCTCGTCAATATATTGGTTTGCACGGTCAGCTAGCGCCATGATTTCACGAATAGCCAATGAGAATTCACGTGCTTCATATGCGCTAGCGATTGAATCACCTGCATCAATAAAGCTTTGTACCAATTCAGGCTCTGCACATTCAGCAGATAAAGTATTGTTAAAGCTACTGTTGATAAATTTAGCGCAACGGCTAGCAATGTTGACTACTTTACCGACTAAGTCAGAATTTACTTTTTGAATAAAATCATCAAGATTTAAATCAGAATCTTCAACTTTATCTGAAAGTTTAGAAGCAAAGTAGTAACGTAAATATTCTGGATTCAAATGCTGTAAATAAGTCTCTGCTTTAATAAAAGTTCCGCGAGACTTAGACATTTTTTGTCCGTTCACAGTCAAGAAGCCATTTACAAACAGACCAGTTGGAGTGCGATAGTTTGCACCATCTAACATTGCAGGCCAGAACAATGCATGGAAATAAACAATATCTTTACCAATGAAATGGTAAACATCGTTTTGGCTGTCTTTTTTCCAGAAATCATCAAAGTTTAAATCTGGACGTTTCGCTTTGATGTAATTTTCAAAACTAGACATATACCCGATCGGGGCATCTACCCATACGTAGAAGTATTTATTAGGCGCATCTGGAATTTCAAAACCAAAGTATGGCGCGTCACGAGAAATATCCCAATCTGCTAAACCTGCTTCAAACCATTCATCCAGTTTGTTTGCAATTGAAACAGGTAAGCGACCTTCATCACGGGTCCATTTCTGTAAATACTCAGCAAAGTTCGGTAGTTTAAAGAAATAGTGATCTGAAGATTTTTCAACTGGTGTTGCACCACTTAAAGTCGAGCGCGGGTTAAGTAACTCAGTTGCATTATAGGTCGTACCGCAAACTTCACATGAGTCGCCGTATTGATCTTCTGATTTACATTTTGGGCATGTACCTTTAATGAAGCGGTCAGATAAGAACATGCCTTTTTCTGGATCAAATAATTGAGTTACAGGACGAACTGCAATATTTCCAGCTTCACGGTTTTTAATGTAGATATCTGTTGAACGTGCTTTATTGGCATCGCTATGAGTTGAATCATAGTGATCGAAATGTACGCCAAAACCGTCAAAATCACGAATGTGTTCTTTCTGAACGTTCGCAATTTGCTCCTCAGGGCTAATACCGTTTGCCTCAGCACGTAGCATGATGGCAGTACCATGAGCATCATCCGCACATACATAAGTCACATCATGACCCATTGCCCGCATGGCACGAACCCAGATATCTGCCTGGATGTAACCGAGTAAATGACCCATATGAATTGGACCATTAGCGTAAGGAAGGGCATTAGTGACTAAAATTTTACGCACGGATTTCATTCTCTCATTCGTATTTATAAGGTGGAAGATTTTAACTGATGAGCGAGGATAAGCAAAGATTAATAATCTTTGCCCGACTGCAAGACGAGAGCTGTGCTTGAGTGGTGGGATAAGCAAAGGTTAATATTTTTGCCCAAGCGCAAGGAGAGAGCTGTTCTTGAGTCGCGGGATAATATCTTTGTTGGGCAACAATGAGTATTCGTAAAAATCGGGTTTTAATTGCGAAGTTATTTCTCTTTAGAACAGATAAACAAATCGAAAAATATTTGAATCTTCCTGTATTGTCTTTGTTTCAAATTGCAGTTACGGTCAGAAAACAAGCCATAACGATGTATAACTAATAACTTATTCAGGTAATTTTTTAATTAACTACGAGGATAACAACGATGACTACTGAAAATAAATTAGATGATTTAAAGGCAAAAGCGGCAGATGCAAAAGTTCAAGGTGAAAAAGCTTTGGATGATTTAAAGGAAAATGTAAAAGAGAAACAAGCTGCTGGTAAAGAAGCAGTTGAAGATACAGTAGACAAATTAAAAGCAAAAGCGGCAGATGCAAAAGCTCAAGGCGAAAAAGCTTTGGATGATTTAAAGGAAAATGTAAAAGAGAAGCAAGCTGCTGGTAAAGAAGCGGTTGAAGATAAGGCAAGTGATTTGAAAGGCAAACTTGAAGATGCTCAGCACACTCTGCAAGACAAGTTCGATCATTTACGTACTGAGGCAAGCCATAAACTTGATGATGCCAAAGCTAAGGCAGCAGAGTTAAAAGATGAGGCTGCAACAAAATTTGATGAGTTAAAAACTCAAGCAACAGCAAAATTTGACGAGTTAAAGAAAACAGCAACTGATAAGTTAAATAAATTGAAAAACCATGATTCTGCTGAATAAGCTGATCTAAACTAAAATCTGCACTCCTCACCTAAAAGATGAGATTGTAAGTGAGTAATTATTCATCTCAAGGTGAGCGAGTGCGGACCAATACTGTTACACTATCTCCATTAAGCTGTAATGATCTGTTTTTGGAGTAAACAATATGTCTTGGCTTTCTTCACTAAAGTCTGTTTTTTCACCCGCACAAGAAGTGAAAGAAGATGAAATCCAAACCGTACTCCAAAATTATTTACTACCCCATTCAAAAGATGCTTTAAAAGATCGCATTAGTCAGCTCCAAGTTCAGGGGCGTGTATTACAACTTACTATTAATACATTTCCTGATGAAAAAGAGCACTTGCAGCAAATTCATGATGATTTGGCTGGGGCTTTAGAAAAGTGTGGTATTGAAGAATTAAACCTGCATGTGGTTCAACAGAAGTGCCCTACACAAGAAAGTTCAAATTTACCTCCTGTGCTAGATGCTTCACCTAAATCAGAACCAGATCCGAATAATCCCCCTATTCAAAAAGCTGCTCCACAACAAAGAGATGTTCCACTTCATCCACGCATTAAGCATGTTATTTTAGTTTCATCTGGTAAGGGCGGTGTTGGTAAATCGACAACTACGGTCAATTTAGCACTTGCCTTGCAAAAAATGGGACTTAAGGTTGGGGTTTTGGATGCTGATATCTATGGCCCAAGTATTCCGACCATGCTAGGCAATGCAGGTAAAACTCCTCTTATTGAAAGTGAAAATTTCGTGCCTTTAGATGCCTATGGAATGGCCGTGTTATCGATTGGACATTTAACTGGCGATAACAACACACCTGTCGCGTGGCGTGGACCAAAGGCAACGGGTGCTTTAATGCAATTGTTTAATCAAACGCTTTGGCCTGATCTAGATGTGCTCATGATTGATATGCCGCCGGGTACTGGTGATATTCAACTCACGCTTGCACAGCGTATTCCAGTGACTGGTTCAATCATTGTGACTACACCACAAAATGTTGCCTTACTGGATGCTACAAAAGGTATTGAGTTGTTTAATAAGGTTGGCATTCCAGTATTAGGTGTCGTTGAGAACATGTCGACCCATATTTGCTCTAACTGTGGTCATGAAGAACAAATTTTTGGTATTGGTGGGGGGGATAAGCTCTCTGAGCAGTACCACATTCCATTATTAGGTCGTTTACCTTTAAACGCTCAGATCCGTGAGCATGCCGATCAGGGTAAACCAAGTGTTGTAGCAATGGATGATGCGGCTGATAGTTATATTGATATTGCTAAAGTTATGTGGGAACAAATTGAAAAAATTCCTCAACGTACACGTGATGACAAGCGGATTTTTTAACTTATTAAAGCCCGACTTTAAGTCGGGTTTTTTATTGTCTGGTTAAAATAAAAAATTAAATTACTGAATTTTAATAACAAAGCTAAACTTGAAATTGGCATGTAGATTGCTACTTTACACTTTTTAAAAACAAAGGGTAAAAAATGCAATTTAAATGTGCTTTTGGCGTAATCAGTTTATGTAGCGCTTTATTTTTAGTCGGATGCAATAATGACGACTCTTCTGTTTCACAAACACCAACAGTTCAGGACCAAAAACAGAAATTACAGCCGATTATTATTCAGGGTGCTTTGCCAGTAGAATCGGAAAAAATGGCTTCAAAATTAGAGAATAAGACTGTTGAAGAAATTGGTGGGTGGAAATTCTGGAAGGGTACCTATAACGGTTATCCAATGATTATTTCTAAAACCCGTATGGGTATGAGCAATTCTGCTGCAGCAACTGCTTTAGCTATTGAGCGTTATAAACCGATTGCGATCATTAATCAGGGAACAGCAGGTGGGCACGACCCAGATCTACACGTTTACGATATTGTCTTAGGAAAATATGCGACCAATATTGGTGCATTTAGAACTCCTAAACAGCCATTGGGTGCTGGGTCAAATTCACTCACTTGGGTTGAAGCTTTTGATGTTTTGCCAACAGATGAGTCTGATCCAGAACCGATTGCAATACGCAAATTTGAAGGTGATCAAGAGCTATTAATGGCGGCACATAAAGTCCGTTATGACAAAGGTGAGGTGGTTGAGGGAACGATTGGTTCAGCAGATGTTTGGAATAACGAACTTGATCGTATTCAATTTTTCCATCAGCGTTATGGCACTTCAGTTGAGGAAATGGAAGCAGCATCAGTTGCCCAAATCGCAAGTCAGTTGAATGTTCCGTTTTTAGGCATTCGAATCTTATCTAATAATATTACGAATAACGGAGCTTATGACCCTGGTACAGGAGAGGCTTGCCAAGAGTATGTACTCAATGTGGCTGAAGAATATATGAAATCAAAACTACCAAAATAATAATTTAAGACTTAGCAAGAAGCTTGGAGTTTTATAAAACTTCTTCTTCTTGCTTTTTATGACGATGTCTATTTTTCCAGTTCTTAATAACCATCCATCGCCAGAAAATTTCTGTAGATAGATATAAAATGACGGCAAATACGAAAGCTTCGACAACTAGACCCGTCATCAAAATTTTCGCGAGACTAAAATCAATGTGTCCATGCCCGAAATGAGTAATCCAGCGGGAAATTTGGTGCAATACACCTAGCAACATTTCTTTATTAATCATATGCACATGAAAAATATGTGCACCAAACCAAAAACCAATATACAGAATAGGAACTAAAGTAAGAGGATTACTTAACCAAGCCAGCATTAAGCTAATTGGTAAATTGACTTCGAATAGTAAGACCGCCATCACAATAAATACACTGTGAAAAGGAATAGGCAGTAAACCAAAAAAAGTTCCGACAAAAACAGCTCGGGTAATCGATTTCCGATTGACATACCAAAGCACAGGATTCAAGGTCTTTTTACCAAAAATCCTTAGAAATTTCATATTTGAAACTTTCTCGGGTGAGGGAAGCCAAGATTGAAAAAAGTGCTTTGCCATAATCATTAAGGTAGTAGAGCTCGGTGCTCTATATAAAAAAATCAGAAACAATATATGAATTGAAACTTATTAAAAGCTTAAAATTTAAACTTACCATCGCTATATATTTTTTATTATAAAGGCTTTTGATGGAAAAATAGACTTAAAATAAAAATACTTATGTTACTTAAGTACGAAATTATTTGAAAAGCATAACAACTGACCGTAAAGTTTTCTTTACTGCTTTCTCTAGTAATTTTTTAAGTAATTGTTTTTAATTTATTTATTTTAAATTAAAAAATGATTTGAAAAACTTTGTCTTACAATTACCTTTTGCCATGTGACAGGATATCTATTAATCTGAGGTGACTATATTGTGAGGTCATTCAATGATTTCATGGCTTTTTATTGGCTTAGTAGCCACAATTTTACTTACCCCTGGTCCAACTAACACTTTGCTTGCTTCTTCAGGCGTGCAAGTAGGACTACGGAAGTCAGTAAAACTTATTCCAGCAGAAGTTTTAGGTTACGTAATCTCTATTTCTGCATGGGGAATGCTAATTGGGAAAGTGTCTAACACATTGCCCTTGCTGCCGCCTATTCTTAAGCTGTTGAGTGCTTGCTATATTATTTTCTTAGCCATTAAGTTATGGCATACGGCAAATCAAGAAGTTGAATTAAATCAGCCTACAATTCGTGCTCGTGAATTATTTTGTGCAACTTTATTGAACCCAAAAGCCTTACTCTTTGCTTCAGCAATTTTTCCGGTAGCTGCATGGAGTGATTTTCATATTTATTTGGTTCATATGATGGCTTACTTAGCACTTATTACACCAATTGCATTGTTCTGGATTTTCTTAGGTTCAGTTTTAGCATCTAAGAAAGTGGGTTGGTTAAATCAAACTAATTTACAAAGAACGGCTTCACTTGTTTTAGTCAGCTTTTCAATTCCAATTAGTTATTCTGCTTTACTGAACCTTTAAATGTACAGCTGAGCTATTCTTATCGAGAAGAGTAGCTCAAGCGTTGTTTTCATAATTGCTTTTTTACGTTAAAGTACGTCGCAATCAATGAAATTACCTTTTGGATAGAAAATACATGGCTATTAAGTCTGATCGTTGGATTCGCGAGATGAGCGAAAAACACGGCATGATTGAACCTTATGCAGAGAATCAAGTCCGTTTTGATGAAAATGGTGAAAAGTTGATTTCCTACGGGGTCTCTAGCTATGGCTATGATGTACGCTGTGCCCGTGAATTTAAGGTTTTTACTAACGTACATTCTGCAATTGTCGACCCAAAGAATTTTGATGACAAAAGCTTTATCGATATTGAATCTGATGTTTGTATTATTCCGCCAAACTCATTTGCTTTAGCCCGTACAATCGAATATTTCCGTATTCCTCGTAATGTGTTGACAGTCTGCTTAGGTAAATCGACCTATGCTCGCTGCGGTATTATTGTGAATGTGACTCCATTAGAACCTGAATGGGAAGGTCACGTAACTTTAGAATTTTCAAATACCACTAATTTACCTGCCCGTATTTATGCAGGGGAAGGTGTAGCACAAATGCTATTTTTTGAAAGTGATGAAGTATGTGAAACATCTTATAAAGACCGTGGTGGTAAATACCAAGGCCAAACAGGTGTTACACTGCCTAAGACATAATTTTTCTTAGATAGAGAAGAATTTTAAAATAATGGGTCGCTTAGGTGGCCCAATTTTATGAATAAAATTTACAAGAGATGCGTTTATCGGAATAGTGATAAATGACAGTTTCCTTTTGTAAAAAATAATATAATATGATCAATAATTGATTTGTTTTTTTGTTCTGCATCACAGAATTTAAAAGCAAATGTATCGGTTGTCTTTTAGTAGTAATTGTTTAGATATCTACTAAATTTAGGTAAACCAAATAAAAAGAAATTAAACAGGATTATGCCCCCACGGATACGGAGGTCGGCCATGCGACAGTTTACGTCTCTTCGAGTAGCACTTTTGACACTCGGAAGCTTATGCTTTTCTTCAGCTTATGCTGCTTCTACATTAGTGCCTATGTCAGATTCGGAACTATCCGCAACTCGTGGTCAAGCTTTAATGAGTATGTCTTATATTGCGCCTACGGACTCGGCAAATTTAGAAAAACTACGTGATAATAATAGTAATGTAGGTTTTTATAAATTGGGCTTAGATGCTGATTTAGAGCTGAATGCGAATATTAAAAAACTACAGCTTGGGTGTGGTGGAGCGAATGGAGCAGGTGCATGTGATATTGATATCGATAACTTAAGTCTAAGTGGGCTTTCAGATACTAATGATGGTCGTGCTAGCTCTTCAGCAAAACTAACTAATCCGTTTATTGAGTTTGCGATTAAAAATCCTAACAGTGCATCGACTCGCGAAGTAGCTGGGGTGAGATTAAGTGCCGAATCTATTCAGGGTCTACTTACTTTTGGTTCAGAGAATACTGCTACAAAAAATGGTATTAACTCTTTTAGTGGTTATATGGTGACTCAAGCGACTGGAGGCAGTGTTAGCACAGCTGCCCGTCCAACAGGTTCAGGGTTAACGCAAGCCAATTTAGGTACACAAATTACTGGACGAGCAAAAGGAACATTGTTTGGTCTTGATGTTATCAATACAAATTTCCGTTCAACTAGTTATGATTTAGGGCTTAGTAGTGCTTCTGGTAGTTTATTTTTACCTTCTCAAGTCATCTCTGGCAAACGTATAACTACTGCCAATTTAACTGGTACTGCTAATGTGAGCGGTATTAATTTGTCAGGTACAATTGCAGCTGATACTGATTTAATTATCAAGATTGCAGGTAACTTAAGTGGAACAATTAATAACTTAGGAGTAAATGTTGCTGTCAATGAAGATTTAGGTTACTTCCATAAAGTTAATTTGAATGGCACAGCGGCTTCTCTTTCTTTACAAGGACAAAATTTGCAATGGACAGGCGCGAAGTCAGTTTCTCAGGCAGGTTGGTGGTTAGAACTGTCAAATCCGATTGATATTGGTGATGTAACACCACAATCACAAGTGGTAATTACTGATGATGTGGTGAAAGCAACATTAGGCAAAGTTAGCCAGTATTTGACAGCTAACCCAGTTAACTGTGGAACTTTAGCTTTCGATTGTTTACTAGGTAATATTGATGTAAGTACTGTCGATTTAACAGGTCAGTATGTTCCTATGAATTTAACGAATTTAGTTTTAAAAAATCAGAGTTTTGCTCCTAACTGTTATGGGAATTTAAAGTTCTGTTAATTTTAAAAGAATGTTATAGCTAATACTTTTCATTCATCGGAAAAGTAATTTTTTACATGCTTTTTTTTGCATTTGTGCAAATATTCCGCATAATAGAAATGTGGAAAGGTTGGCAATATCTTTTAGATTTGCCTCTTTGTCTAAGGTGAAAAGGATAGATTCACCTGGCATCAAGGATTGTTAAAGAAAAATAAATATGGTGCGCGGCATCGTATAAAACAGGAAGGTCAAGATGACTACACTTAATTATACGGTAAGGTTTCAAAAAACCGTTTTGGCAAGTTTAATCGGGCTTTGTGTAAGCCAAGCTAGTTTCGCACTCGAAGAACTTTCTGATGCGGGCTTAAGTGAAACTACAGGTGAAGGTATTGCTATCTTGCCACAGAATGCCTATATGGTATTTCGTGGTGCAGGCGCTAATGAAACCTCAAGTCAGATATTAACCGATCGTACTAAAGATACTGGTTATATCAATTATGTACCTGTCGGTCCTTTGAGTATGACAGCAGCCGATACTAATAAAAATGGCTCTGTCGATTCGGGCGATCGTGCAGTTGGTAAAGCAGATATTTTTCTTTATGGTTTAGCACTTTCTAAATCTGATAATGATACAAATACCCGCATTGCTTCTACTGATGCGGCCGCTGCAATTTCGAGTTGGGGTACTGCGGTTAACCCATGGATATTTAAAGTTGCGACTGAAAATTCAGTGCCGAATTTTAGTGCAAATAATTGTACAGGTGCGACTGATCCTACTTGTCAGGTAACTTACTTAGCTCTGGAAGCACCTTTATATGAAGTCGGAACGAAAGATACAGCAGGTATTGATGCATATAAGCTGAAATTAGGTTTGTGGACAGATATCTTTGTTCGAAACCCAAATAAAATAAATGGTGCAGCAGATCAATTTAATTATGGCGACTCAAATGGCTTAATTGGTACGAGTACGGATGCAAGCCGTGCAAACCGTCTTCGTTTACAAGGGGTTTGGAATAACTTTAGTTTAAATGGCAGTCGTTTACAGCTTTTCCAGACACTAGGTGGAGCGACATCTGCTGGAGGAATGAGTCCTTTTTATAACGATACTTTAGGTTTAGCAGGAGTTATTCGCTTAAACAGCGGTGATGCCTCTAATTTAAGAGCAACCATCACTTCAAATACCCCAACATCTACAGTTGGGCCATGGGTAAATCGTTATAGTACCCAATATACTGGCGCACCAAGTAATAGTTCACCTAGCTCGGATTGGTTATATCGGGTTCGTAGTCAAACTACGACGGTTACTTCAACTGGTTCATGGACTGCCCCAACAGACAGCGCTATGAATAATGTATTACGTTTGAGCACGCGTGAATCTGGAACTACTCAAGGTAATTTGGTAACACCTGCAATTAATGGTGGGCTTGCTCCAACTTTTGATGCAAATGAAGGTTTATATCTCTATAACCCAAATATTAACCTTGTTTTGGGCTCGTTATATCAACCCTTAGTTTTAAGCTCAGATGGTAAAAACTTTAGTTTAGAACTTGCTCGTATTCCAAATAAACCTGAAATTTATAAGAAAATTTATACAGACTATAGTGGTGCCGACACAAGTTACTTAGGCTCAACTTGTAATATTTACCAATGTGGTACTAGTGTCACGTTAGGTGGTAAAACTTATCAAGGTTCTAGTGCAACGCATAGTAGTATTTCAATTGGTTCAACAGTTTATAATGCAACGAATAATACTCTAGAAGCATTTAAAGGGAACAGTACACAAGATGCGGTCGGTATTTCATTTGGTAAATTACCTACAGGCACTGTAGCAGCTGTAACCCAGACTAAAAACTTCTATCAATTGCAAAATCAGGAACGTCGTGTAAATAGTTATACATGTAGTTTAATTTTTACTTGTTATGACTGGCAGTATCGTACAGCAACAGGCTGGACTGGCAATGCAGGCTCGGGTTTAAAATTTGATTCTCAAGGCGCGAACTGGGCTAATATTGATAGTACCTCTTATTATAACCCAACAGTAAATAATACAGGGTATACCTTAGCTGATGCAGGTAATGGCGCTCAGTTTGCTGTACCAGCTGGCACACCTTTACCAGATGCACTTTATAACAATGGACGTTGGTCTACTACCACGCCAAATGCAGATATAAATACCTATAAGTTATCTGGAGCACAAATTAGTTCTGCGATTACGAATAACATGGGTTCTGCTGTTATTGATGGTGTTTTAATCCAGCACTTGAAACTTACCACTAAGGGTCTATAAGAGGAGGAGATTGATATGAAAAAAATAAGCACTTTGATCCTCGCTCTTTGCACAACGGTTACGCATGCGGAGCTGCAAACTTTAGATAATGATGCTTTGCAGGCGATTAATGGTCAAGCTGGTGCTGATTTATCTTTAATGCTTAATTTAAACCAGACAGCTAACGGTGTCTTTGACAATGGTAGTGGTGGTGTCTGTGAGAACGTTGAGTTCTGTCATATAGGTTTAGCGATTAATAAACGTTTTGTACAAGCAGATGCAACTAAGCCAAGTGGTTGGGCTGAAAATAGCGATAGTGGTAATAAACTTTGGCTCGTGTTTAAAGGCGTACAAGGAACTTTAAATATTCAAAAAATGGGCTTGGATGGCGTTGATTTAAAGTATCTTGATAAAAGTAATACTGAAATTATTAAGCCTGCTATTCAGCTTAGTTTTAGCTCAGCTCAACCGATTTTATTCCGTAATTTTGGGTTCAATGCTTTATCAATTGAGCAAGATAACTTTACCAGCTCAACAACAACGCAAGGCTCGAGTGCAAATATGTATGATTATGCATATTTCAAAAAAACGACATATGCTGCGACTGCTAATAGTGCAGCACAGCAAGTTGCTACAGCGACTCCATCGGCCTATGACTATGGGCGTGAAACTGGTTTTATGGGTTTAATGATGAACGGAAACTTGGCTATCCAAGGAAAAGTCATGGTCTTTAGCTGTGATGGTAGCCATCCTCGTTGTTAAGGGTTAATGTAGATTTCAAAGGAACTGAAGTGATGAAAAAAAATAAAGAAAATCACAGCTCAAAGTTTATTTTAAATACATTAGCAACCAGCATGTTGTTAGTGAGTGGTCAAATTTATGCTTTAGAAGCTTTAACAGATGCTGATTTGAGTGCCGTCAATGGACAAGATGGGATCTCTATTCAAACTACGTTTAATGAAATTAATATTGATAATGCTTACTGGGATGACCATGCAGGCACACCAACAAGTGCTGATCAGGTATTAAGAGCTCAAGCAAGTGGTGTAAAAGTCCAAAAAAGTAATGCATCTAGCCAAACTTTAAGCACTAATTATCGTTTAGATGTAGGGAGTAACCCAACTACGGGTAAAACTGGACTCGACTTTTCTATGCAAAGTAGTCCATCACTTATTACCGTAAATAGCGTTAAAGTTTGTAATAGTTCAGCTACATGCTCGCCAACTTTAGGGCAGTTGGCTATTCAAACGACCTCTCCTTTAAATTTGGCACTTACAACCCAAGATGGGCTATTTAATGCAAATAGCCAGTCAAGCATGACACTTGGTATTAATAATGCCAATATTTATCTAGGGCAATTGGATGCTCGCAGCCAGTTAAATCAGTTAATTTTAAGAAATTTTAACTTTAATTTTGTTGGTAAAGGGGCCATGTTGATTGACCCAACTCGTGGCTTAGTTTTACAGACAAATACTGGAACTAATGTTGCTGGTGTAGGGCAAACTCCGAATACTACCTATGGATATGTTGATTTTAACCGTGTAGCAGATTCAGCTTCTGGTTTAACTGCGGGTACATATGTTGACAGTAGTGGTAAAGTAACCAATTCAGGCCTGAATATTGAGGTAATGCTCAGCTCGAATGTAGATAAAACTAACCCTTATGCTTTAGATGCAACTAATAGCCCACAAAATGCGAAAGGTTTGATTCGTTTAGGTGCTAGCGGACGTATGGTAAATAGTTATTTACAAGTCCGTGGTATGGATGGTACGTCAGATTCAACAATATTAGGTACGGCAAATACTGCTTCTGGTACCAGTTCAAGTAATAGCATTTTAGGTAATTCTGGCATTGCCTTTCGCATGAAAGGTGAGTTCACTAAAGATAATGACTCAATGCTAGGTGCAGATGGTAAAGCAACCACTTTAGAAATTGGTGGAGCAGGTCTAAATGCTTATGGTTTCGAGTTTGGTAATTTAACAGGCCTTAACTCAGCTACACGTGGTTATTTTGACAGTGGAAATATTTATTTAAATCTCGCTGATACAAAAACATTATTAATGCCAAATAACGCGACTTTAAATGCAATTCGTTTAGGATCGGGCACTTTAACGACAGCTGCTGATTATCAGCATAATATTCACCGTGATACGGTTACTAATCCATTCAGTTTAATTCTTGCAATGCGTGGAGCAGAGTTTCAAGCATTTTCAAGACGTGGTCGTTTTACGACAAGTGCGAATGTCGCTCCTGCAAATCAGTTTGCAGACAATGGTGCAAACAACCAATGGGGCTTAGCACTACCTTTTTATAACTTAAATGCTAATGCTGCTGTATATGGTTTAGACGCGCCAGCAAATAGCGCTTATTACTATACAAAAGATGCCAATGGTAAACCTGTTCAGAATGTTGTTGCGACATCTGGAACGACTTCACGTTTGGGTTTTGGTATTGCAGCTGGAACTACAGGACGTGATGCGACTGGAACCAAAACGACCTCAATTTTATTAATTGATGGTTCTCCAAATGCTAATAATGGCGGTAGTCCTACTGATTATTACATGGGGTTACGTAACATTGATATGTTCGTTAAAGGCAATGGAAGCATCGGTTTAGAAAATGGCAGTCTTAACATTAGTTTAAAAGAGATGCTACTTGCTTTATCAACCGAGATCGCAGCAGGTTATTTACCTGGAGCAAAATATAAAACTTGTCCAGCTACCGGTTCATGTACCTCACCAATTGATAACTTTGCCAGAAATAATGATGTCTTATTTGGTCTAAAACTGCGTTTAGGCGGAGATCTTAACTTATCGATCGTGCCAAACAGTTCAATTGCAGATGGTAGTGCTTTAACTGTACTGGGCGATTTCACCATGCCTGCCACAGCAACTGGAAATACGGTTCAAATTAGTGATCCGATCGATGGTTCTGCAATTGGTTTTGATAATATTACTGGAAAGCTTGCGTTTAATACTGCTTTAGTTGTTGGTAAAGATAGTGCAAGTGGTTTAGGTAAAGTTGGCGTAAATACGGCAGTTTATTTTAATCCCGATAAGAGTATTGATGGTGCATTACGTGTTAAAGATATTAACTTCTATCCTCCATCAACTGGTGCAGGTGCACGTTTAGGTGAGCTTGCGATTACTGGTGGACGTTTAAATAGTAGCTTTAGTATTGTGCCTAGAAATGGTGCTTTTAACTAATCAAAAAAGTGGCAGCCATTGCCACTTTTTATATGGTTTTTATTTTAATGTGATTAGATTTGCATTCGTCGGGTTATAGGGATAATTGCTTTGTACTTGAATATTATTCTGATAGTCTGAACAAATAATAAGCGTTTGTCTCTTAAGGATTAGAGCGACATGAAGAATAAAAATATAGGGTGCTGGTTGCTACTTGCCAGTAGTTCAAGTGTTTTTGCAATGCAGCCTTTAGATGATCAAAGTCTTGCGGCAGCAACGGGCCAAAATGGTTTAACTTTAGGTATTCAGGCTGATAAAGTTAAATTTAATCAAGTCGCTCTGATTGATACAAACGGTATTGCTTCAACTTCATATAACAGTAAGGCTGGCTTTGTCATTGCAGGAAATTCTACGAATCCAGTTCCTGGCATAGAGTTTATTAAAGCTGCGGTATCGAGTAATCCTTCTTTTAATATTGCAATGGATACAGATGCTGGTGGTGGAAATCCTTTTTTAAATTTAGCAGTATCGATGGGGAGTGATGTAAACGGTATTCGACTTTTACCTTTTTCAGTTTATTTAGCCCCAAGTGCGTCTTTATCTAGTCCATCCGATTATGCATTAACCAGTTATGCACCAAAATCAATTTTTAGTTCGGGAACGACAGTGAATACGGGTGTAAAAGAACTGATCCGTTCTACTGGTAATTTAGATATTAACTTTGTACAAACCAATAAACCTCGTTTAAATATTCAGCTTGGCCATGCTGCTCAATCAGTTATGGTTAAATTTGGAGGGGCAATTCAATCTATTTGTTCTGCTGCTGCGGGTTGTCCAATTACTTTAGTGTCCGATAATACGGGTGCTACATTCGGGTTTAAATTTGCTGGCACAAATACCTCAACAGGTTTTGTACTTGATGGTTTCTATGCAGGTGTTGATCCAACTGGATTAACTTTTGGAAATACAGGCGTATCAAGTAAATTTGATGCTTCACTTAATAATGTCACTTTAGGAAATATGGGTACTCAAAATACAACAACGTTTAATAATTTACCGAATGGCTCAATGGGGAGTTTTGGTGTCACTGGCGTTTCTGTAACTGACTTTAAAATGAAAGTAAGCGGTTTTTAAATAATTACTTAACCTGAAAAATGAAAGAGGGTGGTTGTAAAAACAATCACCCTCTTTTTTATGACTATATTGCGTTAAATGGTTTCTGATCTGGTGTGTTCTAACTGTTGAACAATTTCATCCAAAGCTTTAATACGTTTTACTTGGTCCCATAGGTCTTTTGCTTGTGGATAGGCTTTAGTCATCATGCCTAACCATTGCTTATAACGACCAACCATACCAATTTCTGTTTTTGCTTGACCGTTTAAAAAACGAATTTGTAAATCAACCAGTTGTTCCCAACTAAATAACGCTTCATCCATGTTTTGGCGAATGCATTGTGTTAAATCTGGAGTAGTTACAGCACCACGTCCAATCATTAAGTCTTCACAGCCAGACTGTTGCTGACAAGCTCTAGCATCAGCATTATTCCAGATTTCACCATTAGCAATGACATTAATTTTTAAAGCTTCTTTAATGGGCAGAATTTTTTCCCAATAGGCAGGAGGCGTGTAACCATCTGCTTTAGTACGTGCATGAACCGTTAACCAGTTTGCACCAGCATCTTCAACAGCATGGGCATTTTCCATGGTGTGATTTTCATCGAGATAACCTAAACGCATTTTTGCTGAAACAGGAATATGTGCAGGTACTGCATCTCTCACTGCTTTAATAAGCATATGTACAACATCAGGTTCATCAAGAAGAACAGAGCCGCCTCTGTGTCGGTTTACAGTTTTCGCAGGACAACCGAAATTAAGGTCGATTGCTGGTGCACCAAGCTCTACAACTTTTGCAGCATTTGCTGCCAGCATATCTGGGTTGTTACCTAAGAACTGGACATGGACAGGTGTACCCGCAGCTGTTTTACCGTCGTTCTTTAACTCAGGGCAAAAACTATAGTAAATATGGTCTGGCAAAATGCTGTCTGTAACACGAATAAACTCGGTCACACACCAGTCGAAATGACCAACAGATGTGAGTGTATCCCGCATGATCGGGTCAGTTAAACCTTCCATTGGAGCGAGTATGAGTTTCACAGTCTGTGTCACCTGAGCAAAAAGAAAACAGCGTTATACGGGATATGTATAACGCTGTCTAGTATCGAAGAAATTTTAATTTACTTAACGGCCCAAGATCATCTCAAGCACAAATTTACTGCCAATAAAACCAATCGCCAAAAGCACAAAACCGATTAACGTAAAACGAATCGCTTTTTGACCTCGCCAGCCAAGTTTGTAATGGCCAATCAAGAGTGAGCCATAAATAAACCAAGAAATAATACTAAATACGGTTTTATGAGCAAGATGCTGTGCAAAGAAGCTATCGATCGTCAAGAAACCAAAAGTGAGTGCAATTGTTAATAAAATAAAGCCAGTAATGATCAGATCAAATAACAAAGACTCCATCGCCTGAATTGGCGGGAGTAAATTGACCCAAAAGCGTTTTTTTTGTTTCTTTTTGAGTTCACGATTTTGGAACCATAGCAAAATAGCGTGAATGGTTGCCATCAATAAAACTGCATAGGCAGAAAGTGAAAGAATAATATGAGTATCTAAGCCTAACGAATGCTGCTCAATAAATTGATCTGGTCGACTGAATCCAAAACCTAAAATTAGACCAATAGCCGCTACAGGAAT
This sequence comes from Acinetobacter sp. ACIN00229, assembly GCF_016106645.1. Taxonomy (NCBI): domain Bacteria; kingdom Pseudomonadati; phylum Pseudomonadota; class Gammaproteobacteria; order Moraxellales; family Moraxellaceae; genus Acinetobacter; species Acinetobacter sp. ACIN00229. The sequence continues at coordinate 136,994 of NZ_JADWOM010000007.1, forward strand.
GCCTAATAAATTTAGCGGTACGATGGGACGAAAAATACTAAAAATTAAACTTAACAACAGCATAAGCCACGATGTAAAAGATACTAAATTAAAAACATCGTAGTTAATTCCGGCTGGTGTCAGCATGGCGTGACATAAAACTGTACCATGCAACAGGAGCGCCAAAGTCGCAACAAAAGCAAATAACCATGGGTTTGGTTCACGTTTTGACATTAAACGAATAAACAGATACCAGAAAGAAGTGGTATATGCGATGAGTGCCAAAATTGTGTAAACCAAGGGGAGGCTAATCATGTCAAACCTTTTTCAGGATTAATTCATCTATATAAGATATAAATTCGCTGCGAACTAAAGTATCCTATAGCATTCTATGCATAAATTTTCTATTTCGAGAAAGATTTTTTTGCAACTAGCCATTTTAAGCGGATTTTGCAATGTTTGATACCTTAACAGAACGACTCACACAGAGTTTAAGAAATGTTACTGGCTCAGGGCAGCTGACCGAAGACAATATTAAAGATACCTTACGTGAAGTACGTATGGCACTTCTTGAAGCCGATGTCGCGTTACCTGTAACTCGTGAATTTATCGCGAAAGTTAAGGAAGAGGCATTGGGCCAAGAAGTGATGACTCAGTTATCACCAGGCCAGGCATTTGTAAAAATTGTCTATGACGAACTCACCAAGATGATGGGTGAGGCGAATGAAACACTTGATTTAAGTGCTAAGCCTCCCGTTGTTGTATTACTTGCTGGTTTACAAGGTGCGGGTAAAACGACAACTGCCGCTAAGTTGGCACGTTTCTTAAAAGAACGTCAAAAGAAAAAAGTAATGACGGTTTCTGCTGACGTTTACCGTCCAGCAGCAATTAAACAGTTAGAAACTGTCTCTAACGAAGTTGGTGCTGGTTTTATTCCTTCAGATGCTTCTGAAAAGCCAATTGATATCGTTAATCGTGCAATTGAACAGGCAAAAATCCAGTTTGCTGATGTATTGATTGTCGATACCGCTGGTCGTTTACATGTCGATGCAGACATGATGGACGAAATTAAAGAATTACATGCTGCTGTTAAGCCAACTGAAACTTTGTTCGTGGTTGATGCCATGACAGGTCAGGATGCTGCAAATACAGCTAAAGCCTTTAATGATGCATTGGCACTTACGGGTGTGATTCTCACTAAGACTGATGGTGATGCACGTGGTGGTGCAGCGCTTTCTGTGCGTGCAATTACGGGTAAGCCAATCAAGTTCTTGGGTATGGGTGAGAAGCTTGATGCTTTAGAACCATTCCATCCAGATCGTGTTGCTCAACGTATTTTAGGCATGGGTGATGTACTTTCTTTAGTCGAGGAAGTTGAACGTAAAATCGACAAAGAAAAAGCCGAAAAAATGGCTAAAAAATTGCAAAAAGGAGGCAGCTTCAACTTTGAAGATATGCTGATGCAATTTGAGCAAATGAAAAGTATGGGCGGCATGATGGGCTTCTTAGATAAGTTGCCTGGCATGAGCGGTGCAGGAATTCAGCAAGCGATTGAGCAAGCAAATCCTGAAAAACAGGTCAAGAAAATGGAAGCTATTATCCAGTCAATGACCGTTAAAGAACGCCGTAATCCAGACCTGATGAACCCAAGTCGTAAAAAACGTATTGCAGCTGGTTGTGGTATGGATGTTGCTGAAGTAAATAAACTCATTAAGCAACAAGCACAAATGGCTAAAATGATGAAGAAGTTTGCGAATCCATCTGGTATGAGCAAAATGATGCGTTCATTAGGCAATATGCAAAAACAATTTGGCGGCGGCGGTGGTGGCGGAATGGGACCACTCTTTGGTAACAACGACCAAAAGAAATAAGTTCGTAAAATAAAAGGCGCATATAGCGCCTTTTATTTTGTTCTGTATTTTAGTCTTTAGGATAATGAGCAATATATTGTTGTAATCCTTTGAGCAAAAGATCAGTTTCTACGACTGGATCATATTTTTTCAAGAACTTGGCAAATAGTTGTGCATCTCCACCGGTAAGGAGCAGTTTTTTCGGAGATTGCTGCATAATGCTTTCAATTGTACTAATCAGGCCTAACAAAATACCGTGGTGTACTGCATCGACTGTGTTATTGCCTGGGTTTAAATTATCAAAAGCTGAGTCTGGAATTTTAATGCCTTTAGTATTTTGAATGAGTGCATCGCGCTGCAAATATAAATTAGGGAGGATGTAACCGCCTAAATGTTGTTTGCCTTGCGTTAAATCAATCGTTAAGGCTGTTCCACATCCAATAATGCAATAGTTTTCATCTGTTTGAGCTACAGCGAGTACTTGTAGCCAACGGTCAACCCCGAGCTGACTTGGAACTTCATAGCCGCACTTTAACTCAGCATATTCAGCATGTACTTTGGCAAAAACAACAGGTATTTCTAACCATTTTAAAATCTGCTGAATACGTTGGTTGTTCTCGGTATCGAGTACTGAGGAAATCCCAATGCGATGTAGACCCTGATGTTTAAAGTGTTGAATCAAACCCAGTAATAAATCGGCAGGGGATTGTAAATGTAGCTCAGCTGCATGTTCAATAATCTGCTGATTTTCAGTAATCCAATACTTTAAACGGGTGTTTCCGATATCAAGCCATAAACTTTTCATGGAAGAACACCTATTTATTGATTCACTTGTGGTCTTAAGCGACCTTGATAAAACTGCTGAGGTTCAGGAGTCTCAAGAATTACTGCACCTTCATTGGATATTCCAACAAAACGACCATGAACCAGTCCCTGACTATGTTCGAACTGCACCAACTGATTAAGCCATGCAGCGTGGTGATTAAAACGTCCAGCCAAGTTGTAGCAACCATGATCAAACCAGCGAGCTGCATTTTGAATCGCCACATAAAGCTCTGAAATGAGTTCAAGACGACTCATTTGTTCTAGGCCTAAATCCTCTAGAGAGGTAATCGGTTGATCACTATCAGTCACTGGTGGTGTTTTTAAATTAATACCTACGCCCACAATAGCTTGATGCTGGGAAAGCGGTTCGACCAAAATTCCACCCCATTTTCCATGCGTACTATACAAATCATTTGGCCATTTCACTTGCAAATTCAGCGCTTGTAACTGCGGGATTTGCAAAATATTCAGAGCAACTTCAAGTGCTAAGCGACCATCTAAGGGTGTTCGAGTTTGCACCAATGTGCTTAAATAAATGTTTCCTTCAGGTGAAATCCATTGCCGTTGATGTTGACCTCGCCCTTGAGTTTGTTGAGCACTGCAAACCAAGCCCGTTGTAATGCCTTTTTGGGCAATTTCACGAATATCATCATTGGTCGAAGTTGTGGTTGCTTTTAATAAAACCACTTCTGGAAGCTGGTTTTTTGCGCTTAAAAGTTGTTGTAGTTGGCGAGTCTCTAAATCCATGTTGAATATGAGCAGAGTGGTAAAACATTTATGGAGTTAATCATATATTTACTCATTGGCGCAATTGCTGGTTTTACTGCCGGATTGTTTGGAGTTGGTGGTGGACTAATTATTGTACCAATCCTCTATGTCGTTTTTACCCAGTTGCACTATGACCCAGCGGTAATCATGCATATTGCAGTTGGAACATCGCTTGCAACGATTATTGTGACGTCTTTTAGTTCAGTTTCGGCCCACCATAAAAAGGGTGCAGTTCTTTGGCCTGTTTTTCGTAATTTAGCACCTGGACTGGTGATTGGTTCATTTTTAGGAGCGGGTATTGCCGATTTGATGTCTGGTCAGCATTTACAGCTACTTATTGGTGTTTTTGCAGTTGTGATGGCTTATCGTATGTTTAAAGGGGCAAATGTGGTTGTTGACCCAACACGTCAGCTTCCTTCAACACCTATGCAATTTATGGCGGGTGGTGGCATTGGTATTGCCTCTGCAATTTTTGGTATTGGAGGCGGTAGCTTAACTGTTCCGTATTTAAACCGTCATGGCGTCGTCATGCAAAAAGCAGTCGCGACTTCTGCCGCTTGTGGTTTACCTATTGCTATTGCCGGTGCAATTGGTTTTATGTGGTTTGGTGCCAAAGAACACATCTCTGTACCTAACACGATTGGTTATGTGCACATCTATGCGTTTATTGGTATTAGTGTCATGAGTTTTGTTACAGCCAAGTTTGGCGCTAAAGTTGCTCATGCATTGTCACCACAAATGTTGAAAAAATGCTTTGCCTGTTTGTTAGTGGTGGTAGGTAGTTACTTTATTTATAAAGGGATTATGCACTAGAGAGTAAAATATTAATCTCACTAGAACTACGATTTAAGAGCTTGAGTTTTTAGAAATTCGAGCTTTTTTTATTCAGTAAAATAAGAACATTCGAGGCTTTTATTCATCCGATTTTGGTGTTGTTTTTAAATGGGTTGGCTTAAAATGCAATAAAATTGTCAGACAATGACATAGTTTTTAATCGGTACGATCAGTTAAAAACAAGGATGCGAAAGAAAAGCATGGATTAATGCATATAAAAAGTAGCGGGTGATTTATGAATCTCGAAGAGACAGAAAGTCTTTCTGAGCAAATTGTCAAATATATTAGCGAACAGATCATTAGTGGTGAGCTGGTTGAAGGCGAGCGTATTCAAGAATTACGTATTGCCAAAGAGCTTGATGTAAGCCGAGGGTCAGTTCGTGAAGCATTGTTATTATTAGAGCGTACTCATTTAATTGAGATATTTCCACGCCGCGGGGCAATTGTTTCAGAAATGTCTGCACAGCAGGTTAAAGCACTGTTTGACACAAACGTGATGTTATTAGGGCATATTGTTCAACGTATCAGTGAAACATGGCGCGCACATGAAGCCGATCAATTGCAGCTATTGTTGGAACAACTACTTGAGCATGTAAAAGCAGGTGATATCGAAAAATTTTATGATGGTGTTTTTCAATATCTCGCTGAACAGCAAGATATGGTGGGCAATCCCTACCTAATGAAGTTCTATAAAGAGTTACTACCTTCACTACGTCGCAGTTATTTTTTGACCTTAAATACCTCTAAGCGGGAACTACAAGAAGCATTTGCATTATTTAAACTCGTGACTGATGCAATTTTGATCCGAAAATCACAACAAGCCGCTTTATTTATGGAAGATTTTTGTCGACACTTACGTAACCTTGTGTTGGAATCGCTGACACGAATGAAACAGATTGAATTGGCCTGGGCAAGACGCTCACGCCGCTAGTTAGGGCATTATGCGTTTAAGCAGTTTAAAACTTTCAGGCTTTAAATCTTTTGCAGATAGTACAACTTTAAATTTTAAGGCGAACCGCACAGCAGTGGTTGGTCCAAATGGTTGTGGCAAATCAAATGTAATTGATGCCATTCGTTGGGTGATGGGTGAATCAAATGCTCGTCAGCTACGTGGTGGTAGCATGCAAGATGTTATTTTTACAGGAACCTCCAAGCGTAAGCCAGTGGGTGTAGCGAGTGTTGAGCTACGTTTTGACAATACCTATGGCAAACTGGGCGGATCTTATAATGCCTATAATGAGCTAGCGGTTCGTCGTCAGGTCACCCGTGAAGGTAAGTCCGAATATTTCTTAAATGGCACACGTTGCCGCCGTCGTGATATCACCGATATTTTCTTAGGAACAGGGTTAGGGCCACGTTCTTATGCAGTGATTGAACAAGGCATGATTAACCGTCTGGTTGATGCTAAACCTGAAGAAATGCGCATCTTTATTGAAGAGGCGGCAGGTGTTTCACGCTATCAAGCTCGTCGACGCGAGACTTTGCAACACCTTGAACATACTGAGCAAAACCTTTCACGTTTAGAAGATATTGCCCTCGAATTAAAATCACAGCTGAAGACGCTTAAACGTCAATCCGAAGCAGCGGTTCAATATAAGACTCTGGAAAGCCAGATTCGTACCCTGAAAATTGAAATTCTATCTTTTCAGGCAGATAAAAGCGTACGCTTACAAGAAGAATATACAGTTCAAATGAATGAACTGGGTGAAACTTTTAAATTGGTTCGCTCAGAGTTAAGTACGATTGAACATGATTTAGAAGCAACCAGTGCTTTATTTCAGCGCCTCATTCAGCAATCTTCACCACTACAACAAGAGTGGCAACAAGCTGAAAAAAAATTATCTGAACTGAAAATGACTCTGGAACAAAAACAGAGTTTATACCAGCAAAATAGTATGACTCTCGTTCAGTTAGAACAGCAAAAATTCCAAACTAAAGAACGTTTACAACTTTCTGAATTGCAACTTGAAACACTCAATAATCAGTTAGATGAACAAACTGAATCATTAACTGGAATTGAGCATACTGCAACGGAAGCTGAACAAAACTTTGCTGATTTACAATCTCAGCAAAAACAAGCACAGCAACAATTTGAACAAGTAAAAGCTCAGGTTGAAAAACAACAGCAGCAAAAAATGCAGATGTCTGCCCAAATTGAGCAGTTAGGCAAAAATGTTCAACGCATTGAACAGCAAAAAGAAACGTTGCAGCACCAAGCAAGTCAGATTCAATCGCAGGTTCATGAAGATGAGCAGGGCGAATTTGAGCAACTACAGCAGCAATTACGTCGTGAAATCTCGACGTTAGAGACTGAAATTGAGCAGTATGTGCAACAGATTGAACAGTCTCAACAAGCGCATCAGACAACCAAAAATCAGCAACAAACGCTAAAAACAGAAATACAGGTTTTATTATCTGAGCAGAAAAACTTAAGCCAGCTTGTTGCTAAACAAAGTCCAAAGCAACATCAAGATGCACTACGTTTAATGCAGGCTCTACAGTTAACGGAGCAAGGCAAACCGCATGCGCAGATTGTTGAAAAGTTTTTAGCAAAATGGTTACAAGCTCATATTCTTGAGACTGAACAAACTTTTCAAGAAGGGGTTGCTCGCCAGTTAAAACCGTCAGAGCAAACAAGCAAATTTAAAGGGAATTTGGCCTGTTTAAATGACTGGATTGAGTCTCCACAACTATCAATCTTTTCGAATGTAGCGATTGCACAAGATTTGACGGTCGCTTTAAATGAGCAAAAGCAACTACAACATGGTCAGTCTATTTTGACCTTAGATGGTTATCATGTCGGGCAGGATTGGGTGATTGCCCTTATGTATGATGACGAGAGTCAAAGTGCACAAGGTATGCTGAGCCATCGTATTCGTCTAGATGAAATTGAACAAGCCCTTGAAAAGCAGCAACCTGAATTACAAGTATTAGATCAAATTTTAGTTCAGCAAAAAGATGAGCTAGGGCAGTTACAGTCTGACTTGCAGCAGAAACAGCAAGTTGTTAAACAAAAACAAAAAGACTTACAACAGCTTGATGTGCAAATTGCTAAACAGCAAACCGCAGCTCAAGCATTTTTACTGCAAAAACAACAATTGAAAGATCAGTTAGCTCAGTTAGACATGCAGCTTGAAGAAGATGCAATGCAGAAAGACGATCTGGAAATTGATTTACATGCTCTAGCAATCAAACTTGAAACCATTTTACCTGATTATAAAACTATGCAATTTCGGGTAGAAGAGTTAACAGAGCAGTTAGAAGAACAGCAACAAGCTCTACAACATCAGCAACAAGAACGCGAGATTTTACGTCGTAGTAGTACGCAAACCACTCAACAAATCGAGTTGCTTGAAAAAGATATCTCGTTCTTGCAGAGTCAATATCAGCAGATTAATGCTCAAATGGAGCAGGCGAAAAAATTTGTTGACCCTATTCAGTTAGAGTTACCAAATCTTGAGTCAGAATTTCAGCAACAATTTGCTCAAACTGAAAAGTTGCAAAAGAACTGGAATGAATGGCAGCTTGAACTCAATAGTGTGCAGGAAAAACAACAAACCCTGACAGATCAGCGTCATCAATATCAACAAAAAGATGAACAACTCAGAGAGCAACTTGAAGAAAAGCGTTTGGCATGGCAAGCGGCTAAGTCAGATCGTGAACATTACCAAGAGCAACTCAAAGAGTTAAATGCTGAGATCCAAAAGGGCTTACAAATCGATTTAACTGAGCACCAGCAAAAACTGGAAAAAGTACAGAAACAGTTTGAAAAAATCGGTGCGGTAAACCTTGCAGCTTCACAAGAATTTGAAGAGGTTTCTCAGCGTTTTGATGAGTTGAGTCACCAGATTCAAGATTTGGAAAATACGGTAACTCAACTAAAAGATGCGATGAAAAGCATTGATCAGGAAACCCGTAAGTTGTTTATGACAACGTTTGATCAGATTAATCAAGAGTTGCAAAATCTGTTTCCAAAGGTCTTTAATGGTGGCGAAGCGAGTTTAAGCCTTGAAGATGACTGGCAATCTGGTGTTAAACTGATGGCAAGACCACCTGGTAAAAAAAATAGTTCTCTAGCATTACTTTCCGGTGGAGAAAAGGCTTTAACAGCGTTAGCATTAGTATTTGCGATTTTTAGATTAAATCCGGCACCGTTCTGTGTGTTAGATGAAGTGGACGCACCACTTGATGATGCGAATGTTCAGAGATATTGTAATTTGGTAAAAGAGCTTTCTGAACATGTACAATTCATTTACATTACACATAATAAGCTGGCGATGACCATGGCAACTGATTTGTTGGGTGTGACCATGCCTGAACCGGGTACATCAAAATTAGTCACTGTCGATTTAGAACAGGCAAAAGAATACGGGTTAGTTTCGGAGTCATAGAATGGAAATCAATACGATTATTGGCATCGTTGTCGCCATTATTATTATGCTAATTGGCTTAAAAATGATTTTAAAAAAGTCAAACCATGCCGAACCCTCATTAGACAGTGATTTGCATATTAATCCTGATAGTAATCAACCAGTTATACCTAGACATGTGCGGGATCAGCTTGAACAAGCTGAAGCTGAACGTGTATCGGCAACTAGTACAGAGCGAGTAGAGCCGACGTTAAATGAATCTGCATCGGTAGAAACTAGTACAACAAAACAAACAGAAACTTTGGCTGTAGAACCTGCTCAATCAATTTCAACTGAATCAACTCAACCCGCTGTTGAAAATTCTTCAGACCAAATTAAATCTGAAGAAACTGTAAAAAGTTCTACCATTAACACAGACAGTTCAGCTGAGTTAGTTGGTACGGTTTCTGTTAAATCAGAAATTGAAGCTTTATCAGAAGAAAACTTGAAATCTGAAAGTGAAAAAACTGAGCCTGAGTTGAGTTTAAACCCAAATATTGAAACTGCCGAAATTGCTGAATTTGAAGGCGAGAGTAATATTCTGGATGTACATTTGCATGAACAGCAACGCTATGATGATGAAAGTGCATTAGCGATGGCTGAACAGATTATTGCTTTAAATGTCTATCCGAACCCACGTCGCGCGTTGTCTGGCGATAAAGCACTTAAAGTATTGTTAAAATACGGTTTACGTTATGGCGAAATGTCGTGTTTCCATCGCTATGAAAATACGGATGAGCCGAGCGTACTGATGTTTTCAGTATTACGTATGACTGACAATGGACCAGCTGGGTTTGATCTTGAAACGTTGTCTAGTGAACAAGTTCAAGGGTTGGCATTTTTCCTTGCGCTTCCAAACAGTAAAGCCGTGACTGGTTTTGACATGATGGCGAGTATTGCAGGTTTAATTGCTCGTGAAATTGATGGCAAAGTTTATGATGAAAATAATCTTGAATTTACACCACAGTTAAAAGAGCACTGGCGTCATCATGTGATTGATTATCGTCCGGCACATGCGACTGCCTAGTTTTATTTTTTTACGTTCGTTGCGATAATTGCAACATATCTAGTCGCAGCTCAGGGTGGAGAAATTTCCACCCTTTTTTATGGTGAATAACATAATGGCAACAACTTCCGTGATCGAACAGATGCGTCAGCTTATTCAACTGATTGCAAAGCATAACCACGCCTATTATGTGATGGATCAGCCGACAATCTCGGACAGTGAATATGATCATTTATTTCACCAGTTAAAAGCTTTAGAAGAGCAATATCCTGATCAGGTTCAATCAGATTCTCCAACGACAAAGGTAGGCGGCCAAGCACTCTCTAAATTTCAAAGCGTGACTCATGTCGTTCCGATGCTTTCTTTGGGGAATGTTTTTAATCAGGAAGACTTATTTGCATTTGCTCGCCGTGTAGAAGAGCGTTTGCCTAACCAAAAAGTACAATATGAAGTAGAACTAAAACTTGATGGTCTTGCGATTTCGCTTTGGTATGAAAATGGTGTGTTAACACGTGGTGTTACACGTGGTGACGGAGAAACCGGAGAAGACATTACCCAAAACGTCAAAACGATTCGTAACTTGCCTAAAGTGTTGCATTCAGATCATTTTGAAATTCCACGTTTGCTTGAAGTCCGCGGTGAAGTTCTCATGCCAAAGTCGGGCTTTGAAAAACTTAATGCCGATCAGGAAGCAAAAGGCGATAAAACCTTTGCGAACCCACGTAATGCCGCAGCAGGTAGTTTAAGACAGCTCGACCCGAATATTGCTGCTAGTAGACCTTTAGCGTTTTATGCGTATGGTATTGCCCAGTGCGAACCAAATCATAACTTAACGACCATGCACGACAGCCTGCAATGGCTCACACAACTTGGATTTGAAATTGCTGAGCGTCAATATCTGTGTAATTCAATTCAAGAAGTACAGCAGCGTTATGAGCAAATTCAGAAAGAGCGTCCAGATCTACAAGTTGAAATTGATGGAATGGTCGTAAAGGTTGATGACTTAAAACAACAACAACAACTTGGTTTCTTAAGTCGTGAGCCACGTTGGGCAACTGCTTATAAATTTCCTGCACAAGCTGCATTAACTACAGTTGATCAGATTGATTGGCAAGTAGGGCGTACAGGTACTTTAACCCCTGTAGCGCGTTTAAACCCTGTATTTGTAGGGGGAGTAACGGTTTCCAACGTAACTTTACACAACATTGGTGAAATCCATCGTCTAGATGTGCGTGTTGGTGATACGGTTAGTGTTTATCGTACGGGCGATGTTATTCCTAAAGTAGAAAAAGTTTGGCCAGAATTCCGTTCACCTGATGCTGAAATTGTACATTTACCTGAAAGCTGTCCTGTTTGTGCTTCACCAGTTGTAATGCCTGAAGGAGAAGCTTTAGCACGTTGTTCTGGTGGACTTTACTGTGCTGCACAGCGAATTGAAGCTATTCGTCACTTCGTATCACGTAAAGCACTGGATATTGAAGGTTTGGGCGACCGCTGGGTAGAGTCTTTATTACATCTCGATTTGCTCAAAGATGTTGCTGATATTTACCATTTGCATGAGCACCGAGAAACTTTGCTCGGTATTGAAAAAATGGGTGAGAAATCGGTACAGAACCTCATTGATGCCATTGAAGCCAGTAAGAAGACAACGCTTGCTCGTTTTATTTATGCTCTGGGAATTCGTGGAGTTGGTGAAACAACAGCTAGAATGTTGGCCAATACTTTCCAAACTCTAGAAGCACTTAAAGCTGCCGATGTTGAAGCTTTAAAGAAAACCCCAGATGTCGGTGATATTACCGCAGAGTGGATTGCTGACTTTTTCTTGGCACCACATAACATTGAAGTGCTTGATCGCTTAATTGCAGCCGGGATTCATTGGGATGCGCCAACAGCTCCAACACGTCAACCGTTAAATGGTGAGAGCTGGGTGTTAACAGGCACATTAGAACAAATGACCCGTGATCAGGCGACTCAAATGCTACAAGCATTAGGTGCGCGTGTAAGCGGTAGTGTATCAAGCAAGACCAAATGCGTTGTTGCGGGCGAGAAGGCTGGTTCGAAATTAGAAAAAGCAGCAAAACTTGGTATTGCTGTTATGAATGAGACTGATTTCTTATCACTTATGGCTAGCTACGGACAGACTTTAAGCGAATAGGTCTACCGAAATAAGAACCATTGATTTTAGTTACAAATTTATAAATTGATGGTTTAAGTTATATTTTAACGCTTGTTTGAGCTTATAAATCAGACAAGCGTTTCTTTTTGCACAGGAAATTTAAATAACTTAAACTGCAAATGCGTATGTTTCTCATTTTAATTTGATAAAAATCATAAACTTAACTATTTTTTATTTTGCAATCATTTTTAAGATTGCCCATAATAGTCTTCATACGATAGGAGATTTATTATGCGTGGCAATCCAGAAGTCATAGACTATTTAAATATGCTCATTGGCGGAGAATTGGCTGCCCGTGATCAATATCTAATCCATTCTCGTATGTATGAGGATTGGGGCCTAAATAAAATTTATGAACGTATTGATCATGAGATGCAAGAAGAAGCTTCTCATGCTGATGCGATCATTCGCCGTGTATTGTTCTTAGGTGCTAAACCAAACATGCATCGTGAAGATATCAATGTTGGTACAGACGTTGTATCTTGTTTAAAAGCTGATTTGGCGCTTGAATATCATGTTCGCGAAAAGTTAGCGACAGGTATCAAACTTTGTGAAGAGAAGGGCGATTACATTAGCCGTGATATGTTGCGTCAACAATTATCAGATACTGAAGAAGACCATACATACTGGTTAGAAAAGCAATTACGTTTAATTGAGTTAATTGGCTTACAAAACTATATTCAATCTCAAATTTAATAAAAAAACCCAGCTAAGGCTGGGTTTTTTTATTGGCTCATTTTAATAAAATGAAGTCTTAACTTGGGTGTTAATTTTGTCAAATTGAACATATTCAAAGCCTTACTATATAAGGCTTTGGCAGTTACAAAAAAGTCAGAAAAATTGTATCGCACCCCCTGTTTTTTTTATGAAATTGGATATAATTTCGCCAATAAAACCCTTGCCTAGAAATTTAATGAGGCAAGGGTTTTTCTATGGAAAATCGGTTGGTATGGATCGCCAATGATTTTATGGTGAGTTCGCGAAATATGTTATTTACCAAACCTGCTGTTTTAGATACAGCTACTCTCTTAAGCACACAGCGTCTTGCAACACGACTAAGCTTTTTTAGCTTAGGTTTTGCGACTGCAGCTTGGGCACCTCTCATTCCTTTTGCACAGCAGCGCCTAAATCTAAATCATGCCGATTTTGGTTTACTTTTGCTTTGTATGGGTATTGGCTCAATGATTGCTATGCCTGCGACAGGTGCTTTAGTCAAGCGCTGGGGATGTCGTCCGCTAATTGCTTTAGCATTGATGCTGTTAATGGTTTTATTGCCTAGCCTTACGATGTGGAGCAGCATTGTGACCATGGCTGTAGCATTGTTTGTCTTTGGATCGGCAGCAGGATGTCTTGGAGTGGCTATCAATTTACAAGCAGTAGTTGTTGAAAAACATAGCTTGCGAGCGCTCATGTCTAGTTTCCATGGAATGTGTAGTCTTGGTGGCTTAACGGGCGCTATGCTTGTGACAGCACTATTAGCAGTAGGACTTTCACCCTTAATGAGTACTTTATCAGTCGTTATGATTTTGCTTGTTATTGGTGGTATTGCTATTCCTTCTTGTTTAACGTCTTTTGAACAGGATGAAAAGCCACATGAAGATACAACTCAAGCACCCCAAAAACGTTATCGTCCCGATGGCATTATTCTGCTTATTGGTATGATGTGTTTTATCGCCTTTTTATCAGAAGGTGCGGCGATGGATTGGGGTGGTATTTATTTAACGAGTAAATATCAACTTAATCCTGCTTTTGCTGGTCTCGCATATACTTTTTTTGCTCTTAGCATGACCATTGGTCGTTTTGCAGGTCATGTCTTGCTTAAGCAATGGGGCGAAAAAAATATTGTAACTTATAGTGCAATTGGGGCTGCGATTGGTATGGCTGTTATTGTGACAGCACCCGTGTGGCAAGTGGTTGTACTAGGTTATGCGCTATTAGGATTAGGCTGTTCTAATATTGTGCCAGTGATGTTTTCTCGCGTAGGTCGACAAAACAAGATGCCGAAAGCAGCAGCACTTTCTTTAGTATCTACGATTGCCTATACAGGTTCATTAAGTGGACCAGCTTTAATCGGTTTAATTGGTGAATGGACTGGTTTAAGTACGGTTTTAACAGGCGTAGCTGTATTGCTTTTTGTTATTGCTTTACTTAACCGTTTTACATTAATCAAGACAAATTAATTTATAAATAATATCTACCCTCTAGCGAACATCGAGAAATTAAATTTCTCGATGTTCTTTTTTTAGATTTATAAAACTTGATAGATAGATTGATAATTATCTTGTAATAATCGCTGAGGCTTCATCAGTAGAGTCGGTGTCTTTTCTAAATCATCCAAGAAGTTATTTCGCCAATTGGTAAGATCAGAAGATGTTAATCCCTCTATTAATTGCTCATAACGATTAATACGCTCAGTTTTAGACATTTCTAAAGCCATTTTCAAAGTATCCATCATTGCTGCTCTATCTTGCGGATCAACAATCAAGGCTTGAGACATCTGCTCAGCAGCTCCCGCATATTTAGATAAAATGAGTACCCCAGGATTTTCTGGGTCTTGGGCTGCAATATACTCTTTAGCGACTAGGTTCATACCATCGCGTAGTGAGCTGATCCAGCAAATATCTGAATGGCGGTAAATGTGCATAAGATTATGGTGTTGAACCGTGTCATAGCAGCAATCTACCGGTCTCCAGTCTTCATGTGCAAACTCTTCGTTAATTAACTCCAGCTTGTTTTTAAAACGTTGGTATAAGCGTTGATAAGCTGGAATATCGGTACGAGATGGTATTGCAACTTGAAGATGTCGAACTAAACCATGATATTCGGGACTGGTTTCCAAAAAGGTTGCAAATGCATTAAATCTTTCGAGTAAACCTTTTGAGTAATCAATACGATCAACACCAATAATCGTTTTTTGACGTGGGATTTCTTCAAAATTAAACACGGAAGAAGTCGCCAAATCTTGTTGTGCTTGCTTTTGTATAATCTCTGGCTGAACACCAATTGGGTACGACTTAATTAATATTTGACGTTTTTTATAGCTAATACTGTTGCTTTGAATTTTCTGAGCTTCGAGTAAATTTAGACAAGTTTGCATACATGCATTTTGATCGATCTGAGTTTGTAAGCCAATAACATCATATTGACTCAAGTCTTGAATTAATTCTCGAGCTACTGGAATTTTGTGCCAGATATTTAGGCTAGCAAAAGGAATATGTAAGAAGAAACCAATTTTATTTTGCATGCCTAATTCACGGCAGTAACGCGCCACACTAAAAAAGTGATAATCATGTATCCAAATAAGATCGTCAGGCTGTGCAAGCTGTTTTAATTTTTCAGCAAATAACCGATTGACCTTTTGATAGGTATTATATTCTTCTGCATCATATTCAATCAGGTCTTCTCGAGCATGCATTGCTGGCCAGAGAACCTTATTTGCAAATCCACAGTAATATTGCGCGTATTGTTGATGAGTAAGAGGACAGGTAATGTAATCAATTCCTTCAGAATAAGCCTGTTCAAATTCTGGTGCTTCGCCATCGGTGATTTGCTGACCATTCCAGCCTAACCAAATGCCATTACTATCATTCAAAGCATCTTGTACAGCCACGGCAAGGCCACCTGCTGAAGCTTTACCTGATGGCATACTTATTCTGTTCGATAACACAATTAATTTAGACATATTTGTTCTCCATTCTCATTTTGGCTATTTTTGACATATAAGCTTTTTATTCTGTTTTTAAATAAAAGAAGAAAATTCGCGACATTATCAATATCTTTTAATCTGTAGTTGGCTTGTGTTTCGCCGGACCCTACTTTAATCGTGAGACCAGCGTGCTGATTAATAAAAATAAAACCAGATTCATCTGTTAAATCATCTCCTATAAAAATCGGTACTACAGAAGGTAAATTAAGATGATTTAATATAGTTTGAATTGCTTTACCTTTGTCAGCTTGGTTTGGTATTAACTCAACAACAAATTTCCCATGATTTATTTTTAATTGTGGATAATCAGGATTGATCTGATGCATAATATTAATAGCATTATTTTCTAGGGTAGGGTTTTTTCGATAATGTAAAGCAATAGAATATCCTTTATCCTCAATTACTAATTCAGGATATTTCTCACAAGAATTTATAATATCTTGTTTTAATTTTTTAAAATTAATCGAACTTAAATCTGGTCGAATATAATGATCTGAGCCAAAATAAATATCTAAACCATGCAAACCAGCAACAGGGATCTCAATAGACGGTAGTAGTTTGCAAGCTGTGTCTACATCTCGACCTGTTACAGCAATAACGGGTATATTTAATTGAGTTATTTCTTTTATAATTGCTAATGTAGTGTTTGGAATAAAACTTTGCTCAGGATTAATTTGGAATGGTGCTAACGTCCCATCAATATCCAAAAATAAGCAATAATTTTTATCTAAAGATAAGGTATTTATAATATCATCTGGTGTAACAAAATATGTATTTTTTTCTCTCCCATCAGATATTGTACTTTGACTGTTCATATTAGCCTTCCCAATATATTTTGTTCAATAATTAATCTTCTAACATTAAAATGAATTGATGAGTCATTTCTTTTAATAAAAAAACATAAGTATTAACATTAATTACATTGCATAATGGATTTATAGGCGAAGTGTGGATTATGTTGTTTTTTGAGTGGCTTCAATGTTTAGATAATTAAAGTTTTGTATATTTACTATGAATAATGCAGGTCTTGTTTATCAATATATTTCAGAATATTAAATACTCATAAATCATTGATTTTAATTTTTGAAATTCAATTTTTATGTTGATTTTAAAAGATATTTTAAAACGATAATATTATATAATCCTGATAAAGTTGGCTTTGGACAGGCATATGAAGTTACAAAATAAAATTTTATTAATTACGGGTTGGGGAGTAGGCGTGGAACCTTTGCAATCTTTAAAATTGCATTTGGAAAAAAAGGGTTTTGAAACTCAACTCATTAATATTTTTAATGTTTTAGATCGTAACTTTCAAGCACAGCTTGATTTAGTGGCTGAAGTTGATGTGGTAATCGGTTGGTCTTTAGGTGGGCAGTTAGCGACTCAACTGGTTGATATTTTTTACCAGCAAACAGGGCAAACTAAAACTTTAATTACGCTCGCTTCAAACCCTTGTTTTGTGGCCAATGACAATTGGCAAACAGCAATGCCTACTGATGTATTTAGTCAATTTAAAGCGTCTTTTTTACAGAACTTGCAAGCTACTTTAAAGCGCTTTTATTATTTAATTACACTTGGCTCATCTCAAGCCAAACAAGATTGGCTAAACATGCAAAATATATCAAACCCGCCTCCTTATGACGTGTTATTACAAGGGTTAGAAATGTTAGAGCATTTAAACTTGGTAGATAACTTAAAAAATTACTCTGGTCCACAGCTTCATTTATTCGCAGAGCAAGATGGTGTCATTCCGTGCAAGATTGTTGAAAATTTTAAGGATATAGCGACAAAAAACATGAGTTATAAGCTGCTAAAAGATGCTACACATGCTTTTCCTTACCTACAGGTGGAAAGAACAATTGAAGAAATCTGCCAATTTTTAACAATTCATCAGCAAAGTTAATAAGCTTTGATTGATATCGCAATTTTCTTTAATTCTTAACAGGTTTAACATGTGTTCAATGAAAGATTTGAACGCTGTAAAAGGGTAAATAGGATGACCGATAATTTTGATTTAGAACATATTTGGCATCCTTATACTTCAATGACCCAACCTTTACCCACATTTAAAGTGAAACGTGCCTATGGGGCAACGATTGAACTAGATGATGGTAAAACTTTAATTGATGGTATGTCGTCTTGGTGGTGTGCAATTCACGGCTATAACCACCCTGAACTCAATCAGGCAGTGACAGATCAATTACAGAACATGTCACATATCATGTTTGGTGGGCTAACCCATGATCCTGCGATTGAACTTGGGAAAATTCTTTTAAAAATTACACCGCCAAGTCTCGATAAAATTTTTTATGCAGATTCAGGGTCGGTTGCCGTTGAAGTTGCTTTGAAAATGGCTGTGCAATTTTGGACAGCACAAGGTCAACCACAAAAAACAAATTTTATTACTACGCGTTCTGGTTATCACGGTGATACATGGAATGCGATGTCTGTCTGTGATCCAGTGACAGGCATGCATCAGATTTTTGGCACAAGCTTACCAAACCGTCTTTTTGTAGCAGCACCACAGACCAAATTTCATGAAGATTGGAATCCTCAAGATACTGCCGAGCTAGAACAGGTTATTCAGCAAAATCATGAAAACCTTGCTGCACTCATTATCGAACCAATTGTTCAAGGTGCAGGGGGCATGCGTTTTTATCATCCTGAATATTTACGTCAGGCTAAAGCGCTTTGCGAGAAATATCATCTGTTATTAATTTTTGATGAAATCGCGACTGGCTTTGGCCGTACGGGTAAGCTTTTTGCGTGGGAACATGCACAAGTTGAGCCCGACATTATGTGCCTAGGTAAAGGGTTAACAGGCGGCTATATGACGTTATCTGCGACCTTAACAACAAAGCATGTTGCAGAAACGATTAGTCGTGGTGAGGCTGGAGTATTTATGCACGGCCCAACCTTTATGGCCAATCCGCTTGCTTGCGCTGTTGCCTTGAGAAGTACGCAATTGTTAATTGAGCAAGATTGGCAAGCTAATATTAAGCGAATTGAGCAACAGCTTAGCCAATATTTAACGCCTTTAAGTCAGCTTGATTATGTTGCTGATGTACGAGTGCTGGGTGCAATTGGTGTCGTAGAACTTACCTTTAATGTCGATATGAAAACTTTACAGCAACAATTTGTAGACCGTGGAATCTGGATTCGTCCTTTTGGCAAACTGGTTTATGTGATGCCACCGTATGTAATCACTCAACAAGAGCTAAGCGATTTGCTTGAACAATTGGTTGACGTTGTTAAAACGTTGCAGGGAGCACATTAAGATGTCATTGCTTGATCATTTTGCTAACGAGTTAGATGAGTTAAAACAACAAGGTAATTTCAGACAATTTACCCAAAATGTGCAGCATGGCCGTTTTATTACAATTCAAAATAAAACAATGCTCAACTTAGCTTCAAATGATTATCTTGGACTGGCGGCTGATCTAAATCTTCGCCAAGAGTTTTTAGATAGCTTGCCGTTAGAGCGGAGCTATTTTAGTTCTTCATCGGCCCGGTTATTGACGGGTAATTTTGATGAATATGAACAGTTGGAAAATAGCCTAAGTAAAGCATTTGGTGGTCGGTCGGCTCTGCTATTTAATAGTGGCTATCACATGAATATTGGTATTTTGCCAGCTGTTGCTGATAGCAAAACTTTAATTTTGGCAGATAAGTTAGTCCATGCGAGTATGATTGACGGTATACGTTTATCTGGTGCGCAGTATGTGCGTTATCGACATAATGATTTAAAGCACTTAGAACAACTTCTGCAAAAGTATCATGATGATGACAAGATTGAACGAATCATTGTGGTCACAGAAAGTATTTTTAGTATGGATGGTGATGAAACGGATTTAGCTGCATTAGTCCAGCTTAAAAAACGTTTTGCTAAAACCATGCTATATGTCGATGAAGCACACTCAATTGGCGTTCGTGGTCAGCAAGGCTTAGGATGTGCTGAACAATATAATGTGATTCAGGAAATTGATTTTCTAGTTGGTACCTTCGGTAAAGCATTAGCAGCAGTTGGTGGTTACATTATTTGCGATCCAATTATTAAAGATTATCTTATTAATAAAATGCGTCCGCTTATTTTTACTACCTCTCAACCCCCTATTATTGTAGCTTGGGTAAACTTTATATTCCAAAAAGTATTGGTTGCTCAACCTCAGCGTGAACACTTAAAAAATATTAGCCAATATCTTCAACAAGCCGTTATACAAAAGGGTTATGTAAGCCCGTCGACTAGTCATATTGTTCCAGTTATTGTTGGAGAAAGTCAGGCTGCGATTGATAAGGCAAAACACGTTCAAGAAAGCGGCTTTTATGCCATGCCTGTACGCCCACCAACAGTACCTAAAAATAGTGCACGTTTACGTATTTCTTTAACGTCAATGGTGCAACAGCATGAGCTTGAGGAATTGGTGAGTTTTCTGTGAGTTTGAATAAAAACTTGGTTGCCCAGCGTTTTGCCAAAGCTGGGCAAAGCTATTCAGAGCATGCAATAGTTCAAAAACAAATTTGCCAAAATTTAACGGGCTTACTAAAGCAGTTTTGCCCAAGTACGATGTCACGTGTTTTTGAAATCGGTTGTGGTTCTGGTAATTTAACTCGTCTTATTACTGCATCTTTTCAGATTAAAGAGTTAATTTTGAATGATCTGTATGCAGATGTGCAGCAGCACTTCAATCATCAAGAAAATCTGAAATGGTTGATTGGGGACATTGAAACTTTAGAGTTTCCCCAGCAGCTCGATATGATTGTTTCAGGTTCTGCTTTGCAATGGATGCAGGATTTGCCGCTTTTGCTTAAGCGTTGTAATGAGGCTTTAGTTGATCAAGGCTGGTTATGCTTTTCAACATTCGGCTCTCAGAATTTAAGAGAAATTAAAGAGCTGACAGGCCAAGGTTTAAGTTATTGGTCAGTTGAAAATTGGAATAGTGCCTTAACTCATGCTGGTTTTGAGATTTTGCATTTGTCAGAGTCAGAAACTCAACTCTATTTTGATTCGCCTAAAGCCGTGTTGCAGCATTTAAAAGCAACAGGTGTAACGGCAACTGCTCAGCATCGTTGGACAAAGCAAACTTTACAACAGTTTTATCAAGATTATGATCGATTTAAGTACGCTGAGGGATATTCCCTAACATACCATCCGATTTATTGTATTGCCCGGAGAGTGAAGTAAATGAGTGGCCAGATCTATTTTGTGAGTGGGATTGATACCGACATTGGTAAAACCTACGCTACAGGCTTTTTAGCAAAATTATGGACTGAGCAGGGTAAAAAAGTGATTACCCAAAAACTCATTCAGACGGGTAATGCTGATATTTCTGAAGATATTGAAAAGCATCGTGAAATTATGGGACAGGGCTGGTTTCAAGAAGATCATGACAAGCTAACCATGCCTGAAATTTTTAGTTATCCTGCTTCGCCTCATCTTGCAACACGCCTAGATAACCGAGAAATTGATTTTCAAAAAATTGAAAATGCGACGCAAACATTGGCAGAGCGTTTTGAAATTGTATTGTTAGAAGGTGCGGGCGGCTTAATGGTGCCACTAACTACCAGTCTGCTTAGCATTGATTATATTGTTCAGCACCAGTTTCCAGTTATTTTAGTAACATCAGGTCGTTTAGGAAGTATTAACCATACTTTACTTAGTCTTGAAGCACTTAAGTCTCGTGGACTTAAATTAAAAGCTTTGGTTTATAACTTAAAAGATGAATCAAAAGATCCATTAATTTCTCAAGATACTTCAAATTATCTGAAAGACTATTTAGCAGTTCATTTTCCTGAAACTGAATGGATTGAGCTGGAAAAAATGAATTAAGTTAAAAAGCTATAAAAAAACCGCTCTGATTTGAGCGGTTTTTTATATCATTAAATCTTAGAATTTTTTTGAACCACGGTTAAAACCAGTCGATTTACGTTGGTTACCCGTGTTAGCAGGAGCTTCTTTTTCTTCATCACGACGTTGTTGGCGTAAGTAACCGCCACGACGAGCAGCCATTGGCTTTTCGGTCATACGGTCAGTACGACGTTTTGCCATACCAAATAAACCTGTACCTTGACGTGGTTTTAACTCAACAGATTTTGCTAGATTATCGATGTCAGTTTTATCGAGTTCCATCCAGCGGCCAGTACGTAATTCGCGTGGTAAAATAACTGTACCGTAGCGCGTACGCAATAAGCGGCTTACTTTAAGTTCTTGTGATTCAAAAATACGACGAACCTCACGATTACGACCTTCTTTCACCACAACTTGATACCAGCGGTTAATACCTTCACCGCCAATTTCTGAGAAGGATTCAAATTTAGCAGGGCCATCTTCAAGTTCTACGCCATTAACCATGTTTTGACGTATTTTAGGTGTTACTTCACCCATAACTCGAACAGCATATTCACGTTCAACTTCATTTGATGGGTGCATTAAGCGGTTAGCAAGCTCACCATCATTTGTAAATAGTAATAAACCAGTACTGTTAATATCTAGACGACCTACCATTACCCAGCGGTCATTCGCGATTTGTGGCAAATGATCAAATACAGTCGGGCGTTTTTCAGGATCATTACGTGAACAGATTTCGCCTTCTGGCTTATAGTAAATCAATACACGGCGACGAATTTCGTCTTCAATTTGAAACTGAACTTTACGGCCATCAATGCGTAATTCATCGCCTGGTTCAATGCGCTCACCCACTTGGGCAACACGACCGTTTACACTCACGCGTCCTGCGGCAATAACCTCTTCCATATATCGGCGGGAACCTAATCCGATTCGCGCTAATACTTTTTGCAATTTTTCACTCATGACAGCACAACCTTAGACATAATGATCAACAGTCCACCTCTTTATGATTTCGGTGCATTTGCATCGAGAGCCATAAAGGCTTCCTTGGCGTTCTGTAGGGGAGGCAATTGGCCTAGCGATGCTAGACCAAAAGCATTCAGAAACTGAGGCGTTGTAATTAGCAACGCGGGTCTTCCGGGTAAATCTCTAAAACCGGCTTCTTTAATCCAGTTCCAGTCAAATAGTGTTCTAAGAATCTGACTATTATTAGACACACCACGAATTTGTTCAATATCAGCGCGGGTAACCGGTTGATGATAAGCAATGACAGCCAGGGTTTCTAGTAATGAAGGCGACAGTTTTGTTGGTCGCTCTGGCCAAATTTGAGCAATAATACTACGATATTTAGATCTTACCTGAAAGCGAAACCCTTGCGCTGTTTCAATCAACTCAATAGATCGGCCGTGTTGTAATAGCGCGAGCTGTTGTAAAAGTTGACGAAGCTGTTGTTTATTATATTGATTATTGAATGCTTCTTTTAAACGGGCAATTGAAACGGGCGCTTCACTGGCAAAAATAATAGCTTCAAGTTGTAATAAGACTTCGTGGTGAATGTCAGCTAATGACAAATCCGTATTATTTTGTTCAAAGCTCATATTGAAGATCCTTGAATTGCTAACGGAGCTTCAATACCTGAGGCAATAATTTTAATTCGCTGTTGTCGGGTTAACTCTAAAACAGCCATAAATGTAACAACCATTCCCATGCGACCTTGCAGAGGATTGAGCAATTCTTTAAAACTTAACACGTCACCAGACTCTAATTTCTCTTCAATATATGCAATGCGTTCTTCTAGTAAGACAGGCTCTTGAGCCACAACATGCGTAATAGGTTCTGGTCGGTTAAACACACAGAATAATGCGTCATGTAATGCTGAAATATCATAGCCTTCATAAACAGGAGCAATATAACCTAAGCTCACATTTGCACTGAATGTATCACGCTCAAGAATTGGCATTTGACCCAAACGTTCAGCTGCTTGCTTGATACGTAGATAGGTTTCCAGTCGATCAATGAGTTCCTGCTTAGGATCTTTTTCAATACTGATGATTGTTGGCTTTGGTAAAAGCAGGCGAGACTTTAAATCTGCCAATAAAGCTGCCATCACCATATAATCAGCGGTTAGCTCAATATTTAAGGATTTCATACTATCCATATAAGTTAAATATTGAGTTGCGATAGGCGCAATATCGACGTGAATTAAATCAAAACCGTTTTTTTGAATCAGATAAATTAAAAAATCTAGTGGACCTTCAAACTGTTCGAGCAAAATCTCAAATGCAGCAGGAGGAATATAGAGATCTTCAGGAATCTTGTCATGCCACTCATCTAAAACACGGATGTGTGGAGCGTCTTCCATGGATTGATGAAGTGATTGATTCATTACGATTATAAGCCACGCGAATTTTCAAAAGCATGAGACTTGTTATTCAAGTCAAAGAGAGCTGTAAACAGAAGAACAGCAGATAGTGAAAATCATTCTAAATGAATTGTGCCTTTTAATAAATTACTTAACGACTAAAGTGTAAAAAAAATCCAAAATAAATAAAGAGTATTTTTTTGAGTGATAATACTTTTTTTAAAACTATTGGTAAAAAATGTAAGTGCTTATTCAAAAGCACTTACATCGCCAATACCACGACGGATAATTTCAGGATGTTCACCCGATAAGTCGACAATACTTGTGCTTGTTAAAGTACCGAAACCACCATCAATAAATACATCGATTCGTTTATCTAGCTGATTTTCAATATCGTAAGGATCATCTAGAGGATCTTCTTGGCCCGGTAAAATTAATGTACTCGTAAGTAGGGGCTCACCAAGTTCTTGTAATAAAGCCTGACAAATTGGATTACTTGGAATACGTAAGCCAATCGTTTTCTTCTTAGGATGCATTAACCTACGAGGAACTTCACTTGTTGCAGGTAAAATGAATGTCGTTATAGCAGGGGTATTGGCTTTCAATAAACGATATGTCGCATTATCAACTTTTGCATACGTTGCAATATCTGATAAGTCACAGCACATAATGGCATATTGATGTTTAGGTCCTAAACCGCGAATCTGCGTAATACGTTCCATGGCATTTTTATTACCGATTTGGCAGCCAATTGCGTAGGCTGCATCGGTAGGATAAACCACAACATCTCCGGCACGAATGCGTTCAACCGCTTGGCTAATAAGGCGTTGCTGTGGATTTTCAGGATGTACATGTAAATGCATCATATTTTAGAGACTCCATCACGCCAGTGTTAAAATAATTATTAGGCTTTTTAAACAACCTATGCAAGTAATTAACGTGGTTTTTTTGTCAATTAATCAAGGAGTTCACGTTTAAATTCATTTAATTGTAATGCTAGGCCTGAACGTGTACATTGGCAAATAAAACCAATAAATGCTGCTGCATCACGTGGCAACTTGGCTTCACCTGAAAAGTAACGTTGTACTTGAGCATAGACATTATCTTTAAATATTTTGCCATCTCCACCATCACCTGTCAGGTTATCAAGCGAGACTCTAAATTTTCTACCAAAAGACTGTGCAAACAACCATTCAATTGCCTGAGGCTTAATTTCGACTTGTTCAAATAGACTTTGCTGTTCTTGCGTACGGCCATCGGGAGCATACCAATATCCTAGATCCGATAATAGACGTCTTTTTTCACCAGCAATAGACCAATGACTAATTTCATGCAAGGCACTATTAAAGAAACCATGGGCGAATTGAATCTTGGCAGGTTCTATATTTGTTGCAGGGAAATATTCTGGTTCAAAATCTCCACGAACTAATGTCACATTATGGTGGGAAAACCAGTGATTAAAGTGTAAAATAAGCCAATCGACTTGCTCAGACTCCGATTTTGAGCTTGACCATGGTGAGAGTTGCACTATGTCAGGTACAAGAGTGTTCTGATGAGTTGAATGGGTGCAAACGAGTAATGAAGTGTTAACTTCAGGTTGCGGCTGCAACAGGTGCATTGCTTAATTTACCCCGAGTTCTGTCTGAAGAAGTGCAAAATTGTATCTTAATCTTTGACAGAGTACCGATGAATTTGTAGAATTGCCGCCTTAATTATGTCAGCAAATACCTTTCCGGCACAGATTGAGCCGTTTAAATGGGCTGAACAAGGCTTTACATGGTCAGGTCAACTGCCCTTGTCTCGCTTTGCTCGTATCGCTCGTGAAGCTGTTGGATCAATTGATAACCAATTGATCAACATAGACTGTAAGCTATCAATGGATGCATATCATCGCATTGTGTGGATGGATGGTCATATGGACACGATAGTTCCAATGGAGTGCCAACGTTGTTTGGAACCTGTTGAAATGCCTCTTGTCTTAGACTTTCATATTGCATTAGTGGATGATGAGTCACTGATAGAGCGCTTGGATGAGGATGCTGATTTCATCGTTTTAGGTGAAAGTGAGTCTTCGACGAAAGGCGATTATGATACGCCAGCCTCGATTAACTTGCTCGCATTACTAGAAGATGAACTGTTATTGTTGATGCCTTTATCTCCCAAGCATGATGCTTGTGAAAATAAACATCAACCTACCATTCAAAATGTTGTTGAAGAAAAACGGGATAACCCGTTTGATGTTTTGGCAGGTTTGAAGGGTAAACTTAACTCATAATTTGTGATATAATTGTGAGATAAGACAACTGAATTTGTTCTGATCCATTTTTTCGATCTTTGTAAGGAGCCATCATGGCCGTTCAGCAAAACCGTAAAAGTCGCTCTCGCCGTGACATGCGCCGTTCACATGACGCTTTAACCGAGAATGCATTAACAGTAGACCAAGCAACTGGTGAAACTCATCGTCGTCACCACGTGACTAAAGACGGTTTCTACCGTGGTCGTCAATTATTCGCTAAAGCAGCTGATGCTGAATAATTGTATGATATGCATTAAGCGTGATGCTTAAGTATAGAAAAAATGGGAGCGAAAGCTCCCTTTTTTTGTTGTTTTTCGCAATTATAAAAATATAAATAACATGTTAAATTTCCGCTCCAGAAATGAGTGAAAACCCAAAAAAGGATTTCTTATGTCTGCTAAACGTCTTGAACAAGTAGCTTTAGCCACAAAAACTGCGTTTGTGTTTCCTGGTCAAGGTTCACAAAAAGTCGGTATGCTTGCTGAACTAGCAGAACAGTTTAGTGGGGTTGGGCAAACCTTTGCGGAAGCTTCAGATGCACTTGGATTTGATCTGTGGCATATTGCGCAAAGTGGTGAAGGTCTCAACCAAACAGAAAATACCCAACCTGTATTATTAACTGCCAGTATCGCTTTATGGCGTGTATGGCTTGATTTAGGTGGTCTGGCACCTAAGTACCTTGCAGGACATTCTCTAGGTGAATACAGCGCTTTGGTTGCTGCAGGATCTATGAGCTTGGCAGATGCAGTGAAACTCGTGAATTTGCGTGGCAAACTCATGCAAAATGCTGTTCCTCAAGGGGAAGGTGCTATGGCTGCAATCCTTGGTTTGGCTGATGAAAAAGTGGTTGAACTTTGCCAAATCGTGAATGCAGAAGGTCAAGGCTCAGTAGAAGCTGCAAACTATAATTCACAAGGCCAAGTCGTAATTGCCGGAAGTACAGCATCTGTACAACAAGTAATGGCTTTGGCAAAAGAGCAGTCTGCTAAGGCAATTGCTTTACCTGTGTCAGTTCCTTCGCATTGTTCATTGATGAAGCCTGCTGCTGAAAAATTTGCAGAAGCTTTGGAACAAACTGCCATTGAGCTGCCTACCATACCTGTAATACAAAATGTCAACGCGGGAATAGCTACCGATGTTGCTCAATTGCGTCAGGCGTTGACTGCTCAATTGTACCAATCTGTACAATGGACAGACACGATGCAGTTCTTACAAGACCAAGGTATTCACTACGTTGTTGAGTGTGGCCCTGGTACAGTATTGAGTAATCTCGCGAAGCGTTTACCAAATATAGAAAAAGCTTTTGCGATTGATAGCAAGAGTAAAATGGAAGATGCCCTAAATGCTGTTTTAGTGGCAGAAGGAAAAATTGCATGACACAAGAACGCAAAGTTGCATTAGTAACGGGCGCGAGTCGGGGCATTGGCGCTGCAATTGCCCAGCAACTTATTCAAGACGGTTATTTTGTTGTAGGTACTGCGACATCTGAATCTGGTGCACAAAAGTTAAGTGAAAGCTTTGGTGAGCAAGGTGCAGGTTTAGCTCTCGATGTGCGTAATCTCGATGAGATTGAAGCAGTCGTTTCTCATATTGAACAGAACTATGGCCCTGTGCTTGTTTTGGTTAATAATGCGGGTATCACGAAAGACAATCTATTGCTACGCATGTCAGAAGATGATTGGGATGACATTCTCAACATTCATCTTAAAGCTGTATATCGTTTATCTAAACGTGTGCTTAAAGGTATGACAAAAGCACGCTTTGGCCGCATTATTAATATTAGTTCTGTTGTTGCGCACTTTGCAAACCCAGGCCAAGCGAACTACTCTGCTGCAAAAGCAGGTATTGAAGCGTTTAGCCGTAGTCTTGCAAAAGAGATGGGTAGCCGCCAAATCACTGTGAACAGTGTGGCACCAGGCTTCATTGCAACAGAAATGACAGATGCACTTAGTGAAGAAATTCGCAAAAAAATGAGTGATCAAGTGGCTTTAAATCGCTTAGGTGAGCCACAAGATATCGCAAATGCGGTGAGTTTCCTTGCAAGTGATAAAGCAGGTTACATTACCGGTACGGTATTACATGTAAATGGTGGTTTATACATGGCCTAGGGCTGATGTATAACTTTTAAAAATTTTTATATTCAATTAAACTAGTGGCAAATCAAACGCCACGAGCAATGAGGAGAATTCCTGTGAGCGATATCGAACTACGCGTTAAGCAAGCAGTTGCAGAACAACTTGGTCTTAAAGCTGAAGAAATTAAAAACGAAGCATCTTTTATGGATGACTTAGGTGCTGACTCTTTAGATTTAGTTGAACTTGTAATGTCTTTCGAAAACGACTTCGACATCACTATCCCTGATGAAGATTCAAACGAAATCACTACAGTTCAATCTGCAATTGACTATGTAACTAAAAAACTTGGTTAATTCGCATATTGCTGAATAAAAAGAAGGCCACCGTAAGGTGGCTTTTTTTTATTGGAGAAAAAATTTAAGAGATACATATTTTTACAAGATCAACCTCAATTGATAGCAGAGGCATAACTTTTTTGAAGTATAACAATAAAGGTCAGTTTAATGACTTTACTATAAACAATAATATGAGGACTAAAAGATGGGTCTTTTTGATTTTGTAAAAGGTATTGGTAAGAAAAATACCGCTCCTGCAGAACCACAACCGGCTCCGGCAACACCAGCAGAACCTTCTGCACAAGAAGTTGCAAATAAATTATTAGGTTTAATTAAAAGTTTAGGCTTAGGGGTAGAGGGCTTATCTGTAACCTATAATGGTGCTACAGATACTGCAATTATTAAAGGGCAGGTAAAAAGCCAAGCAGATAAAGAAAAAATTATTCTTATTGTTGGAAACATTGATCATGTGGCACAAGTAGATGACCAGATGACTGTTGCAACTCCTGAACCAGAAAGTAAGTTTTATACAGTGAAATCTGGTGACAATCTTTCAAAAATTGCGAAAGAATTTTACGGTGATGCAAATCAGTATCCAAAAATCTTTGAAGCAAATAAACCAATGTTAAAAGATCCAGATGAGATCTTCCCTGGACAGGTTTTACGTATTCCTCAATAATTGAGGATAAGAAAAAAGGCGCTTTTGGCGCCTTTTTTCTTTTTAGAATCTTTTTGGTATTTTTTGCCCATTCGGCACTGGAGTGTCAGCATTCTTTAAAACACCGAATAACCATGTTTCAGCATGCTGAACTGCAATTTTCAAAGAATCACCTAAAGCTAAACGACCCGCAATAAAACTAGCTAAAGAACAACCTGATCCATGATATTCTCCATCTAAGCGTGGGCAGCTACTACTCGCTGCAAGTTCATCATTAATATATAAACTATTTTTAATATGATCTGGTGTATCTTCGTGTCCACCTTTAACTAATACAGCTTTAGCACCCATTTCAAAAAGTTTTTTGGTTGCTTGGTCTAAGTCATCTGTACCAGTTAATGCACGTAATTCGACTGTGTTGGGAGTAATAATAGTGGCTAGGGGAATAAGCTCAACAAATGCTTTAACAAGAGTCGCTTGATCACCTAAAGAGCCACCACTGTTTGCCACTAAAACTGGATCAAGTACATATTGATAGTCAGGGTGTGCGCGAAGAAATTCAGCTAGAGCAGCAATATTATCTGTAGTGCCAAGCATGCCTGACTTAACGCATTTAATTGGTAAATCACCAACAACGGCATTGGCTTGAGCTAATAAGAGTTCTTTTGAGGTTGCTTCGAAGCCAAATACTTGTTGTGAGTTCTGAATGGTAAGCGCTGTACATGCAATTGCTGCATGAGCACCACTTTGTCCAATTGCTTCAATATCAGCTTGTAAACCTGCACCACCTGAAGGGTCTAAACCCGAGAAACAAAGTACGGTTGGACGCACGGTTATTTCCTTTTCAATTTAAATTTACGTTAGTATAAGAGAGTTTGATTAAACTCTCGACCAATTGAATTAAATACTTTACTGGGTTAGTGATTGAATGGCTATAAAACATATTTTGATTGATTTAGATGGAACCCTAACAGACCCAAAGGTTGGTATCCATACTTCAATTCGCTATGCAATGGAAAAACTAGGCTATCCATTGGCTGCCGATTTAAATATTGACTGGACCATTGGCCCCCCCTTAAAACCTTCACTCGCAAAATTGTTGGCTACTCAAGATGATGCGTTAGCTGAACAAGCTCTATTTGCTTATCGCGAGCGTTTCTCGGTGATTGGTTTATTTGAAAATGAAGTATATCCTTCTGTTGTACAGACACTTAAAGCGTTAAAAAAGGAAGGGTATCGTTTATTTGTTGCCACTGCTAAACCAACGATTTATGCAAAACGTATCTTGGATCATTTTGAGTTAAGCCAATATTTTGTAGATATTTATGGCAGTGAATTGACAGGTGAGCGCACCAATAAAGCTGAACTCATTCATTATATTCTTGAGCATGAGCAACTAAACCCAGAAGAATGCTTAATGGTAGGTGACCGTCAATATGATGTTTTAGGTGCACGTCATAATGGTATTGAGGCAGTCGCTGTGACTTATGGTTATGGAACAGCAGAGGAACTTGCTCAAGCACAGCCAAAAGCAATGATTAATCAATTCTCTGAACTCTTGGACTATGTTGAAGAAGTGGCAGCACAAAAGAAAGTTTCTTAAATATAAGTAAGATTTAATTTAAAGGTTTGGCTTTGATATAAAGCCAAACCTTTTTTTATTTAAACACCGTGTTGTTGACGGTATTGAACAAGTTCTTCAATTGTAATCACAGTTAAGTGATGAGTTTGGGCATATGCTAAAACTTGAATACCTGATGCCATAGTGCCATCTGGGTTAGTCAATTCACATAACACACCAGCAGGTTTTAAACCGGCTAATCTTGCGAGATCAATTGTTCCTTCAGTATGACCACGTCGAGTAAGCACTCCACCATTACGAGCACGTAATGGAAAAACGTGACCTGGACGATTAAGATCGCTTGGGACAGCACCATCTTTAATTGCAGTTTGAATGGTAGTAACACGGTCTTTAGCAGAAACACCTGTAGTAACACCTTGAGCAGCTTCAATGGTCACTGTAAATGCAGTATGAAACTGGCTCGAGTTTTGAGAAACCATTGGTGGTAGTTCTAGATGATCTGCTAGCTCTTCTGTAAGGCATAAACATACGATACCCGAGCCATCACGAATCATGCGTGCCATTGTTTCTACCGTTAACGTTTCGGCTGCAACAATGAGATCAGCTTCATTTTCGCGATCAAAGTCATCCATAACCAAGATAGGTTTACCTTTACGGATATCTTCTAATGCTTGTTGAATGCGCTGCTCAGCAGGAGAGAGGGCTGAGAAAAAAAGTTCTGGTTGAATTAAGCTAGACATAATGAAACGCTCTCGTAAAAATACGGTTGAACATTTCAGGACTGATGTAAAAACAGGCTGGCACTGAAATAAAACGGATTTATCCCAGTTCGTCGTCTTCTTTCATCCGGACTATACCGTCGGCTTTGGAGTTTCACCAAATCTGCTCAAATTACACAATTTAAGCTCGTGGGCTTGTTAATCTAATCATAAAAATTAACTTTAC
The DNA here is from genome assembly GCF_016106645.1 of Acinetobacter sp. ACIN00229. NCBI lineage: Bacteria > Pseudomonadati > Pseudomonadota > Gammaproteobacteria > Moraxellales > Moraxellaceae > Acinetobacter > Acinetobacter sp. ACIN00229. Next base: position 168,645 of record NZ_JADWOM010000007.1, read on the forward strand.
CACCGGTGGGGAATTACACCCCGCCCTGAAGCGATGGGTTTTATTATAGCGCGCTTGGCAAAATTGGCTAGATGCTTTTGTAGAATGCTAAGTCTCATTATGAATAAGTATTTTCATAAACAGAATTAGGCTTTTTAACACGAGCTTACTTGTTGATATGAAAATGGAATGCTATGTTTTTTATAGAAAATTATAAATAAAATAGGTGTTTCATGCAGATAAGAGACGATTATCCTCTAACAAATAGCTCATTTATTCAGCATCTCCATATTTTCAGTTATGTATTTATGGCGGTAAGTATTCTTTATTTAATTGCTGCTAACTGGTTGATGCTTCCAGATAGCATTCAACTCGCTATCCCGCCCCTTATATTACTTGTGACAGCATGGTTCAGTGTAAAAGATACCTTAACTGAAGGTGTTAGGCAGACCTTACACAGTATTTGTGGCTTGATGATAGGCTTAAGCTCGGCCGTTATCGGACAGGTTTATCAAACTGGTGCAGATAGTTATTTGCTTTTTTTAATTTGGACATTGCTTTTACTACCGTGGCTATATCGACCGAATATTGGAATTTTTGGTCTAATTTGTATAACCAGCCAGCTCACACTTTTTTTATTTTTTAAACAGACTTTTTGGTCAGAAAAGTTTCCATATTTATATCTGTTCGCTCTAAATTTATTAAGCCTGGTCGAGTTTGGGGTGTGTATAAAGAAGTATCGTGCTTTAAGATTTGTTTTTATCGCTTGGTTTGCAGTTATTTCAATCATTGGAATGATCCAATATTTATCGAATGAAAATATTACTTATCTGATCTCGGCTTTCTTTTCAGGACTCATCGCTTTTTATTATTTCTTCAAAAAAGATGATCAGTTATGTGCCAGTTTGATGGCTGCTGTTCTTGGTGTGACTGCAACAATATGGCTTGTAGATGGGATTAATAACTTATTTAAAGATTCTAATGAATTTATCTTTTTATTGATTGCGGGCATTATTTTTATTTGGTTTGCACTGATTAGTTATCTTTTAATAAAAATTTTTCGTCAAAGCCGCTTTTATGTCATTCCATTGGCAATTGGTGCTTGGCTTGCAGGTCTAGCACTTGCAGCTTTTACACTGGTGTTTTGGGAGGCCATTTCTTTAGTTATTGGAATTATTTTTGTTGGACTAGCTTTTATTCTTTTAAAGAAATCACAAAGCTATTTCTTTCGACAATTTGCTTATTGTTTATTTATCAGTGGACAGACTGCTTTCTTATTTCATCTTGGTTCCGAAACAGATCAAATTCTATGGGTTTTAATTGCGCAGATTTTTATTCTATGTATCAGTTATTTCCTTAAACCGCATTGGTTCTTCATTTTAATTCAATTGCTTGCTACATATGGCATCGCTTTTATCTACTTGCTGCAATTAGACCATTCATTGTGGTCAATACATTCTAATCAGACCTATTTAAATTTAACTTTGCTCAGTTACTTGGTTTTTAGTTTGGTGCTGTTGCCTAAGAGTGAATCAATAGCGTTATATGAGCGTAGTATTTTTTTATGTGTGCTTGTAGTAATTCTAGTAGCTTCTTTTTTTGATGCTTTTATGGGGTTAATTCCAGAGAGTTCGATAGGTCAGCAGCTATGGGTTTTGTATTTGCTACCTAGTCTATGGTTGCTATGTTTTGGTATTTTTCATTTATATAGACAACTTCATGGAGTCACTTTTTTTGCCTTTTTAATTTTTGGCATATTGCTTATTACACTTGGCTATTTTGAAATTTTTATCCTGTTCATTATTTTAACGTGGGCATTAAAAAAGAAAGATTATATAGTTTATGGAGTTAGCTTGGCTGTATTAGTTTTAGTGTTCTGGCAGCTCTACTACAACTTACAAATAACTTTTCTAGCCAAGAGTGCTTCAATTTTTATTTCTGGTGTTGTTCTCTTTGCTCTGTCATGGTTACTTCATCGTGAAAATAAAGATGAACTCGTTGAAGTTGAAGGAGAGAAAGAATGAAAAAGTATTTTTCTCTTATTCTTGCATTAGTCACCCTATTAATCTTTGTAGGATTAGTGGCAAAAAACGAATGGCATCTGCATCATAGTAAAAGTATATTTATTGAGCTTAGACCAGTCGACCCGCGTTCAATTTTACAAGGGGACTATATGGCACTGGCTTATAAGTTAAATTTACAATCTCTTAAAGCTCTTGCAGGAAGTGAGAGTGAGGCTCTAGATCAGGTAATTTTTAATCATTCTTCTGTTCAAGCAAAAGTTATTTTGGATTCACAAAATCGAGTAGTTCGTACAATTTTAGATACTAACAATTCATTTGCTGGGCAAAGCTTAATTTTAAAAAATCCTGAAAATCGTTTACAGGCTTTATATCCCGCTTCACGAAGTTTCTTGTTTGCTGAAGGTCTAGCTCAATGCTATCAGAAAGCAAAGTATGCTGAATTTAAGGTAAATACAAAAGGAGAGGCGATTCTGTTTGATTTGCGAGGAGAGGGGCTTCAACCATTGAATTGCAAACAGCAAAAGAACTGGTGGGAAGGAACGATTTAGGATTTATAAAATTATAAAAGCCCGTCAAAGCGGGCTTTTTTATTCTTAGAAGAAATTAAGCAACTTGAACAGGGATACAATTCGCTGTGTGGTTGACTGTATTATTTGGGTTTGCATAGACCAAACGTGGTTTATGCATGTTTGCTTCAGCTTCAGTAAAATCACCAAATGTAGCAATAATGACGAGATCACCAACGTCTGCTTGATGTGCAGCACCGCCGTTTACTGAAATAATTCCAGAGTTATCTTCACCACGAATCGCATAAGTCGTGAAGCGTTTGCCATTGGTTACATTCCAAACATGAATTTCTTCATATTCACGAATACCAGCTAAGTCCATCAATACGCCATCAATTGCACAAGAACCTTCATAGTGAAGTTCAGCATGGGTTACAACTGCACGGTGAATTTTGCATTTTAATAAACGAGATAGCATGGCTAGCGTCTCCTGAGTAGACCTAAGATGTAGATCTTATGGTGAAATCTTTAGCTTTTGCGGTTGGCAAAGTGGCTGATGCGCATTTTGCTCCTAAAAAAGCAAGATAGCAAGCATGATTGTTCAACAATTTAAGTGGGTTTATATGCATTAATTTGATTCATGGCCTGTGGAACTTGTCCTTGAACAAGTAGTTTCACTTTAGAAAGGGCATGATCAATTGCAGCATCCATCAGACTTTGTTCACTACTTGGTGCTTTTCCAAGTACGTGACCTGAAACTCTTTCTTTTGAGCCAGGATGTCCGATACCAATACGTAAACGATGAAAATTTGGACCAATATGAGGGACAATGTCACGTAAACCGTTATGACCGCCATGTCCTCCGCCTGTTTTTAAGCGAATTACACCAGGATTCATATCAAGTTCATCATGAGCAATCAAAATTGCTTCGGGAGCAATTTGATAAAATTTTGCAAATGGAACTACACTTTGTCCAGAACGGTTCATAAATGTAGTGGGTAGAAGTAGACGGACATCGTGTCCTTCTATATTACCACGTCCACTGATTCCGTGAAATTTCGGATCATTTTTTAATGTAATGCCATATTTATTAGCAAGCTGTTCAATGAACCAAAAGCCTGCATTATGGCGGGTTTGGGCATATTCTGAACCAGGATTGCCCAAACCAACAATTAGCGAAATATTTGACACTAATCTACGCCTTTCAACACTTATGCGCGTTTGAAGTCAGCGTGCATAGGAGTGTTTTTAGATGGGTGACGTTGTAACGCTTGGATTTTAACGTTTTCAACTTTGTCGCCTACTTTGATTTCTACAACTTCTTCAAAGAAAGCATTGTTTTCTAAAGCTTTTACAAGCTCACGAAGTTCTAAAGTAATAGCTACAGGCTCAGCATTGCCACCATAAATGATAGCTGGAATTAATGCTTCGTGACGAAGGCGGCGGCTCGCACCTTTCCCTTGTTTGTCTTCAGCACGCGCTTGAGCGTTTAATACGAAGTTTGCCATGAGTAAATCCTCATTAAAGTTTAAATATACTAAACTTGCGACCAGTTTAGTGATAGAAAACCCCAGCCAAGGCCAGGGTTCATAAAAGCTGCGGTATTATAAACTATCGAACATCGCACTGATAGATTCTTCGTTATTAATACGACGAATCGTTTCAGCAACCATGCTAGCAACAGAAACCTGACGGATTTTGCCCAAGGTTAATGCTTCATCAGAAAGAGGAATGGTGTCAGTGACAACCAATTCATCAATAACTGAATTACGTAAGTTTTCAATAGCCTTGCCAGAAAGTACAGGGTGAGTTGCGTATGCAACTACACGGCGTGCACCAAATTGCTTAAGCGCATCAGCTGCTTTGCACAGTGTACCGGCAGTATCAACCATGTCATCTACGATAACGCAATCACGATCTTTTACGTCACCAATTAAGTGCATAACTTGCGACTCATTGGCTTTTTGACGACGTTTGTCAATAATTGCTAAATCGATGTCACCCATCTGTTTGGCAACGGCACGAGCACGTACTACACCACCAACGTCAGGAGAAACCACCATAAGGTTGTCATGCTGTTGTTGACGTAAGTCAGCAAGCAAAGCAGGAGTACCGTAGATGTTGTCGACTGGAATATCGAAGAAACCCTGAATTTGGTCAGCATGTAAGTCAATCATTACGACACGATCAATACCAACAGTGGTAAGCATGTCTGCAACAACTTTAGCTGTAATCGGTACACGTGCAGAACGTGGACGACGGTCTTGGCGAGCATAACCAAAATAAGGGATAACAGCGGTAATACGACCAGCACTTGCACGACGCAAAGCGTCTGCCATAACCAAGATTTCCATAAGGTTATCATTGGTAGGGGCACAAGTAGGCTGAACGATAAATACGTCTTTACCACGAACATTTTCAGTAATTTCTACTGAAATTTCTCCATCAGAAAAGTGACCGACTGATGCAGCACCTAGAGGGATATGTAAGTGACTTACGACTTTTTGAGCGAACTGTGGATGAGCATTTCCACTAAAAACGACAAGATTGGGCATGAAGCACCCTTGGCGGTTGGTATGTAATTAAATAGATGGCAGGGGCGGCTGGATTCGAACCAACGGATGCCGAGATCAAAACCCGGTGCCTTACCACTTGGCGACGCCCCTAATGCGGCAGAACTTTAATATTTTTGCAATGCAATGTCAAGATTAATCAACAAAAAGCATAGCAATTAAGTCTGTCTTTAAAATAAGAGAATGGCAGGGGCGGCTGGATTCGAACCAACGGATGCCGAGATCAAAACCCGGTGCCTTACCACTTGGCGACGCCCCTAAATTCGATGATATATATGATGGCAGGGGCGGCTGGATTCGAACCAACGGATGCCGAGATCAAAACCCGGTGCCTTACCACTTGGCGACGCCCCTAATATAATCATCATTACAGGTGAGGTTGGCAGGGGCGGCTGGATTCGAACCAACGGATGCCGAGATCAAAACCCGGTGCCTTACCACTTGGCGACGCCCCTAACTTGTAACCTTAAAATGATTAAGAGGAGATTCTTTTAAACTATTTACCAAGTAAGATTTACAAGGTGAATGGTTAAGAATTTCATCAATATTCATTTCATTCGTTACTTCAATAAAAACACAAGCACCTGTACCTGTAAGCTTTGCTTGACCAAACTGGTCTAAATATCGCATTGCTTCTTCTACTTCAGGGTATAACTGCCGAGCTAATGGCTCAAAGTTATTTCCAAAATTAGAAGGTTCTAACTGATAGGCGCAAAATTTAGTGGTCTTAGAGTCTCTTGTCAATGTTTTTTGTGAAAAAAGCAATTGAGTGCTGATAAAACAATCAGGTTTTAAAATAATGAACTGTTTTTGATCTAAGTCTATGAATGATAAATGTTCACCAATACCTTCAGCCCATGCATTTTTACCATAAATAAAAATAGGAACATCGGCACCAAGCTTCACTCCATAGTCCGCAAGTTGTTCTTGATTTAGTCCACATTCCCATAATTGATTTAACACAATCAGGGTTGTGGCAGCATTGGATGAACCTCCGCCTAGACCTGCACCCATTGGAATATTTTTTTCAATTTTGATGTGTAGACCGCAGAATTTTTTTGCATGCGGTCTTAGTATTTGAGCAGCCCGATAAATCAGGTTTTCTTCAGGTCTGACTTCACTCAATCCATCAATTTCGATTTGTTCATCCAAAGTCGGCGTAAATATCATCCAGTCATATAAATCAATAAGTTGGAAAATAGTTTGTAACTCGTGATAACCATTTTCGCGTCGGCCTGTAATATGCAAAAACAGGTTGAGCTTAGCTGGAGAAGGAACTCGAATCATAGATTTATATAATTAGACTTAACGGTTTTGGATGACCATTGTAATACGGTTTTCTTTATCTTCAGCAAGAGCTTGCTTTAAAACCAGTTTGTTTGGCAAAGTTTGTTCGCCATCATAGCTAAAATTAACAGTCCAGCCATCTTCAATCAGTTGGTTTACACGATTTTCATTATCTTTACTGATCCGAGCACTTAAAGTTGCAGGTTTGGCTAAAATCCAACTCGTTAAATGAGTAATTGGTGCTTGCCAACCAGTTGCACGCTCTAAAAGCTCTTCTGGAGAGGCAGCAGTAATTAATCCAGTTTTCGCACTATTTAACTTCACTTCACCGGGTTTGCCCTGAATTTGGGTTTTTCCTACGCCTAAAATACCGCTTAATTCAATATCAAAATTATCTTGTTGTTGAACCCATGTGAAAAAAGCACTACCGGTTTGCTGTGGTGTGCGAACCCCGATTTTACCTTGTAAATTAAAGTGTTTTTCATCTTGAACTTGCTGGGTAACCGCAGGTTTTGGTTGAGTAAAATGCTGACAACCGGTTAGAAATAATACACTTGATCCACAGATCGCTGTGCACAGTTGGGCAAATTTGCTCATATATTTAACTCTTTTTTGCAGATGTAGGTAAAATTAACGCATCAAGCTGTTGTAATTGTGGATCATTGGCATGTTTTTGTTTCAGTTGTTGTAACACAGCGCTAAATTGAGTTAATGATCCTTGCATATACAATGCTTTAGCATAGCGAACGCCAATATTTATATTGTGACTAAGTTCATAAGCTTTGCCTAAAGCCTCTGCCGCGGCTTCATAATCATTCTGTAAAAATGCAATATAGCCCAGCGTATCAAGAATTGAGGCTTGTTCCGGTGCATATTCTAAAGCTTGCTCTGCATATTGACGTGCTTCTTTTAGCCGACGGTTTTGCAGGGCTAATGTATAAGCATATGCATTGAGGTAGGTTGGACTGTTAGGCTCAAGTTGTAGTAATTGTTTTAATGTTTTGTCGAGTTTATCTCTGTCAGTATACGGATCAAGTAATAAAATTTCTGCGTAAATGAGTTCCGGATCATCGGGTAAATTCTTTATCGCTTCATCTAATAAGTTTAATGCAGCTTTTTTATTGCCCATTTTCTTTAAGATTTCAGCTTGAGCTTGATATAAGAAACTCGCATGTTGGGGATAATTTACGCGTTCTTGCGTGAGGAACCGTAAAGCATCATGTAAATTTTCTTGTTTATCATATATTGCAATCAGATTGCGTCTGGAAACGACGTATAAGCTGCCATCGACTAAACGATAGTAAGCTTTTGCGGTTTCATAATGTTGTTTACGTTCTGCATTAATTGCTAAGTAGTAATAGGCTTCATTTTGATATTTTGCAGAGTTTCGTAGATCAACAAGATATTGTTCTGCTTTGTCATACTGCTTTAAATCGATACTGGTTAAGCCTGCAATAAATAATGCTTCTTCAGCTTTAGGATTAGCTTCTATAACGTTTTCGAGCTTTTCTAACGCGAGTTGAGATTGATTGATTTGTATGAGATAGCGGATTTCAGCTAAACGAATGTCTAAATTTTTCTTATATTTACGGCTGGACTTCGCATACCATTTAAGTGCACCTTCTTGATCGCTCAGAGCAATGAGCAGGTTAGCTTTCATTAAAATAAAGCTCGTCACTTTAGGACGTCGGCGTAATGCCTTGTTAATGTTGGTTAGAGCAGATTCTAATTGGCCATTTTGGGCTTCTAAGTTGGCGATGAGTGCTAAAATAGAAGGGTTATCTTTTTCAGCACTAGAGCGTAAAGCTGTTAATAGTACATCTCGATCTTGAGCATTTTCTGGAGCAATACTTGCTAAAATTTGTTCTAAATCAGCAGTCGGATCTATTTTTAAAATTTTATCTAATGTTTCAGCGGCAAGCTGGTATTCATGTGTTTTTAAGGCAATATGTGACAAATAGAATAAAGCCGGCACATCTTTTGGCTCTTGAGCTACCCAATGTGTAGCAATATTTAAAGCGGCTTGTAAGTCATTATATTCAAGAGCAACATCTAAAGCTCGTTGTTTAATTGAGGTAGAGTTGCTTTTAATTGCGAGCACTGTGTAATTGTGCAAAGCGTTAGGAATATCATCATAAGCCAGAGCAAATTCAGCGACCATAGTTTGTTCTAAGGCCTGATCAAATGAATGCACGGTATAGGTCTCTTGCACAGGACGTGCATAGACATGCGAGGACATGCTACCTAACAATAAGAATGTGGTAGAATACTGTCTTATCGAAGCACCGTTAAAATTAATACGGCTATTCATTTGACGCAATTTTTATTGATCCAAAGTAATGCTTTTTATGACACCGATGTTGCACAATAGCATAAATTTAGCGAAATGATGATCTGATATGTCTTTCTTTGCATTGGGTGTCAACCATCAAACAGCTTCTGTCGAACTCCGCGAAAAAATTGCTTTCAATGCAGAGCGATTAAGTCGTTTGCTTGCCGAACAAAACCATCACCAGAACTTAAAGGATTTGGTGGTCGTTTCGACGTGTAACCGCACAGAAGTGTATGCCATGGCAGAAAATGCCGAAAGCCTTCTGAAATGGTTAGCCGATGCCAATAATATTGATGTACAGCACTTAATTCATCATGTTTATCGTTACGAGAACACGCAGGCTATTACACATTTAATGCGAGTAGCGAGTGGTCTTGACTCTCTCATGTTAGGTGAGCCGCAAATTTTAGGGCAGGTTAAAAGTGCTTTAGCATTGTCTAAAGAAGCTCAAACGGTTTCTCCTGAATTAAACAGTGTTTTTGAATATGCTTTTTATGCTGCTAAACGTGTACGTTCCGAAACGGCGGTGGGTAGTCATGCGGTTTCGATGGGGTATGCAGTAGCGCAATTAGCTTTACAGGTCTTTAGTAAGCCCGAAAAACTTACTGTAATGGTCGTTGCAGCAGGTGAAATGAATAGTTTAGTTGCTAAACATCTGGCTGAAATGGGTGTTGCCAAAATTATTATTTGTAACCGTAGCCGTGAGCGTGCTGACCAATTGGCTCAAGAGATTTCACATCAAGTTGAAGTTGAAATTATTGATTTTTCAGCATTGGCTGAAAATTTATATCGTGCTGATGTTGTGTCTAGCTGTACTGGTAGTTTATATCAAGTTATTGCTTATCCAGATGTTAAGGCTGCATTAAAGAAACGTCGCTATCAACAAATGTTAATGGTTGATTTAGCCGTACCTCGTGATATAGATCCTAAAGTTGAAGCGCTTGATGGGGTCTATTTGTATGGTGTTGATGATTTACAAAGTGTGATTGATGAAAATCTTGCTCAACGACGTCAGGCCGCTGTTGAAGCAGAAGTCATGGTTAATCAGTTAGCTACCCAGCTTATTACTCATCAGAAAGTTAAAGAGGCTGGCAGCACAATTCATGCTTACCGCCAACATAGTGAAGAAATTAGTCAACAAGAGCTTACGCACGCATTAGAGGCTTTGCATCATGGTGAAAATGCTGAACAAGTATTACAGCAATTTGCGCATCGTTTGACGCAAAAGCTTATGCATCCGACATCTATTTTGCTACGCGAAGCTGCCAAGGCAGAAAATCCTGATTATTTAGAATGGCTACAACAGCATTTACAGGACGTCTTTGACCATGAGCGTAAGCCAAAACATTAAGACAACAGTCTTAAACTAATTTGTTTTGTTAATTCATTGAGTTGCTGTCTTAAATTTCTTGATTCAATCAGAGAAATCGGTGACTTAAGCTTTTGACGTAAATATCTTTCTTTTAAGCCTAACGCATATTCTTGAGCTAACTTGTCAGCCACTTCAGGTGCTTGAGTTAATGCCTGGATATTGGTCCTTTGCATAATATCTGCAATTTCATGGCAATAACTGCTGCATGCACCTAAAACATAATAAGTCGCTAGCTCTTGGTCATCAGGCAATTCATCAAATATACGGTTTAAAGTTGCTAATATTTTAGCTAATAACTCATCTTGGGGAATATAGGCACGTAATCCTTCAAAATGAATATAAAGGAATGGATGATGCATCAAAATTGCGACAGCAAAGTCTTCATCTTTCGTTTGAATATTAAATGATAACGATGCATCGTGACTAACTTGTGGGGTAAAACGTTTACCTAGTCCGAGTTTTTCACGGAAAGATTGATTAAGTAAATAACGGAAAGAACCCTGTTTGGGTAATAGTTCAGTTAGTTCCCTGAGTTCACCCATGACCAAGCTTTTGCCTTCAGGAGTGCTAATGTCGTGTTGACCTGTTAAATGGGCAAACACAAAATCAGACAAAAGAGGGGCCTGTTGTAATAGTTTCTGGAAATTTTCAAGCCCTTCACGACGAATAAGAGAGTCCGGATCCTGGTCATTTGGTAGAACGAAAAATTTGAGTTCACGGCCATCATTGAGAAGTGGTAAAGCAATTTCTAGCGTTCTGCGTGCTGCTTTTTGACCCGCAGCATCACCGTCAAAAGCAATGGTAATTCGGCTATTTTGTTTAAATAAAATATTAAGATGTTCTGTATTACTTGCAGTCCCTAAAGTTGCGACAGCCCCTGTAATGCCATATTGCTGAAGCGCAATGACATCCATGTAGCCTTCAACCATCAACCAGTCGCTAGACTTAAGTTTTCTGCCTTCATAAAGCCCATAAAGTAGCTGATTCTTGTGAAAGACTTCTGAGTCAGGTGAGTTGATATATTTGGGTTTGATTTCATCATTTAAGGCACGTCCACCAAAACCAACGACGCGACCTTTTGGGTCTCGAATCGGGAAAATGACACGGTCACGTAATAAGTCAAAATCACGGCCACTATCGCTTGAACGAATAAGTCCAAGTTGTTTTAAACCATCAATGTCATAAGGAAAAGCTTTTTCTAAGTGTTGCCAGTCTTCTGGTGCATAGCCCAAGCGCCAAAACTGAATAGTCTGATTAGTTAAGCCACGTTGTTTAAAGTAGTTTTTTGCCTTTTGACTATTAGGTAATTGGTGCTCATAGAACTGAGCAACATTTTCCAGTAAGTCATATAAATTACCTTCTTGAACTGGTTCATCAAAACTAAAAGGCTGCTCAAACTGAGCAAATGGATCATCAAAAAATACAGGTTCAAGCGTGTTATAGCTTTCATCAGTTGGTTGTTGTGGAGTTGGAGTTACAGGCTCCGCCGTATTTGCTTTAGCAACTGGTGGTTTCGTAACCTGACGGGTATAAGACAGCTTTTTATTTTCAGTATTATCTTTCGGTAGTTCGACTCCAGCGCTACTCGATAGCTCCTTCATGACATCTATAAAATTTCGGTTATCGATGTCCATGAGAAATCGGATCGCGTTCCCGTTAGCCTGACAACCAAAGCAGTGATAATACTGCTTGTCGCGATAGACATGGAACGATGGCGTTTTTTCTTGATGAAAAGGGCAACAGCCGGAATATGTACGTCCCGTCTTTTTCAGTTTCACACGTTGACCAATCAGATCGACAATATCTGTGCGATCTAAAATCTGATCAATCGTATGTTGTGGAATTGCCATAATTCAGATAACCGTATTAAAACTGATGAGAGAGTGAGTCAGAATATTCTGACATGATGAGGCAAGATCTACACAATAAATATTTTAATATTTTATAAAAACAAACAGGCAAGTGGTATCACTTGCCTGTTTATTGGTGCTTTTTAAAATTTGTAACTTATTGAGCAGCGTCGCTAGTACCTTGCGTTGCATCATCTGACTGAGTATCAGTTGATACACCTGTAGAGCTAACAGCTGGAGCAACAGTTGTATTTTCTGCTGGTTGTGGCTCAGGTTTATCTAATAAACCGAAGCTTAAACGATTTGTCCAACTACGTTCTGACTTTGGAGCTTCAACAGTAGTTTTTTCTGGTTCTTCAGTTTCTTCTTTATCTGAATTACCAATTAAACCAAAGCTTACGCGATTGAGGAAACCACGTTTTGGAGCTTCTGCTTCAGCTGTGCTTTCTGGAGTTGCAGCCGTAGATTCACGACCGAAAATACCCAGAGTCGCACGGTTAATCCAGTTGCCTTCTTTACGAGCAGCACGCATGTTAACTGTGCCGTCTTTTTTCACCAAGTTAGGATAATTAAGCTTTAAAACTTCAATATATTGTTGTGAAGTCGCTTTATCACCTAATTGGTTATAGCTATATGCCAAAGTCGCTAATGCTTCTGGAACTTGAGGAGTTTGTGGATAGTGTTCAATTACCCATTGCGAACGTTCGGCAGCTGCGATCCAAGCTTTACGTTTAACGTTAAAACGCGCAGCAGTCATTTCATTTTCAGCAAGTTCTTGCCCAATGAACTTCATACGCTGAGCAGCATCAACAGAGTATTGGCTACTTGGGAAACGACGAATTAAATCAACAAAGTTCTGATAAGCAACTTTTAAATAACTCACATCACGATGAGATTGTTGCAGAGATGTATAGCGCATCAAACTGTCGTAATTTTGCTCCATATTCGATACAGCACGAACATAGTAAGCATAATCTACATTTGGGTGTTGAGGATTTAAACGAATAAAACGTTCTGCTAAGGCAATCGCGCCTTCATAATCTTTTTGTTTAAATTTTGAATATAGAAGTTCAAGTTGTGCTTGTTGTGCGTATTGTCCAGTCGGATAATAAGTATCGATTGCCTCTAAAGACTTGGTCGCATCAAGATATTGACCACGGTCAAGCGACTTTTGGGCCTTTTCGAAGTAAGCTTGTTCACTAGATTGTGGGCCACTATCGACCACTTCTTTTTTACTTGGATTGCTGCTACAGCCCACAAATGCAGACGCTACACCTAAAGATAAGGCAAGCATCGTAATTTTATAACGTGGTAGCGACATAAAAACTCCTCTGTTATGTTGGGCAATGAGCTACAATTGCGCTATTAAACCACTTTTATCTCAATGATCAAATGACTTCAGCACAATCTTCAAACACAAACTTATCTGAAACCGACTTCAATTTACTTGAAGATTCTGAGGATGCAGATAACCATACTTCTGATTCAACTGCAACACGTTTATCGTTGCAAGTTCAGTTAGATGAAACCTATCTGGGACAACGTATCGATCAGGTTGCGGCCTTGGTGTGGAATGAGTTTTCACGTGAAAAGCTTAAACAATGGTTGAAGGATGGCCATCTGTTGGTGAATGGTAACATTGTCAAGCCGAAGCACCGTTGTGAAGGGACAGAGCTGCTTACACTCGAAGTTGAGCTCGAAGCACAGACCACAAGTCAACCTGAAAATATTCCACTTAATATTGTTTATGAAGATGACGACATTTTAGTCATTAATAAACCAGTAGGCATGGTAGTACATCCTGGGGCAGGCAATAGTTCTGGAACTTTAGTGAATGCCTTGCTTTATCATTTCCCAAAATTGTCGGAACTTTCTCGCGCAGGTTTAGTGCATCGTATTGATAAAGATACAAGCGGTTTGTTGGTCGTTGCCAAGAGCCTTGAAGCACAATTTTCTTTAAGTAAACAGTTGGCAAATAAATCGGTTTACCGTGTATATGACCTAGTTGTTTATGGAAATATTATTGCTGGTGGTACTATTGATGAACCGATCAAACGTCATCCTGTTGACCGTGTGAAAATGGCGATTTTACCGGGCGGGCGTGATGCTGTGACCCATTACAATGTAAAAGAACGCTTTAAAGATTTTACTCGTGTACAAGCTCGTCTTGAAACAGGCCGAACTCATCAGATTCGTGTCCATTTTAGTTATATCGGCTATGGACTTATCGGTGATCAGATTTATATGAACCGTGTACGTGTACCAGCAGGGGCATCTGAATTACTCATTGATACTTTACGTGGTTTTAAGCGCCAAGCATTGCATGCAGCTAAATTGGGCTTAAAACACCCTCGTACTGGTGAAGAAATGCTATTTGAAGCGCCGTGGCCTGAAGATTTTACGCATTTAGTAGATGTGTTACGTTCAGAAAACGCTGCATATTAAGGACGCGTATATGGAATTTGTTCAAGGTTTACCTCAAGGTGTATATGTAGGACAGACACGTGTTCAACATCCTTTAGCATTAGCAACGGATCAACATGAGCTGTCTGGCTTTAATCTGGCTTTACATGTGAATGATGAGGCAAAACGTGTTCAGCAACATCGCATGATATTACTAGATGAGTTTGCCCAGTTTGGTGTTAAAAAAATGACATGGATGACTCAAACACATAGTACGATTTGCCATACAGTAAATGAACAAATTCCTTTTAAAGCTTTAATTGGTGATGGTTTGGTCACTCAAACCAAAGGCCATGCTTTAATGATGATGACTGCTGATTGCTTACCTGTCGTGTTAGGTAACGCCGAAGGTACCGAAGTCGCAAACTTACATGCGGGTTGGCGTGGTTTAGCTGGTGGGATTGTTGAAAACACGATTGCTGCTATGCAGGACCCTCCAGCTTGGGCATGGTTAGGAGCTGCGATTAGCCAACCTTGTTTTGAAATTGGGGCTGAAGTAAAGGCTGCTTTTTGTGACAAATATCCTGAGTTGGAAACAGCTTTTGTTGCGGGCGCAGCTCCAAATAAATTTCATGCAGATTTATATGCAATTGCACGTTTTATTTTGCAGAGTCTAGGTGTGAAGCAGGTTTTAGGCGGAGACCAATGTTCATATCAACAGAGCGATCAATATTTTTCTTATCGTCGTGATGCGAAGACTGGGCGTATGGCTACCTTTGTTTTTATCTAAGCTTTATAAACATCATTAAATTCACTCTCTTATTTTGTAGTCATTAAATAAAATAAGAGAGCGTCTATTTAGTTTAAAAATATTACGATTGTGAATTGTATTGAAACGCTTCTATTTCATATTTATAGATGTAGGTTTAGCAAGAGCTAATAAAATGATAAAATAGAAAAAATCGCTCAAAATTTTAATCTTATGTCTTTGCCTGAAAAACATCTCTCAATTGTTTACCACAGTCCATATGGTCATACCGCCAAGGTGGCCTCTGCTATAGCTGCTGGTGCAGAGGTGATGGGGGTGAAAGTACACTTAATGAATATTGAGCATATTGATTGGGATGCGCTTGATGCATCACAAGGCATTATTTTCGGTTCACCTACTTATATGGGAAGTATGACTGCCGATTTTAAAAAATTTATGGACAGTACTTCTAAGCGTTGGAAAGAACGTGTGTGGCAAGGCAAACTTGCGGCGGGCTTTGCAAATTCGGGTGGATTAAGTGGTGATAAACTTGCGGTATTACAACAATTAAATATTTTTGCCATGCAACATGGCATGCTTTGGTCAGGTTTACCGTTAATGACGACAGGGCATAGTGAAAAAGATTTAAACCGATTATCGAGTTGCTTAGGTTTGATGACACAGTCAGATAATGCGCCTGTTGAAATTACTCCTCCACAAGGTGATTTAGATACAGCTAAATGGTTTGGTGAATATATTGCTGGACTGCTTTATCGAATAAGTTAAAATAAGTTTTTGATTTTATTTTATTAAATATTTAGTTATTACTTTAATTACAAAAACGTTGTATTTTTTTTGTTCTTTTTTGATTATTTTTTACCAAATGGTTTATTTGGACAGTGATGTCCAAAACTTAATAAATAAAAAAATGGAATAATCATGAAAATTTTTTTAACAGCTCTTTGTCTAAGTTGGGCTACTTTAAGCTATGCCAATTTAGAACCTGCAAATCTTGTTCCACTCACTGATTCAGAACTTTCTAAAGTTGAGGCTCAGGCATTATTTTCATTTACATATACAGACCCAAAACAAGCTGATGCTTCGATGAATCAGCAAAATATTGGCTTTTACAAATTAGGTTTAGAGGCAAATCTTGAACTAAATGCCAATGTTAATAAGTTGCAATTAGGGTGTGGCGGAGTAAACGGTTTAGGTGGGTGTGATATTGATATTGATAACTTAAGTTTAAGTGGCTTAAGCGATACAAGTGAGGGTCGAGCTTCATCTTCTGCTGTTTTTAGTAATCCATTTATTGAATTTGCAATTAAAAATCCAGACAGCGCAGCTTTGAGAGAAATAAAAGGTTTCCGTCTAAGTGCGGAAAAGGTTGTGGGCCTATTGACTATGGGACTTGAAAATTCAGAAACACCAAATGGAATTAATAGTTTAAGTGGTTATTTAAAAATTAAAGATACCACTGGTTTAGCTTATACCGCTGCTCGTAATATGTCTTATCAAGATACAGGTAAGACCATTGATGGAACTGTGAATGCATGTATCGGAATTTGTATCCCTTTAGGATTTAATTCATCTGATTATAATTTGCAATTACAACAGACCACGGCACCTATTGTTATTAATGGACAAGTCATTTCTGGTTCAAGAATGAATAATGTCATGCTGAACGGGGTAGCAAATATCGATCAGCTTAACTTCACTGGAGACTTGAAAGCTTCTATTAATGCAGCACTTGGGCTATTAAATTTACAAAAAAATGTAACAGGTAGCATTACCGGATTAAGAGCTGCATTAACTGTTGATCAAAGTCTTGGATTTATTCATAAAATTGAACTAAACAATCCTTTCTCACTTTCTTTGCAAGGCCAACAAATATTTTGGCCAGGTGCAGATGCAGCAGCGGAACGTGGCTGGTGGATGGCTTTTGATGATGAAATTGATATTGGTAACGTGACGCCAAGTAAGCAAATTGAAATAACTAATGACGTTTTAAAGCAGGTGGTAGGTCCAATTAGTGGTTATTTAACTGAAAATCCAGTGAGGTGTAATCTTTTAAATTGTTTATTTGGTGAAGACCTGGTAGTTGGTGAAGTTAAATTACCCAATACGATTGTGAATTTCCCATTGAAAGATTTACAACTTAAAAATCAATCTTTTGCACCAAACTGTTACGGTAATTTAAAATTCTGCTAAATTTAAAGTGACATAAAAAAAACCTTTAAAGTTAACTTTAAAGGTTTTTTTATTACTTATGAAATATACGAGCTTTATCACGTTGCCAGTCACGGTCTTTTTCGGTTGCACGTTTGTCATGAAGCTGTTTACCCTTCACAAGTGCAATCTCTAGTTTGACTAAATGACCTTTCCAATAACACGCTAGAGGAACGCATGAGTAGCCTTTCTGGTTAACTGCACCCATTAGGTGTTCAAGCTGACGTCGGGACAGTAATAGCTTACGAGTACGTGTCGCTTCAGGTACAACATGGGTCGAAGCCGATAATAAAGGCTGAATTTGGGAGCCAAGTAAAAATGCTTCGCCATTTTTGAAAATGACATAACTTTCAGTCAAAGTCATACGCCCAGCACGTAAGGATTTTACTTCCCAACCTTGAAGTGACATGCCTGCTTCAAATTTTTCTTCGATAAAATAATCATGACGGGCACGCTTATTTTGTGCGATTGTTCCGCCATTATGTTTCTTTACTACTGTTGCTTTCGCCATAATTCAAACTTCCACAATTATGCCTATTGTGCCGTAAACTGATGCTAAGGTGAAGTTTTTCCTGCACATGAATATTTCGCCTCATGTATAACTTTTGCTAAAATAGGTTCACAATATAATTAGAGTACTAGCGGATGTCTAAAACGCGTGTAATTTATCCTGGAACATTTGACCCCATCACGAATGGACACGTTGATTTAGTTACAAGAGCCTCAAGAATGTTTGATGAGGTTGTAGTAGCAATTGCAATTGGACATCATAAAAACCCTTTGTTCAGTCTAGAAGAAAGAGTTGAACTGGCCCAAAAATCACTAAGCCACCTATCAAATGTTGAATTTGTTGGCTTTGATGGTTTACTGGTTAATTTTTTCAGAGAGCAAAAGGCAACAGCAGTACTTCGTGGTTTAAGAGCGGTTTCTGATTTTGAATATGAATTTCAATTGGCTAATATGAACCGTCAACTTGACCCACATTTTGAAGCGGTGTTTTTAACACCATCTGAGCAGTATTCATTTATTTCTTCGACATTGATTCGGGAAATTGCTCGTTTAAAAGGGGATGTAACCAAGTTTGTTCCGCAAGCTGTGGTTGAGGCCTTTGAACGTAAACATCAACAAGGTTGGTAACGTGTCGTTATATATCACCGATGAATGCATAAACTGTGATGTTTGTGAACCAGTTTGCCCGAATGAAGCAATTTTTATGGGTGAGGTGATTTATGAAATTCATCCAGATTTATGTACTGAGTGCGTTGGTCATCATGACCAACCGCAATGTCAGTTGTTTTGTCCTGTAGATTGTATTCCTAAAGATCCACAGCATGAGGAAACAGAAGAACAGCTCTTTGACAAATATAAAAAATTAATTGCTCAAAAAAGCACGAGCAATTAGTAAATAAATTTGTTAATATGCGCCCCTGAGGTGAGCTGGATGGTCGCTGCTGTGGAGGTCTTCGTGACTGAAGCAGGGGAGGAAAGTCCGGGCTTCATAGGGCAGGGTGCCAGGTAACGCCTGGGCGGTGAAAGCCGACGGAAAGTGCAGCAGAGAGTAGACCGCCTCATTCGTGAGGTAAGGGTGAAAGGGTGCGGTAAGAGCGCACCGCGTGTCTGGTAACAGTTCACGGCATGGTAAACCCCACCAGAAGCAAGACCAAATAGGAATCCTGAGGTACGGCCCGTACTGGATTCGGGTAGGTCGCTTGAGCGTATGAGTGATTGTACGCCTAGAGGAATGACCATCCTCGACAGAACCCGGCTTATAGGCTCACTTCACCTAATTTATTTAAAATTTTTCTTGACGTGCATTAAAGAAACTAAGATAATGCGCGCACAGTTTTCGGCTATGTAGCTCAGTTGGTTAGAGCACCGCACTCATAATGCGGGGGTCACAAGTTCAAGTCTCGTCATAGCCACCATTTTATAGACCACGCTCCTGCGTGGTCTTTTTTTATGCTCATTTTTTGATTAAACACAGTTTGTAAAGACCGACTTTATAGTTATGGCATTGTTTGTCTACGTCAATTTCTTCATGTTCTTATAACACTTAACAAGGATGTTGAAGACATGAAAAGGTCATTATTATTTTTAGGGATTTTAAGTTTAACGGCGGGAGTTCAAGTTTCTGCGGCTGATTTGAGTTGGGGCGATCCAACTTTAGACTCGGGTCAATTTAAAATTTCTGGCGCGGTACGCTCCCGCTATTTGCATAAAGATTATGTGGTTGATGCAAATGAAGGTTCTCAAAATGATGACTGGCGGCTAACTGATATTAAATTAGTGTTAGGTTATGAAAATCCAGATTGGATTGCAGGGGCGGATGCCCGTTGTTATCAATATGATCGCTTATGCGATGCAATTTTTCTAAAAAAGGCATGGGTAGGTTATAAGTTATCTGGCCAGCAGAGAATCACGGCAGGTTTACAACCCGTTGACTTTGGTTTTGGCGAATTTTGGGGAAGTAGTTATTACGAAACACTTTTAAATACAGTGGGTTTAGAAGATATCGATAATTTGGGTATCAAATATAAATTTGCAGATGATAAATATAATTTGACCTTGGGTTTCTATCCAACTGATGGTGGAAATTATAAGGGAACTTCAAAAGACTCGAGCCGTTACAGTGGTAATTTTGTTGAAGCTGATGATTTAAGTACAGGTACCCATATTGAAGAAAAAAATATGTGGATTGCGAGAGCATCTAGAAAATTTGAGATTGATAAGACTCAAAAACTTTCGACTGAGTTAGGTGGGTCAGCTTGGTATTCTGATTTAGAAAATAAAAGAACAGATGTGGATGGACACCGTAAATCTTGGAACGTTTTTGCTCAAACGCAATATCAAGCATGGCAATGGATGTTCTTAGCAGGTAAGCAAGATGTGACCAATGGCGATGATTTATTCCCTCATAGCTCAACGATTGGAGCATTTGATTATCCATATCAAGTCGCCAATAAAGGTAAATATTTGGTTAATGAAATTAACTATACCTTTGCTCAGCCATTCCATCAGATTGAAAACATTAAACCTTATATCTCTCATAGCCGCTTTTTTAAAGATGAGGATGGTTATAAAGACTCTGAACGTTTAATTGCAGGAGTTTATTTTAATTACAAAGCCATTGGTATTCAGGGTGAATACATTATGAGTAAAAATGATCCAATGGTGGGAGGTGGAGCGAATGGTCTGGCGCAAGGTAGTAGTAATGACTGGGATAAATTGTTTTATCTCTCAATTGGATATTATTTCTAAAATTTAAGAGCAATTTATTGCCCTAAGTGGATAGGTCACACTTAGGGCTTTTTTTATAGAAATACTTTTTCTGGTGGAGGTTCACGTTTGACTGCGGGTGAAACGAGTTGCCCACGGTTTAGGTTTTGTACATGTTGCAATCGATTAAGTAATTCATTTTGAATGAACAAAATGCAAGTTTGTAATTTAGAGGAGCTTTTGAGTCGCGACGGATAAACTGCCCAAACATCTGCATCTTGCCAGTACTCAGGCAAAATATGCTGGAGTTGGCCTGTAATCAATTCATCTGCAACATCCCAAATCGAACGGAAAATAATGCCGTGACCTTCTATGGCAAGCTGATGAATAATTTCGCCGTTATTAGAAACAAAGCGTGGTTTGACATGAACCGAGACATCTTCAGAAGTATGTCGAAATTTCCATAGCACAGATGATTGATCACGCTCACTAATCGTCAAACAATCATGTGTTTGCAAATCTTCAATGCTGTCTGGTACGCCGTGTTTAAGTAAATAACTCGGTGCTGCACATAAAATTCGAAAATTAGAAGCTAACTTCTTCGCAATCATGTTTGGCGCAATTTCATTACCAATTCTGATGTCTAAATCAATACTGTGTTGAATCAAGTCTTTGGTATTGTCGATAGTGTCAAAATGAATCTGGAGCTTTGGATAAAGCATCATTAATTTAGACAGAATTGGGGCGATATGCTTTCTGCCAAAACCAAAGCTACTAATAATATCCATACGACCTGTGGGCGTACTGAGCGGGTTATTGACTAGTTCACAGACTTCATCAAACTCTTCAAGAATATTCGAAACTCTTTCAAGGATGAGTTTGCCATCTTCCGTTAGGCTGACATGACGCGTGCTGCGATGAAAAAGTTTGCAGCTTAACGTGTTTTCTAAAATATTAATTCGCTTGCTAATAAAAGCTGGCGATGTCCCAAGTTCCTCAGCAGATTCGACAAAACTTTTTAGTTTGGCGACTGTGCAAAAAACCTTTAAATCCGATAGGTTAGGTAGATTATTCACGATCCGTGTCCATTGGAGTGATAGTTCCGTTATTGATCATTTTTGCTTAAAACATCATGTTTAAGCCATACAAGGATATTAGTCGAAGGTGTGAAGGAAGCTTATGGCAAAAAGATATAAAGTTGCCACGATTGCAGGCGATGGCATTGGTTTAGAAGTTCTACCAGAAGGCATTAAGGTTGTAAAGGCAGCAGCAGAAAAGCATGGCATTGAGCTTCAACTCGATGCTTTCGATTGGGCAAGCTGCGATTACTACCTTGAGCACGGCAAAATGATGCCAGATGACTGGTTTGAAACCTTGCAAGGTTACGATGCAATTTATTTTGGCGCTGTAGGCTGGCCGGATAAAGTGCCTGACCATATTTCACTTTGGGGTTCGCTGCTCCAGTTCCGTCGTGGTTTTGACCAATATGTGAATTTACGTCCAGTGCGCTTAATGCCAGGTGTGAAATGTCCATTAGTGGGTAAAAAACCAGGCGACATCGATTTTTATGTGGTTCGTGAAAATAGTGAAGGGGAATACTCAGCTATTGGTGGTAAAGCTTTTGAAGGAACAGATCGCGAGTTTGTGCTTCAAGAAGCTGTATTTACCCGTCATGGCGTAGATCGTATTTTGCGTTATGCATTTGAGTTTGCAAACCAGCGTGATGCGAAAAAAATTACCGCAGCGACTAAGTCCAATGGTATTGCGGTCAGTATGCCGTACTGGGATGAGCGCGTTGATGCGATGGCAAAACAATATCCACAAATTCAGGCCGATAAACAGCATGTTGATATTTTAGCGGCGCGTTTTGTTTTACAACCTGAACGTTTTGATGTGGTTGTGGCATCGAATTTATTTGGCGATATTCTTTCCGATTTAGGCCCTGCATGTACGGGAACCATTGGTTTGGCTGCTTCAGCAAATTTAAACCCAGAAAGAAAATTTCCATCGTTGTTTGAACCTGTACATGGTTCAGCACCAGATATTTACGGTAAACAAATTGCCAATCCAATCGCTGCGATTTGGTCAGGTGCCATGATGTTCGAGTTCTTTGGTGAAGAAGATGAGCGTTGCATTCAAGCAGGTCAGGACATTATGCAGGCGATTGAGAATGTCTTAATTAATGGGCCAAAAACAGCTGATATTGGCGGTCAGGCAAAAACTTATGAGGTAGGAGATGCAATTGCATCGTGTGTAGCCCAAATTAAAATGGACGTGTTCGCTATGGAATAACGCCATCCAAAAATGGATGTATGGATATGGATAATCAAAACACAAAAATTTATACGGATAAAGTTCTTGCCGTAACCAGTTTACTGTTTGTATTTATTTCAGTTGCTGGTTTGGCGATTTATTCGCAAGAGTCGATCAAGATTGCTGCAACATGGATGCAGTGGACGACATCGGTATTTACAACCCCAGTATTACTGTTTGCTTTTTTAGCTATCATTTTTACTTTTGGTCTGGCCTTTAGTAAATACGGCAAAATCAAACTAGGTGAAGGGAAACCCCAATACACCACGATGTCATGGATTTTTATGTTCATCTTGTCAGGTATTGGGTCTTCTACACTGTATTGGGGCTTCTTGGACTGGGCTTACTATTATCAAACTCCGGGTTTGAGCTTACCGCCTGAGTCAGCAGAAGCATTGAAATATAGTGTGGCGTACTCGTTTTTTCATTCAGGTTTAAGTGCTTGGGCAATTTATGCATTGGCATCAATTTCTTTGTGCTACAGCTACCATGTGAGAAAAAATAAAGGATTGAGTTTGGCTTCAGTGATTGAGGCTGTTACAGGCTTTAAATCTACAGGTGTGGTTGGTCGTTTAGTTGACCTTATGTTCCTGCTTTGTATGTTTGGTGCCTTAACGATTTCATTGGTACTCACTGCCGTGACATTTACCAATATTTTGTCTCAGCTCACAGGTATTCCAAATACTTTTATGACCAAGGTCATCATTATTTTGGGTGTCTCGGTTGTGTTTGCTCTTAGTTCTTACGTTGGTATGGACAAAGGTATGCAGCGTTTAAGTCATTTGGTGTGCTTGGGTGTTGTGTTATTTGCAATTTATGTACTTTGCTTTGGTCCGACTCAATTCATTTTGAATAATTCATTAATGAGTTTCGGTCTAATGGCAACCAACTTTGTTGATATGAGTCTGTTTACTGACCCAATGGGTGATGGCAAATTTACGCGTGAATGGACTGTATTTTACTGGTTGTGGTGGATTTCATATGCGCCGGGTGTGGCACTGTTCGTAACGCGTGTTTCGAAAGGTCGTACGATTAAAGAAGTGATCTTTGCCATGGTGATTGGCGGTAGTGTCGGTCTTTGGTTCATTTTTGGTGTGTTTGAAAACTACAGTGTATATAGCTTTATTCATGGGGCTGTAAATGTACCGCAAATCTTAAGCCAACAAGGTGGTGAGGTTGCGATTGGTCAATTGCTCAGTCTGTTACCTGCTGGAAAACTCATGATGTGGATTTTCCTCGGCATTATGGTGGTGTTCTTGGCAGCACACATGGATGCGGTAGGCTATGCGGTTTCAGCAACATGTACACGAGGTTTAAGTGAAGGGCAAGATCCATCACCAAATGCCCGTTTGTTCTGGTGTGTCATGCTGACTTTGGTTCCAATTGCCATGATTTTTAGTAAAGCACCATTAGACACCATGAAAACGGCAACTATTGTGACGGCTTTACCATTCATCGTGATTATTCTGATTCAAACCTATGGCTTAGTGAAATGGCTAATTCAGGATTATGCCAAAGTCCCATCGCACTTGATTGAGCAACAAGGTTATGATGATGCGGAAATTGGTTTAAACCAGTCTCAAGATGAACATGCAAAACGGATGCAGCTTGAGCTTGCAAGCTCAATCAAACTGGACAGAAAAACCAGCTAGAGGGAACGTTAATGACTACACATGAACAGACCACTTATGCCTTAAGTGAAGAAATGCAAAGCCTTGTGTATTGGAGCAGCATTTATTCACCAGCAGATGCAGATATTGACTCAGTCCGTGCGGCCTATGATGCGATGTGTCGACACTACACTTTGCCACGTGATGGCAAGATTGAAGTAGAAGATCGCTTTGTTGCAAATGATGAGCATCAAGTTCCTGTTCGTGTGTATTTACCAAAGACTGATCGACCTAAGTCAGGTTGGCCATGTGTGTTGTATTTACATGGCGGTGGTTGGATGGTTGGTGGGCTCGATTCACATGAGTTTATTACCAGCTATTTGTGTCAGGACTTAAATGCAGCTGTCATTAGCGTAGATTACCGCATGGCACCAGAGCATCGCTTTCCGGCAGCTTATGAAGATTGTTTAGCAGTTTATCAATGGCTTAAAAAGCATGGTTCAACTTGGCAGATCGATAGCGAAAATATCGTTCTAGCAGGGGATAGTGCTGGCGGTAATTTAGCAGCAGCCCTTGCAGTGCATCTACAGCATAGTGGTATGCAAGCTCAAGGACTGGCTTTGGTTTATCCGTGTTTAACTACAGCGCTTGATACACCAGCCGCACAAAAGCATGCCCATGCGCCGTTGTTAACAACGGAAGATATGCATTTTTATTTAAAGGAATATGCACCTAACTCACAAGATTGGCAGGATTTACGTCTAGCGCCTTTATTGGCAACTAATTTTTCAGATATGCCTATGAGTTTCGTAGCGGTTGCAGAGTATGACCCTTTAAGTGATGACGGTTATCTCTTTACCCAAAAATTGGAACAAGCTGGGATTCCTAGCGAGTTTCATTTAGGCAAAGGTTTATTACATGGCAGTTTACGTCTGATGCGTGACTGCCCAGAAGTTCAACAGTTATATCAAAACATGCTGAGTGCGATACGCCGCATGTCGAGCAGTGTCGAAAAAACATCAATTTAATATCGAGTCATTTGGACGAAAAGAATTTAATGGAGTAATAACATGAATGCAGTTGAAAAATTACCTGAAGATTTTTGTGCAAACCCAGATGTCGCATGGACTTTTCCTAAAGTTTTCTATACTTCATCTCAAGTTTTTGAGCATGAGAAAGAAGCAATCTTTGCTAAAAGCTGGATTTGTGTTGCACATGGCAGTGAATTGGCACAACCGAATGACTATATTACCCGTAAAGTAATTGGTGAAAATATTGTCATCATTCGTGGTAAAGATAGCGTTTTACGTGCGTTTTATAATGTCTGTCCGCATCGTGGTCACGAGCTTTTAAGTGGCAGTGGTAAAGCAAAAAATGTAATTACCTGCCCATACCATGCTTGGACTTTCAAGCTAGACGGTAGCTTGGCTTTGGCACGTAACTGTGACCATGTTGAATCTTTCGATAAAGAAAACTCAAGCATGGTGCCTTTAAAAGTTGAGGAATATGCCGGCTTTATTTTCATTAATATGGATGAAAATGCGACTTGCGTAGAAGACCAACTCCCGGAATTTGCTGAGCGTTTAAATCAAGCATGTAGCGTGATTAAAGATTTGAAACTGGCGGCACGTTTTGTGACAGAAACTCCAGCAAACTGGAAAGTAATTGTCGATAACTATCTAGAGTGCTATCACTGTGGGCCTGCACATCCGGGCTTTGCTGACTCTGTACAAGTTGATAAATATTGGCATACCACACATCAAAACTGGACTTTACAGTATGGTTTTGCGCGTTCATCAGAAAAGTCATTCAAGCTTGATCCATCAATAACAGATCCTGAATTTCATGGTTTCTGGACTTGGCCTTGTACTATGTTCAACGTACCACCGGGCAGCAATTTCATGACTGTGATCTATGAGTTCCCAGTTGATGCAGAAACGACTTTGCAGCATTACGATATTTACTTCACGAACGAAGAACTCACTCAAGATCAGAAAGACTTAATTGAGTGGTATCGCAATGTATTCCGTCCTGAAGATTTGAACTTGGTCGAAAGCGTACAACGTGGTTTGAAATCACGTGGTTATCGTGGTCAAGGCCGTATTATGACTGACAAGCAACGCTCAGGAATTAGTGAACATGGTATTGCTTACTTCCAAAATTTAGTGGCGCAGCATCACAAGTAAAACAAATGGATTTATTCAGGTGTAAAGATAACTTACACCTGATTCTTCAGTTAGGAAGATGATATGTCGAGTTTACAAAGCACTGAATTATTTCAGCAACAAGCCTATATTAACGGGCAATGGCTAGCTGCACAGTCAAATGCAACGGTTCCAGTGACTAACCCAGCAACAGGTGAAGAAATTGGCACAATTCCAAATATGGGAGCGGCCGAGGCTACACAGGCGGTTGAAGCTGCTTATACTGCTTTACAAAGTTGGAAAGCTTTAACGGCTCAAAACCGTGCAGATATTTTATTGGCTTGGTACAAACTGGTTCTTGATCATATCGATGAACTTGCTTTAATCATGACCATTGAACAAGGTAAACCTTTGGCAGAAGCGAAAGGTGAAGTGCGTTATGCAGCATCATTTATTCAATGGTTTGCCGAAGAAGGCAAGCGTATTTATGGTGATGTGATTCCAACCGTAAATAACCAGCAGCGTTTTATTATTAGTAAAGAACCTGTGGGTGTGGTGGCTGCGATTACGCCGTGGAATTTCCCAATTGCCATGATTACCCGTAAAGCAGCACCAGCTTTAGCAGCTGGATGTACGGTCGTGATTAAGCCAGCGAATGAAACGCCTTATTGTGCTTTAGCGATTGCAAAGCTTGCCGAAAAAGCAGGTATTCCGGCTGGTGTGATTAATGTTGTTACTGGTAAATCTCAGGAAATTGGCTCGGTATTTACTTCACATGAAAAAGTGAAGAAATTGACCTTTACTGGTTCAACTCCAGTAGGGCGTTTATTGATGCAGCAGTGCTCAAGTACCATTAAAAAATTGGCGCTTGAGTTAGGCGGTAATGCTCCTCTGATTGTGTTTGATGACGCCGATTTAGATAAAGCTGTACAAGGTGCGATTTTTGCCAAGTTCCGTAATGCAGGCCAGACCTGTGTTTGTGCTAACCGCATTTATGTACACGACAATATTTATCAAGCTTTTGCCGAGAAGTTTGTTCAAGAAGTACAAAAATTTAAAGTCGGTAATGGGCTTGAAGATGGCGTGCAAATTGGCCCATTAATTAATGAAAAAGCAGTGTTAAAAGCACAGCAGTTGATTGATGATGCTGTGAGCAAAGGCGCTAAGGTGGCTTGCGGTGGTAAGCAGCATGCTTTAGGACAAACCTTTTATGAGCCATCGGTTTTAACTAATGTTGACCGTACAATGGAAATTGTCCAAGAAGAAATTTTTGGTCCAGTTGCGCCGCTCATTCGCTTTACAGATGAAGCAGATGTCGTTGCTCAAGCCAATGACACCATTTTTGGTTTGGCTGCTTATGTTTACAGCGAAAATATTTCACGTTTATGGCGAGTGTCAGAACAGCTTGAATATGGAATGGTCGGTATGAATGCAACAGCAATTTCAAATGAAGTTGTACCATTCGGTGGTGTGAAGCAATCAGGTGTTGGGCGTGAAGGCTCAAAGTATGGTCTTGAAGAATTCATGACTATTAAATACATGTGTTTAGGGCTTTAAGGATAAGCCCTAGCAATAAGAAAATGCGGTAAAAGAAGGATTCTAATATGGCTAGTCATTATGAAATGTTCCCGGCAGTTGTTACTCATGTGGAGCAGCTTACCCCTTTAATCAAACGGTTTACGTTCAAACGTCAAGATGGGCAGAACTTTCCTCGATTTAGTGGGGGAAGCCATATTATTGTCAAAATGAATGAACAGCTTTCAAATGCCTATTCATTAATGAGCTGTACGCAAGATTTATCGACTTACCAAGTCTGTGTTCGTAAAGATGTGGAAGGTAAGGGCGGTTCGGTTTTTATGCATGATCAATGTAATGAAGGCTGTGAAATTCAGATTTCAGAACCAAAAAATTTATTTCCGTTAGCGGAAACAGGCAATAAACATATTTTAATTGCAGGTGGTATTGGCATTACACCATTCTTGCCACAAATGGATGAGCTTGCAGCACGCGGTGCTGAGTTTGAGCTACATTATGCTTATCGTTCACCTGAACATGCAGCTTTACTTGATGAGCTAAAGCAGAAACATGCAGAGCGTGTATTTAGTTATGTTGACTCAGAAGGTTGCGCATTAAATTTGGATGAACTGATTTCATTACAACCTAAAGGTACACATGTCTATGTCTGTGGGCCGAAACCTATGATTGATGCTGTGATTGATTGTTGTAATAAACACCGTTACCGAGATGAATATATTCACTGGGAACAATTTGCGTCAACAGTTCCTGAAGATGGTGAAGCGTTTACGGTGGTACTTGCTAAGTCCAATCAGGAAATTGAAGTACAAAGTAATCAAACAATTTTACAAGCCATCGAAACATTAAATATTGATGTGGAATGTTTATGTCGTGAAGGGGTTTGCGGCACATGTGAAACTGCTATTTTAGAAGGTGAAGCAGAGCATTTCGATCAATACTTAAGTGATGCAGAAAAGGCTTCACAAAAGAGCATGATGATTTGTGTATCAAGAGCAAAAGGAAAAAAACTAGTATTAGATCTCTAATATATTTCTTTGGTTGATCAATTGTTTAAAGTGAAAATTTGCTAAAAAATGAACAAATAATGATGATCTGAATCTTATTTGTTCATTTGATGGAGTTTAATGGTTTTGAACTCTTGACCTGCTATACAGAACTATAGATAATGCGCACACAGTTTACGGCTATGTAGCTCAGTTGGTTAGAGCACCGCACTCATAATGCGGGGGTCACAAGTTCAAGTCTCGTCATAGCCACCATTTTAAAAACCATGCTCATGCATGGTTTCTTTTTATCTACTTTTTACATATTAAAATGTTTTTCAATCGTATCGAGTGTTTTTGAGCTTTGATAAAAAGGAGCTAAAAGCGCTTGTAATAACGGTTCTAAAATACCGTGTTCATTAAAGGCATTCATAACTTTCGGATAAAAACGTAAAGCTTCAGTTTGTAAGTCGCTTTCGGTTAAACCAATCTCACTTAATACTTCAAATAAACTCTGGTCTTTATAAAAGTCATAAAAAACTTCGACACCATACAAAATCAGATCTTGCATGAATTGCGATTGGCGTAATTCTTTCCAGTATTCGTAAATTAAAACAAAAAACTCTTCAACATCGAGAGGAGTGAGCTGCTTCATAAACTCATACATTTTTTTATGTCTAATATCTTCCCATACATGACGCACTAGGCTTTCTAAATCTTCACTCGATAAAAGACTTAATTCTGTGAGTTGCTCATGAATAAAGCTGGCAATCCAAGTTTCAAGTTTATGCTCAAGACGTTGTTGCTGTAGAAAGGAGAATTTTTTGAGTTTGTGTTGCCATTCAAAGTGATAGTCATCAACTCTAGATGCGCTTAGAAATTTTGGTAATTTTTGTTCTAAGGTTGAGGTTGCAATATATTGGCAAAGTTGTTGTACAGAAGGACTACTTCTTAAAAACTGATTGAGATAAAGAGGAATATGTTCCATTTCTAAAAATTTGGAGAGCCACATTTCAAATTGGTGGTCAGATACCAAATCTTGTAGCTGAATTGGAGACTTCATGGCAGATAGATAAATACGCTGCGCAATTTCCCCAATAAACTCAAGTAAACCAGCACCTAGCTGCATTTCAAAAGCATAACGTTTCACAACGGCTTGTAGTTGCTCTAAATCAACAACTTCATGAAGTTTTATTTCGTCAGCATGTTGCATAAACAGTTGAATGAACTGCTGGAAATAAATAGGTGAGTTTTCTATAGATAATTGTTTTTTGAAAAATTCCACCTGCTCAAGCAAAAGTGCTTGAGCAAGTGCTGTAGTTTTTGATGAGTTTTCCTGCTCAGTCATTCGCTGTCCAACCGTTGACAATCGGATAACGTCGTTCACGACTAAATGCACGAGAAGTAATTCTCGGCCCAATCGCGCCTTGACGACGTTTATATTCATTACGATCAACTAAACGGATAACTTTTTCAACTACTTCTTTATCAAAACCTTTGGCAATAATATCTGCCTGACTTAAATCTTCTTCAATGTATGCGTAAAGAATGGCATCTAATACATCATATGCTGGTAAAGAGTCTTGGTCTTTTTGGTCTGGGCGAAGTTCTGCTGAAGGTGGACGAGTAATCACACGTTCAGGAATAACAGGAGTTTCACTTAAGCTATTACGGTATTTTGCTAATTCAAATACGATAGTTTTATAAACATCTTTTAGAACTGCAAAGCCACCAACCATATCACCGTAAAGTGTACAGTAGCCAACTGAAAGCTCAGACTTGTTGCCAGTAGCGAGTACTAAATTACCAAATTTATTTGATAAGCCCATGAGTAATGTGCCGCGTGCGCGCGCTTGTAAGTTCTCTTCGGTCGCATCTGCTGGTGAGTTGCCAAAGAAAGGATACAAGGTTTGCATAAAGCTATTTACAATTGAATGTATTTCAGCAATACCGAAAGTTACACCCATACGACGAGCTTGTTCTGCCGCATCTTCTACACTAATTTGAGAAGTATAAGTATAAGGCATCATTACGGCTTGTACTTTTTCTGCACCAATTGCATCAACAGCAATAGCAAGTGTAAGGGCAGAATCAATACCGCCAGATAAACCTAAAATTACACCAGGGAAACCTGAACGCTCTACATAGTCACGTGTTGCCAGAACTAAACCTTGATAGATCTCTGCAAATGTTTCTAAAGCAGGTGCTGATTCCGTCACTTTAAACGCTTTGTTTTTTTGGTCAAATTCAGCGATGTAGAGGTCTTCTTTAAAGCTTGGTGCTTGTAAAGCAATTCCACCATCTTTATTGCTGACAAAACTTGTGCCATCAAAAATTAAATCATCTTGTCCGCCCACTTGGTTAACGTACACAATGTTGAGGTGAAGTTGTTTTGCAAGTTCACTTAAGGTTTGTGTACGGTGCTGTGGTTTACCGACTTCGTATGGTGATGCATTTAATACAAGAACAGTATCAACATTTAATTGGCTTAACTGTTTTACGGTATTAATTGACCAGATATCTTCGCAAATCAATACGCCAAACTTATGTCCAAGATATTCAAACACCAAATGCTGATGTCCTTTTTGGAAATAACGTTTTTCATCAAAGACGCCATAGTTTGGTAAATTGTGTTTGTTAAAAACACCCAAAACTTGACCGTCTTTCATGACAGCAGCAGAATTATAACGTTGACCATCATCTGTCTGGTTCACAAATCCGAAAACCATGACAATATCTTTAACTTCGGCAAGTTGGGCAAAAGCCTTTTGCATACGTTTATTTAAATTTGGACGTAGCAATAAGTCTTCAGCTGGATAACCAATAACAGAAAGCTCGGGAAAAATAATCAGGTCAGCGTTTTGTTTTTTCGCCTGATTTACTTGCTCAATCATCTTTTTGGTGTTTGAGTCAATATTGCCAATATGCGGAGAAAACTGAGCAAGGGCAACTTTAAAACTTTTCATTCAAACCTAATCCTAGATCATAACGAATATAGATACACATATTGTTGATTTTTATAGATATAATTTTTCAACGATGTGTATGATACGATATTAAACAATTAAAATAGTAAACAAAAATGTCAAGATCAATAATATATACCAATCACATATTTTCTGCGTAAAAATAACGAGATTTTCTGTATAGAATAGAAACAGGCTTCATTATTTTTATTGTTTGTATACTGCCTTATCACAAGCCAATTTGGAATAAGGGCGTTATATTTTTTTCAATAATTTGAATTAAATAAGAGTGATTTTATAGCTTAGGTAAGTATTTCTGATTTATAAGAATTCTCATTTACATTAAGCAAGAAATGTTACGTTCAAAGAAGGATTGATTATTTAGTTACAAATGAATTTG
This sequence comes from Acinetobacter sp. ACIN00229, assembly GCF_016106645.1. NCBI lineage: Bacteria > Pseudomonadati > Pseudomonadota > Gammaproteobacteria > Moraxellales > Moraxellaceae > Acinetobacter > Acinetobacter sp. ACIN00229. The sequence continues at coordinate 201,116 of NZ_JADWOM010000007.1, forward strand.
CGGTGAACATATAATATTTGGGATTTTACCAGAGCAAATGTCACGGGCAATTTCACCTTGTTGTTCAATGTTATAAGAGCTAAAAGCCTTGTGGGGAGAGTAGGTGTATTTATAGGGGTTGTAACTTTTAAAGCTCAGATAATAGGCTGATTGAAGTAAGGCGCCTTTAAGTAGTACATGAATGCCTTTTTGATACTGCATGACATGAGTAAGTTCGTGAATAAAAATACCCTGCATAAATTTAGATTCTAGAGCATAATTTTCACTGTAATCGGAAAGATTGACATAAATATTTCCGTTTGGAGCCATAAAAATACCGTAAGACTGCCAAGGAAGATAGCGAGTAGCAATAATTTTAGGTTGTTCACAATTGAGCATGTCGCCGAAGACCATTTGTGCTAATACTTTTTCTTGAGCAGTCAAATACCTAATTGGGTAGTTTTTTAAGTGGCGGAAAATAAAAAGCGTAAAAAGAATAAATTGTGTGCGAATTAAGCGTTTAAGGGCATTAAAAAGTAGCATAGCTTTGCCATTAAATGAGTTCATCTATTTCTTTAGCATACTATAGGTTAGATATCGCGAAATAAAGAGGTGTGGTTATTCATTAGTTTTATCGTTCTGTTTTTAAAATATAAAGCTTTAAATAGATCTAGTTTTCTTATTGCTGTGAATAAAAGAGTTCTTGGATAAGAAAAGCAAAAGCCCCAGTTAAAACTGAGGCTTTACGACAACTAAAATCACAACAGCAAATAAAATTAAGGTCGGCATTTCATTAAAGAAGCGCCAGAACTTATGTGATTTATAGTGAGCATTTCCGATAAGTTTTTTACGGTAGTAGCCACATGCCAAATGGTAGATGACTAACAAAGCGACTAATCCAACTTTAAGGTAAAACCATGTTGCCTGATGGTAATGTCGAGTTGCATCACCCCAATCTACAAGAAAATGAGCAGTAATTAATGTGGCAATCAGAGAAGGCCACATAATTCCACGATATAACTTACGTTCCATTACTTCAAAGCGTTGATGACTAACAGCATCTTCACTCATAGCATGATAAACATATAGACGTGGTAAGTAGAACAAAGCAGCGAACCAACAAACCACGGCAATAATATGTAATGCTTTTACCCACAAAAAAGCATCAGAAGGTGCATCCATCGATAATCCTAGGTGGGATTATGCATCCCACTTCTTGAAAATAAGGCAAGCGTTAACACCGCCAAAGCCAAAACTGTTACTCATTACAGTATTCAATTTTGCATCACGTTTTTCAAGTACGATATCAAAAGGTTTTGCGCCTTCATCAAGTTCAGTTACATTGATGTTTGGTGCAATAAAGTCGTTTTGCATCATTAGAACAGAGTAAATAGCTTCTTGTACGCCAGCTGCACCTAAGCTATGACCTGTCATAGATTTAGTTGAGCTAAGAGGAGGTACATTGCCTTCGCCAAATGCACGTTCCATTGCTTTAAGTTCGGTAATGTCACCAGCTGGAGTAGATGTACCATGTGTATTTACATAGTCAATTTTGTCTACACCATGTTGCTTAGCTTCTTCAAGCGCCATTAACACACAACGTGTAGCACCTTCACCGCTTGGAGCAACCATATCTGCGCCATCGCTGTTTGCAGCATAACCAACAACTTCAGCTAAAATATTGGCACCACGTGCTTGAGCGTGTTCAAGTGATTCAAGTACTACGAAACCACCACCACCAGCAATAACAAAACCATCACGGTCTGCTGAATATGGACGAGATGCTGTTTCTGGAGTTTCATTATATTTTGAGCAAAGCGCACCCATTGCATCAAACAATAAACTTTGAGACCAATGATCTTCTTCACCACCACCAGCAAGCATAAGGTCTTGTTTGCCGAGTTGAATAAGGTTGTACGCATAACCAATTGCGTCCGCAGAAGTTGCGCAAGCACTTGTAATTGTATGAGCAATACCTTGCAGTTTGAATGCAACACCTACGTTTGCAGTAATAGTGTTTGACATGTTGCGTGGTACGAAGAAAGGTCCTACTTTACGTGCACCTTTAGTTTCTAAAAGCTCTGTCATTTCAACAACAGATGCAGTTGAACCACCACCTGAACCGCCTGCGATACCGTAACGTGGATTGCCACCGATTTGCTCAGCAGTAAGACCTGCATGTTCAACAGCAGCTACAGCAGCATTGTAAGCGTACATTGCACATACGCCCATAAAGCGTTTTAACTTACGGTCAATATGATCAAAATCTTGTTCTGCAGCAGCGCTCACATGACTTTTAAAATTGAGTTCAGCATAAGTTGGGTTAAAACGTGTCCCGGAGATTCCATTTTGAAGTGAATGAGTAACTGCTTCTAAAGAGTTACCGATACATGAGTTAATACCCATACCAGTGATTACAACACGTTTCATCTACAGGTCCCTTTATGGTGATATTAAGAGTCTATGGTGATCAACAGCTATGAAAACAAATAGGAGAATATAGCTGTAAGAAAACAAGACTCATGTTTTTTCGTTGTTAACATGATAGCAGAAAGGATTTTTATTTCTTATGGCAAATCTTTATGACAATTTTACATTTAAAAAAAATAACTAAATACATAGTATGTTGCATTTAGGGTTAACTAAAATACACACATTCAAGTTGAGATAAATCCACATTCCACCTAGTATTTATGTCTAATTAGATAAATTAAAAAATCGAGGTACTTGATGACAAAATTTAATAATAATCAATCTGACAATTTGTTTTCTCAGGTCTTCGGAGTGGCTAAAAAGCTCAGTTCTACAGGATTGAGTATCTTGCAACAGAACCAATCAGGTGACGTTAGTAAGGTAATTGAACCAATTCCAACTGGGAAAACAGTTGAAGGAAAATCGAGAACAAAAAGCCCATTTGAAGTTGAGCAATATGAAAGTCCTCAACAAATGCTACGTGAACAATTGCCGAAAGTAACTCGTCAGGTCTTTGGGCGACATTTTACAAAAGTAAATGGTGTAGCTACATTTCTTTCCCCAGATTGGGATGAAAAAATCTCAGGTTATTTATTTGATTGGTTGAATGACTTTAGTTCAAAAAGCACCTTAACTGAAAAAATCTTAGAAGAAGCGGGCGCTAAAGATTTATTTGAGCTCACTAAAGATACGGGCCGTTCTCAACGTTTAAGTCAGGCGCTTATCGAGCAAAATAAATTAATTGCAACTGTACAAGGTGCAATTACAGGCGTGTCGGGTGTGGTTGGTGCTGCTGTAGATATTCCTGTTTCACTCGTACTGGTTTTAAGAACGATTTATCAGACAGGAAGATCACATGGTTTTGATCTTCTGGAAGTTACAGACCAAGACGTTGTCGAGTTTATCTTTAAAGAAGTTGATATTAGTCTGATTGCTGAAAAGCAAACTTTATTGATAGCTTTAAAAACATTACGAAATATGTTGGAAACGCAAGATATTCATCAATTTCAGCAAGTGTTAGGTTCAACTACTGATTTTGATACTTTAAAGAACTGGTTAGTCGATGAAGATGGAGAGTTTAAATGGGGGTGGTTAAACCGTATTCCTAAACTTTCAGCCTTTGGCAAAGTTACACCAGTTGCTGGTGCTGTTTTAAGCGCCGTATATAGTTGGAAACTACAAGAAGATGTTGGTCATAAAGCACAAGCCATTTTTGGTGCTGCAAGACATTATTTAAATGAGCATCCAAGTGAGCATTTATCTCCGTTACAGGCCTATTATGCTGCAGTAACGCTCATTCAGAAGGCGAGTCCTCGTCTTTTAAATGTGGGTGAAGATGGCAATATTCATGCAGCACATCATCATAAAGTAGAAAACCATGATGTCATTTCAAAAGTATCTATTGTCTTAAAGCCTACAGAAAGTAAAAAGAGTGAAGAAAAAATTCAGGAAAATGTTCACCAAGGTATCGAGCAACTTGCTGATAAACATGTAGAGGAACATGAGCATACTGAGCAAAAACCTGCTTTAACTCCTGAGGAAGATGAAGAGGAGTTGAATGATAAAAAATACTCTTAACAATACCCTTACAAATAAGAGGTTTAAAAATAAAATTTGAACTCTATTTAGATTTGTAAGTTATCCTGTCAAAGATTGATATGGTCAACATTTGGTAAGTATTGCCGTGTTGACCATTTTTGCATCTTAGCTTACAATTATGTGCCCTTAAAAAGAGGTATTTTCTTTTTAAGGTTTTTTAATAACGGGAGAATTGCCATATGGCAACAACGAATCAGTTGATCCGTAAGGGTCGTACGACTTTGGTTGAAAAATCCAAAGTTCCTGCGTTGAAGGCTTGTCCACAACGTCGTGGTGTTTGTACACGTGTTTATACAACTACACCTAAAAAACCTAACTCAGCTATGCGTAAGGTTTGCCGTGTTCGCTTAACTTCAGGTTTTGAAGTATCTAGCTACATCGGTGGTGAAGGTCATAACCTACAAGAGCACAGTGTTGTTCTTATCCGTGGTGGTCGTGTTAAAGACTTACCAGGTGTACGTTACCATACCGTTCGTGGTTCATTAGACTGTGCTGGTGTTAAAGATCGTAATCAATCACGTTCTAAATACGGTACTAAGCGTCCTAAGAAGTAATTCTAGGAAACTAGTCCAATAAGCCCTTTAGCGTTTCGCTTGTTTGAATTCTTCATAGATTTGTAATTCAAGCGACGTATAGTAAGGCCAGCGTCGTGTACATGACACTTGTACAAACTGCTGGATTATCCTGAAGTGTCATATTATTAGGTGTATTAAAATGCCAAGACGTCGCGTAGTCGCTGCTCGTGAGATCCTTCCAGATCCAAAATTTAGCAGCCAAACAATCGCTAAATTCATGAACCACGTAATGCAAGATGGTAAAAAATCTGTTGCTGAAGGTATCGTTTACGGTGCTTTAGAACGTGTTCAAGAAAAAAACAAAGTAGACCCAGTTGAATTTTTCGAGACTACTCTTGAAAAAGTTCGTCCTATGGTTGAAGTAAAAGCACGCCGTGTTGGTGGTGCTACTTATCAAGTACCTATGGAAGTACGCCCATCCCGTCGTACTGCCTTAGCTATGCGTTGGTTAGTAGATGCTGCTGCTAAGCGTTCTGAAAAAACGATGGCTTTACGTCTTGCTGGTGAGTTGCTTGATGCAGCTGAAGGTAAAGGTGCAGCAATCAAAAAACGTGAAGATGTGCACCGTATGGCTGAAGCTAACAAAGCCTTCTCTCACTACCGTTTCTAAGCGGATAAAACAGGCCTTATTCAGGAGAATATTCATGCGTACAGCAGCTCGATTCAACATTGCTCTTTATCAAAGTGGGAGCTTTGCAGGTATTTAAGTTGCCTATTTGGATATTCGCGCGCATCAATTTAATTGGTGCGTCCTGTTTTAAATATAACATTTAGGAATGTAGACATCATGGCTCGCCAAACCCCAATTACTCGTTACCGTAACATCGGTATTTCTGCGCACATTGACGCAGGTAAAACAACTACAACTGAACGTATTTTGTTCTACACAGGTGTATCTCACAAAATTGGTGAAGTACACGACGGTGCAGCAACAATGGACTGGATGGAACAAGAGCAAGAGCGTGGTATTACAATTACCTCTGCTGCTACAACTTGTTTCTGGTCTGGTATGGGTAACCAATTCGAACAACACCGTATCAACGTAATTGACACCCCGGGACACGTAGACTTCACAATCGAAGTTGAACGTTCTATGCGTGTTCTTGACGGTGCGTGCATGGTTTACTGTGCTGTAGGTGGTGTACAACCTCAGTCTGAAACTGTATGGCGTCAAGCGAACAAATATAAAGTGCCTCGTTTAGCATTCGTGAACAAGATGGACCGTACTGGTGCAAACTTCTTCCGTGCTGTTGAGCAAGTTAAAACTCGTTTAGGTGGTAATCCTGTACCTATCGTTGTGCCAATTGGTGCTGAAGATACATTCCAGGGTGTTGTTGACCTTATCGAAATGAAAGCGATTATCTGGGATGAAGCATCTCAAGGTATGAAGTTTGAATATGCTGACATCCCAGCTGACCTAGTTGATACGTCTAACGAATGGCGTACAAAAATGGTTGAAGCTGCGGCTGAAGCTTCTGAAGAATTAATGGACAAGTACCTTGAAGAAGGTGATCTTTCTAAAGAAGAGATCATTGCAGGTTTACGTGCTCGTACATTAGCTTCTGAAATTCAAGTAATGCTTTGTGGTTCTGCATTCAAGAACAAAGGTGTTCAACGTATGTTGGATGCTGTAATTGAATTCTTACCATCACCTACAGAAGTTAAAGCGATCGAAGGTATCCTTGACGACAAAGACGAAACTAAAGCGTCTCGTGAAGCATCTGACGAAGCTCCGTTCTCTGCGCTTGCGTTCAAAATCATGAACGACAAATTCGTAGGTAACTTAACATTCGTACGTGTTTACTCTGGTGTTCTTAAACAAGGTGATCCGGTTTATAACCCAGTTAAATCTAAGCGTGAACGTATCGGTCGTATCGTGCAAATGCATGCGAACGAACGTCAAGATCTTGATGAAATCCGTGCAGGTGATATCGCAGCGTGTGTAGGTCTTAAAGACGTTACTACTGGTGATACATTATGTGATGAGAAAAACATCATTACTCTTGAGCGTATGGAATTCCCAGAGCCAGTAATTTCATTGGCTGTTGAACCAAAAACTAAAGCAGACCAAGAAAAAATGTCTATCGCTTTAGGTCGTTTGGCTAAAGAAGATCCATCGTTCCGCGTTCGTACAGACGAAGAATCTGGTCAAACCATTATTGCTGGTATGGGTGAGCTTCACCTTGACATCATCGTTGACCGTATGAAGCGTGAATTCGGTGTTGAAGCGAACATTGGTAAACCAATGGTTGCTTACCGTGAAACGATCAAAAAGTCTGTTGAACAAGAAGGTAAGTTCGTACGTCAAACTGGTGGTAAAGGTAAGTTTGGTCACGTATATGTACGTCTTGAACCGCTTGATGTTGAAGAAGCTGGTAAAGAATACCAATTCGTTGAAGAAGTTGTTGGTGGTGTAGTACCTAAAGAATTCTTTGGCGCGGTTGACAAAGGTATTCAAGAACGTATGAAGAATGGTGTATTAGCTGGTTACCCTGTTGTGGGTATCAAAGCGACATTATTCGATGGTTCTTACCATGATGTCGACTCTGATGAATTGTCGTTCAAAATGGCTGGTTCATACGCTTTCCGTGACGGTTTCATGAAAGCTGATCCTATCCTTCTTGAACCAATCATGAAAGTTGAAGTAGAAACTCCAGAAGACTACATGGGCGATATCATGGGTGACTTAAACCGTCGTCGTGGTATGGTTCAAGGTATGGATGATCTTCCTGGTGGAACTAAAGCAATTAAAGCAGAAGTTCCATTGGCTGAGATGTTTGGTTACGCGACTCAAATGCGTTCTATGTCTCAAGGTCGTGCGACTTATTCTATGGAATTCGCTAAATACGCTGAAACTCCACGTAACGTGGCTGAAGGCATCATCGCTAAGTTCCAGACTGGCGGTAAAAAAGGTGACGACGAGTAATCTTTCGATTACTATAAGCCCAAACTAATTCTTAGTTAAAAACCAAGCGCTCGTGCAGTGACCCTGCATGAGCAGTTTATAAAGGAAGATCATCATGGCTAAAGCC